>CAZJAD010000001.1:0-47758 GCA_964543855.1 uncultured Alphaproteobacteria bacterium
AACCTTCCTCATGGTAAATCTCGTTCCTCTTTGGTCAACTGCAAGATGATTCCTGACCCACGAGGCTCCGCACCAAGAAGGATCGGCGCCAATATCACTGGGTCTCGACAAACCGCTGATAACTATTAATCAAGCAGATAGGGTCTTTGTCTGGAGAGTGGTTAATGACGAAGCGGCGATGCCCGCACAATCCGGAACCCATCTGCTACACCACTACAAAGGTAGCCAAACTTATCCACATATTCAAGGAAAAATTTGGCTTGCTCCGAGAAACGGTCAGTATGACGTCTCTGGCGGTTACTTCAACACTTCCAAGAGCTTGACGACCAACCATGCAATCACGCCGCAAACCGGAAAGGTCAGAATCCAGGCAGCGACCACTTCCCGCACCACTCCCCATCGCACGGCCGAAAGGCGCTTCGAGGCCCCGACACCCATGATAGCTGTGTTGATCGTGTGGGTCGTGCTGACCGGGATGCCTAACCGAGAGGCCAGTTCGATGCAACTGGCCGCCGCTGTCTCTGCCGAGAAACCGCTGGGAGGTTCGAGTTTGACCATCCGCAATCCCATCGTGCGAACGATCCGCCATCCTCCAATAGATGTTCCGATGCCCATGACAACGCCGCAAATCAGAATCACCGGCAAAGAAACATGGAATTCCGGGATCACACCTCCCAAGACGAGAGCCAGAGTGAAGACTCCGATGAACTTCTGACCATCATTGCTGCCGTGACTGAAAGCCATGAAGGCCGCTGAAATGATCTGCAGTCTACCGAAAAGCTTGCGAACCCGGCTCGGCGGGTGATCCTGGAAAAGCCATGAGATGGCCAACATGATAACAAGACCAGCGCCAAAACCGAGGAAAGTCGAGAAGACAAGCCCCAAGAGCACTTTGCTCCAGCCAACCCAGAGTAAGACGGACGGGCCTGCGGTCGCCAGTCCAGCACCGGCCAGTCCCGCGACAAGGGAATGGCTTTGGCTGGTCGGCAGGCCAAACTGCCAGGCGAAGGTGCCCCAGAATATGATGCCCACCATCGCCGCCCCAACGGTGGTCAGGTTGATCACTTGGGTTTCGACAATCCCCTTTCCGATCGTGGCCGCCACTGCCGTACCAGACATCGCACCCAAGATGTTCAGGATGCTGGCCATGACCACGGCTTGGATGGGAGTCAGAACTCGTGTCGAAACCACCGTTGCAATAGCGTTGGGAGCGTCCGTCCAACCGTTGACAAATTCGGCACCGAGGACAAGAACGAGGACAATCCCCAGCGCGATCGGGTACTCGCCCATGAGGCAGTCTTCCTACGAGTACTTCAGCACCACGTGTTCGACACGATTGGCCAACCTCTGGCAACTATCCGCCGCGAATTCCAGTCCGGTAATGACTTCTTTTAGCTTGAGGTTTTCCAGAAGTCCATCCTGCCCGGAAAAGAGGTCAGCAATCGTCTGACGGTAGATTTTGTCAGCTTCGTGCTCGAGCGTGTTGATTTCGACGCAACTATCAATGACAGAACTCGCTTTGGAGAGTCCGCGAAGCTGAGGCATGATGGTGGACAGGACTCCGATTGCTTTTGAAAGAATCGAAATCATGTTGTGGAAGGATGAAGGGAGGGTCGTAATCTTATAGAGATGGATGCGCGTGGCGATTCCTTCGATATGATCCATCACATCATCCAGAGCACTGGCCAAAGCGTAAATATCCTCAGCGTCAATGGGGGTGATGAAGGTCTTGCTCAGTTCCCTGTAGATTCGATGGGTGATGCGGTCCCCATTGTGTTCCAGTTCCTGGATGCGACTGATGTTCCTGTCGCGCTCTTCCCCCGCGTCCTGCTCCGCGAGGAGAGTGAGCAACTGGATCGCGTCGGAAAGGTTGCGCGTGGACTCTTCCAACAGGTCGTAGAATTGGGTCTTTCGCGGGAAGAGCTTCTTGGGGAGATCGGCGATTTTCATGGCTCATGGCGTGGGTAGGGGTGATGCTATTTCGCCCACAAAGATAGCAGAATTGGCAATAATAGCAACCCGGATGCCGTAGGTCAAAAACCAGGTCCGGTGCGCTGAACCGTCCACGAATTCCCTCCAATCACATCGACGACTTGACCGTGCCGGTGTCGCTTTCCAAGCATCTCCCTACTTCACCAGCAGCATCGAGCGTATCTGCACAGCCCGGGCTGTTTCGAGCGAGTAGAAATAGGTACCGCTGGCCAGTCCCTGACCAACAAATGCGACCGTGTAAGTGCCCGGCGACTGAAAGCTCTCCGCAAGAGTGGAGACCCGACGACCTAACAGGTCATACACTTGAAGACAAACCGGACCGGGCGTGGCGACCTCGTAGCGGATCAAAGTCTGGCTGTTGAAAGGATTCGGGAAATTCGGGTATAGGCGGCATTGCGGAAGGAGCGATTCAGGCTTCCGTGATGCCGAACCTGAAGCATGGAAGAGCAGATCGAGGAAAACAGGCAGGTGGTCGGATGCATAGTAGAGGGCGTCGGCGATACTGTCGGGCACCGCGCTGTTATGACCGTAATTGATCGATACATTGAAATGATTGCCGTCGTTGCCGAAAGAGGTGTAGCTGCCGTCAAGATACTCGAAACCGAGTGTGTCGAACATGGCACGGGAACCAAGGATGAAGTCGAAGCGGTCGTCCAGTCCGCCATAGTCATAGCGAGTCGCCTGCGTATGTATCGGCGCGAAAGCGACATCGCTGTGCCATTCCCCCGGCGTGTCGATGGGGTCGAAGGATCGCCCGGTGTTGTCCGGCTCGCCGATGAGCATCTGGTAGGCTGGCTCACCACTATAATAGAGATTAAAATCTCCCATTGCCAAAAAGTCGCTCCCTTCAGGCAGGTTATTCAGATCATTGCGAAAAATAGTGGCTTCGGCCAGACGACGATCCCTATCATCTCCAGTGTTGCCTGCTTTAAGATGGGCAGAATAGAGTCGAATAGTAGCCGTCGTATCATTCGGCATTCGAAAGATGTATTCGTTGATGTCTCGGAGCTGGGTTGCAATGTACCGGGTGGAGACAAATTCGACGACCCCTGTCCGATAGAAACAAGCGTTTTCCGAGTTTGGAGCGTCGCGGAAGGGAACCGCCTCCCATCTCTGCGGTTCGATGACCTCCAGGATATCACTTAGAAAAATGTCGACGCCGGTTTGGTTGGACATTTCCTGCACGACGAGAATATCCGGATCCATGGCCCGAATAACCTTTCGGAATTCCGGAACACGCTCGGGCCCGGTGCTGCCGGAAAAGTACAGAATGTTGTAGGTTGCAATCCTGAGCGTATCTGGCGCTTGAGACCACGCCTGGGATGCGCCGAAGCCGATAATGCACAGCGCAGCCACCATTCGAAGCATTACACTGACATGCCTTGTCATCTTGGGTCTCGTGCTAAGAGCTCACTGTCGAACAATTATTCACAGAACTCTGGCCTTAGAAAGAAGGGCTTTCAAGATAAGGATTTCTTCCAAAGAAAACAAGGTGAGTCGGTTGTTCCAGTGGGGATGCTGCAGAGACAAGAAACCCGGACGGTTGGTCCGGGCTCTTGCCTGCGGCCTCCATATAGATGTCATGGTATGGAACGACGTGGCATTGCCGCCTGCCGCTGCTGAGAACTTCGGCATGTCACTGGCATGTTTCTCAACTAATCTGCCGCCAGCTTCCACGCTGAATCGTGTGAACCCTCGGCGTACCCGGTGGCCAATTCGCCGGGTTCAGAAGATTCGTGTCAAAACCGTAATTTCGGTCTGGTGCCGTGTAATAACTACCGTAGTTCCAAGTCGCGATAGCCTTCCTGCTGAACCAGAGGTCAATGAGGCACCCTCGAAATGTCAAGGTTATTCCACTCCACCGCTCAAGAAACCGGGTCAGATTCTCAATACCACCGCAGTAAGTGCTGCCGTAGATGGTCTCCACATGCCCCGCCATGATGCACGCGTTGATGGTCGTCTGCACCGGTATTCGGTCGCTCAAGGGTCCACTTGACTTGGCATCATCCCAGGCAGAAGACAGGATGGTGATGGCATCGCAAATGAGCGCCGACCCTTGCTTGGAAATAGTGTTGTAGTCGCCCAGGACATAGAGAGGATTGTCCGTGACGATGGTCAGGCCACCTGCAGGCAACTGAGCGGCATTGCGGATACGGACCGCATCGTCAGGGCCCGCCCCTGAGATATAGAGAATCCCGTTGCAGGGCGCCATCCCAGCACTAATCATCGCCCCAACATCCAGTTGCAGTACATCCATCCACCGCCCTTCGCGCAGATCCATGAATGCACCTGTCACATAGCTGAACACTCCCGGTGGCGGGCTCAACGGGTTGCCGCTGCTGTCCGTCATGACTCCATCGACAATTCGTGTGCAGGCCTTGTACCAATACCTCGCATCAATGAGCTCCTGCGGATCACCGGCCTGTCCGCGTTCGATAATCTCATACATATCCGATGTCGGAGGCAGCGGCAATGTCAAGTCGTGGGTGCTATGTGCAGCATCGCGCACCATTCCACCCCAGCGTTCAAGGGCTTCGGTCCCCCAGCTCGCTTGTCTCTCATCCAGCCAGTAGGCCCCTGTCCACATGTCCCGATACACCCCCAGATGATCGCGGATGAGCACGGGACCCGGTGGGTCCACATGGCCACCGTCCTTGCGAAAGTGCCAGATGTTCCCAACGGCCGTCACATAAGAATCACAAGTGATCCCGGCGTCGGCACCGATATAGAGATCATGGTTTGTATGGATCCGACCCGCGAAACTCATCTGAGGACCGGGAAAAATCTCTAAGTCCTCATCATAGAAGACACCGAATTGGAAAAGCGGGATGAACTGGTGTTCAACCACCTGTTCAATCCTCGCCGAGCGCCGCGTCCCCTCTGCCTCGCAGGTGATCAGATACTTCTGAATGTATGCTATCAGACCGACATAATCCCCTGACTGAATCAGTTCTTGAGACAGGATTCCTTGCGGTGCAATCGAATAAGTCGTGAACTGGAAGCCTTCCAGCGATGGCTGGGGAACGGCATCCAGATCTTGTTGGATGGGAGCAAGGTTATTTAGAAGCAACGCCTGCAACTGACCGATACCCCACTCCAATCCCGCCTCCGCCGCATAGAAGGTCTTTGTATCGTCGACATCTCGCGCCGTAACCCGAGCCTGGGCAATCGAACGAGTGGCCGTTGTCCCCGCTATGAAAAGCAGGACCGACATCATCATCATAGTCAGGACAAGCACCATCCCTTTTTGAGCGTCCCGTGCTGCCCCAGATTGACATTCTCTTCTGCAAGTCGTCATATACATTTCCTAGGCTCAATCTCACTTCTTATCCAAGCCACAAATTCCGACCTCGAATCCGGTTTGAAAATTTCCCCCGTTTCCTGACATTCCATCGACTGTGAAACCGTCGCCTCATTCCAATCCGAATAGCCAGACAGGAGAAACAACACCATAAGGGCGCCGACCCATGGCGCGAGGTTCTCCACGGATAGTCTACCTGGCTTGATGATAGCCTTCTTTCGCTTCCCATATACACACCCTTTCGCCTACTAAGTATGGCAAATCATGTGCCTATGTAGCGGGACTTACTAAGAGCCTGCGTATCTTGGCGATGGAAGGGCTGTTGGATTTCGGACCTGGGTCACTCGCCCTGATCTCCCATATGATGTTCAAGAGAAATCGCGGTCTACTTGCACCGACCAAGGGTGCAAATAAACCGCGACTGGTTCAAATCCCCCACCGAATGAATGTCTCTTCTGAGCTCTCCTACGGATAGACGGCGAGAACGATGTAGTACTGGAGGTCACTGCCGTTCAGAACCCCTGTGTCCACAAAGCTGGTATCGCTGACGGTTTGCACAAAGGTCCCGGGGCCCGGCTCGAAGAATGGCTCTGCGCCCCGATGGACATCGTAGTCCGAAACCGTGATCGGCGATCCTTGAATATCCTCCGTAACGGGTGACCAACGCAAAACGATATCCGGCGCATCCACAGCGAGAACAAGGTCTCCCACAGCCCGCGGCGGCTCCAGCGCGGTATCAATGTGGAAGGTGTAATGCGCATCCGGTCCGTAGCGAGGCAGATGAGTCCAATTCCCTTCGACATTCCATGCCGAGATGAAGTAGCGCACATCGGTTCCCGTCGGCTGCGCTGGTACTGTGGCGGTGAAACTGTCGGCGACCGTCTCTGTCATCGGAGCCGCCTCGTAAGGCCAGACGCCATCCACACTCCAGAAGACCGTCAGCGAGTCCGTGTCGAGCGTTCCGAGCGATACGATACGGGCCGCAATCGTGTATGGCCCCGAAACCGTTACGGTGTCCGGCATCGGCTCGTGTTCGATGCGAATGAGGCGCCGGTGCATCACTTCTTTCGTCACGCAATGAATCGCCCCTTGCGACGGAATGATGGAATTGCAGTCATAGCTGTAGATTTGGTAGCCCGGCATGTTGTCTTCGTACACCTGCAGCGCGGCCGCATCTTCCACACGATTGTAGATTGGGACGAGCACGATTTGGTTGCATATGAGAGAGTTTGTATAGGTATAGGGAACGCCGCTACTCCAGGACGGCGCCGGTATGCGTACGATATTGAGAGGATCCCCGTAGGACCCGGTGAGAGTCTCCAGGATGTCGATGCATTGTTCCATGACTGCATTGTACGGATTGCCTACCGGGTATTCATTGACGATGACCGTGTGGTCATTCAAGAACTTCATGCTCATGTCGATGTGGTCGATTCCGAAGAAACGCGGGAAGAAATAGACGCTATCCAGATTCATGTAGTCTTCGAAAATCTGATTGATTTCCGCCGGGGTCATGCTGGAGTTTTCGTCATAGGTCAGTTCGGATGCGAAGCCGCTCTTCCAGCCGTCCACCATGAAATTGCCGCCGGTGTGCGTGATGTCGGGTCCGTAGTAAGGGACACCGAAATAGGTGGCCAGCCATTCCGGAATCGCATCATCCTGCGGGCGGGGCCGGTTGTAGTCCCAGTCAACGATCGCCCGATCCCAAGTGTCCTGCTGCCAGACCCACCAAGGGCCATAGTCCCGGATCCAGACGGAATTCGTGGAGCGCTGCAGAAACACAACGGAGTCGGTGCGGCATCCGTGATCGGAAAGGTAATCCTTTACATCGGTCGTATCATCGTAACTGCTGACGATGACATAGACTCGATTACGCGCGGCAACAGGGCCAAGAAAACCGGCCCACAGACTATTCCAACTCGAAGAGTACGGCCAGCGCACGAGAATTGCCTCCGCTTCCTCCCACTCCGCCGTTGCACGGACCGGCTGGGTCGGTGGCGGCGTGTGGTCGTCGAGATCCCGAAGTGGTACGCCGATTTCAGACGGATGGAACCCTCGAGGTAGTGGCTCTTCTGCGCGAACATGCCGCTCAGAGGCAATCACACTGTTTGCTCCGAGGGTCAGGCTAATTAACACCACAAAAAACCAAACCTTTGCCATCGTCATCGCTTCTCCTCTGATCGTTCAGTAGCACGCAACTGGTTTCGTGCTATCATTATACGCATTGCAGCGCAAACATGCAAGCAAATTCCCATCCAGCTTCACGAAACCACGCCGGGTCTGTCGGGTTGTTTTGAAGAAAAGAGAAAATGCGCTGCAGAGCAGCGCATGTCGTCGGTGAGGAAAAAAGGAAACTGAGAGGTGAATCACATTTTCTTCTGATTCATCAGCTGTTCCATCTCGTCCACGAGACGGCCAAGGAGCTTCATGGTCTCTTCGACAGGTTCAGGGGTAGACATGTCGACGCCCGCTTTCTTAAGCAGCTCGATCGGGTAATCCGAGGAGCCGCTCTTGAGGAAACTCAGGTAAGCCTCGACCGCGCCCTCCTTCCCTTTCAAGATGTTCTGCGATAGCGCCGCGGAGGCCGCATACGAGGTGGCGTACTTATACACATAGAAATTCCGGTAGAAGTGCGGAATGCGCACCCAGGTGTGGTCGTAGTAGTCATCGTAAGTCATGTGAGGCCCGTAATACTTCCGCAGCACATCATGGTAAACCTCGCTCATGGATTCGGCGGTGATAGCCTCGCCGGCTTCGGCTCGCTCGTGGGCGAGCTTCTCCCACTCCGCGAACATGGTCTGCGTGACGAGTGTCCCGCGAATCTGGTCAATCCATTGACTTAACAGGTAAAGCTTCTTGTCGAGGTCTGTGGTTTTTTTCAGCAAGTAATCCATGAGCAGAGCCTCATTCGTCGTGGAAGCCACTTCCGCGACAAAGATCGTATATTCTCCATAGACGTAGGGCTGATTGTGAATCGTGTAATAGGTGTGCATCGAATGCCCCATCTCATGGGCTACGGTGAAGACATCGTCCAGTGTATTGTTGTAGTTGAGCAGCATGTAGGGATGGGTCGCGTACGAGCCCCAAGAATAGGCGCCGGTTCGCTTTCCCTCGGTCTCGCAGACATCCACCCAGCCGGATTCGAAGCCCGCGCTCATCTGGGTCAGATAATCCGAGCCCAACGGCGTCAGCGCTTCCTTGACCATCGCCACAGCATCGTCATACTCGACCTTCTCTTCCACTTCGGGAATGAGAGGAGCGGACATATCGTAGAGGTGAATTTCATCGAGCCCCATGAACTTGCGCCGCAATTCGACATACTTGTGCAACGGCGCGATATTGTCCGTCACGGCTTTGATGAGGTTCTCGTAAACCGCCACTTTCACATTGTCCTGGTCGAGTGAGGCTTCGAGACATGAAGAATAGCCGCGGGTTCGGGTATTGAAAATGTCCCTGGCGATGTTCGCCGCCATGGTGCTGGCGAAAGTGTTCTGGAAGCCGATGTAAGTTGTCATAAGTTTTTCTGCTGCCTCGCGGCGCACACGGCGATCCGGGCCCTGCATGAAGGCGTAGTAGCGGCCCTCCGAGAGCACGACTTCATCACCTTCCGAGTCCACGATGGTGGGAAACCGGATGTCCGTATCTCGCAGTGTTCGCATCACTTCCTGTGGACTCCGCATGACATCTCCCGCCAGAGCAATGATCCTCTCTTCTTCAGGCGAGAGCGTGTGTTCCTTCATCCGAAGTTCATCATCCAGATAGTGCCGGTAAACGGCAAGCTCATCGCTTCGGCTGAGGAAGTCCCCAATCTTTTCCGGTGCAATGGCCACGATTTCGGGGGAGGCCCAGGCCACTGATTCGCTCACCTTCGTTCCCAGATTCATGATTCGATCACGCATTCCAATCGCTACCTGATCGCGTGTATCCTGGTCTTTCAAAAGGTAAGCATAACTCAGAGCCTTTTCATAGAGGAGAAAGAGTCTCTCACGAGCTCTGAAGAACTCGAGCATCCGGTCCGGTGATTGAGCGAGTGTTCCCTTGTATTGCTCCATGTTGGGGATCATTGCCTCGATGGCTTGGCAGTCCTTTTCCCAAAGAGCATGGTCGGAGTAGATGTGGTCGAGGCTCCACTTGTATCGTTCCGGAATCTCGGAGCGCTGCTTAAGTGCTTTGATGCCCTCAGCTCCTTGAATTGCGTCACTGAAGAGCAGGGCGGCAGGAATCAGAAGCACCAGCAACAGCCGGCTGCAAGGAAGTCCGTCAAGTCGACTCATTGGTAGATCTCCATCCATATGGGGAATATTGGAATGACCGAAGATGAGCTTCAGTCAATCGATAACATCAATCGCTGGACAATCCGGCTTCGTACTCCTCGCTCTCCGTCTGGCGTTTGCGCTGGATAATCGTACCGACGATGATCGAGATCTCGTAGAGGAAGACAAGTGGGAAGGCCATCAGGAGCATCGTGAGCATGTCGGTGGTCGGTGTGGCGAACGCCGCGAGAATGAAGATGATCACGATGGCATAGCGCCGGTTGCGCCGGAAGAACTGAGCAGGCACGAGTCCGGTTGCCATCAAGACTCCCATCACAAGGGGAAGCTGGAAGATGACGCCGAAGGCGAGCAGCAGAAAGACAACCAGACTGATGTAGTTGCGAAGACTCCAGAAATTCTGCAAACCGAATTGGGCAAAAGAGCCGAGAAAGCCGAGTGCGGCGGGAAGAACCAACCAGGCGAAGAGCACTCCTCCAAAAAACAGCAGGGTCGACACCAAGGCAATCGGGCCAATGTACTTACGTTCATTGGGCTTCAAACCCGGTCGAACAAAACCCCAAAGCTGGAATGCGATGAAGGGCGCCGCGATGATAACGCCCAGCAGGAGCGCGATCTTGATCTGGACGACGAAACCGTCACCCGGCGCCAACAGAGCCAGAGTACCCGGCACAGCCCTATGGAACGGAGTGCAGAGAAACCCCTGCACCTTAGGCGCGAGCAACAAACCGGCTATGATGCCGACCACGATCGCGGCGAGAGACCAGAGAAGGCGTCGCCGAAGCTCCTCCAGGTGATCCCAGAAACTAAGTGTACCGGCCTTGGCCAAAGGAAACTCGGACTAATGACCACGAATTTTTAAAAAATTACGCAAAGGCAGCTTCAATGTCAAGTGCCGCATTGCTTCTGTTTCCCAACGGATTGCACTCCACGACTGACGCATGTCACGCTGACGGCCAGACAATTTCATTTCCAAACCATCCTGTCGCGTGGATTCGCTCCGCTACTGAGAGCAAACCGATACGCGTTACCCAGCCCTTGCGAGAGAGTCGCTCTAATCGGTCGGTCACACAGCGATCAGAGGGTCATTTATCCACTTCAGCTCTGACTGCCGACCAAGGCCCTTCCTCCAGACGACCGAGAACGGCGGGGCCTCTGGAGTGATGCCAAGTCAGGTGCCGATACTCCAATGCCGAAAAGGCGCGTACGGAGCGGATATCAGGGTTTCTGGGACCCCAAAGTGCCGGGTGCCGGGAATTTCTCTGAAGCTGAGAAAGAGGTTGCAATTCTCGAAAAATTGCATATATTTAGTAGAACCGAGAGAAAACAGACCTTGTGCGTCCTGCAGCAGATCGGGCGTTTTAGGGCATCGAGCCGAGGGCGGGTGAGGTCTAAGTTCAACCGATCATAGCACTTGCGAATGTCAGGAGAGAGATGATGGCAAAACGAATGTGCTTTGTACTTCTTGCGACGCTACTGGTGGCTCTCACAGCCCATGCCGTCGACAAAACGGTCCTCTTGGAGGGCTTCACGAATACGGGTTGACCGTCCTGCCCTTCCGCCGACCTGGTACAGGAATCGGTTCTTCTCGAATACGGGCCGGATCTGGCTCTGTGCATCAGGTATCATCCCTGGTGGCCATCGGACACGGACCCATTTTATCGGTACAATATCAGCCAAAACACGGCTCGCACAAACTACTACAATGTCAGTGGCACGCCGACCCTGAAAGTGGACGGTGTTGAGACGCCGGATCCTTGGACGGCGGGCTCCATACGGAACGCGATTAACACGCGACTGACCGCTCGACCACCGTGCACCATTGAGGTGACGCCAGAGATCGACGGCTCCAATGTGGTGGCGACCGTTCAGGTAAGTGCGGTGCAAGACATGCACGCCAGCGACACCCGGCTCTTTGTCGCCCTGATTCATCTGTGTTATCGGTACGGATCAACGCACTGGTATCCATTTCGGAGAATGGCGCCCAGCACGAGCGGCCAGTCCTTCCAACTCGACGCCGGCGAGACCTACGAGTATGTTGCCACCCTTGTGGCGGACGGCAGTTGGGACTTCACCAAGCTGCGGGTGATCGCGTTCGTTCAGAGATACTCGAGCAAAGAGGTCTTGCAGGCGGGTTACGCGGACGTCTTGCCACCGATGGTCGTGTATCTTAATGAGTTCATGGCTGATAATACCATGACGATTCAGGACCCACAGGGTGAATATGAAGACTGGGTGGAGATCTACAATCCCGGACCGGATCCGGTCAACTTCAACGGTGTATACCTGACCAACGATTTGGCAGACCCTGACAGATGGGCATTTCCGGACACAACCGTGGATGCTGGTGAGCATCTCCTCGTGTGGTGCGATAACGACGTCTCAGACCCGGGGCTACACGCAAGTTTCATGCTTGCGCCGTACGAGGAACTCGCCCTTTACGGCAATGTCGATGCGTGCAGGTTCCTCATCGATCATATCGATTACGGCGCGATGCAAACGGATGTTTCCTATGGACGTGTTTGCGATGGGGAACCATCGTGGACGCACTTCGATTACCCGACACCAGAGACGGTGAACGGGGTTTGCGCTGATACCGTGGATAACCTCGTCATCGTGCCAGCGGGAGACAACATTCAGCTCATGTGGCAGAGCCTGCCGGGAGCGGGGAGTTACACGGTCTTTCGGCACAGCAGTGTGCCCTTCGGGCCTGAGCAACCCGACTCGATAGGATCTACCACGGATACGACCTATCTGGACGCTGGAGTCGTACTGACCGATCCCATTGCGTTCTACCGAGTCACGGCCAGCCCGTAGAAGGTGCCGTGGTTTGGAGAGAAACAGACGGAACAGAGCATTTTTAGCCGCCGGATGTAGCTTGAGTGGCGCCGCCCGGCGGCTCTCTCACTGATATGGCCCGAGAGGGTGGCTTAGCGACCCCTCGAAAGGCCGACGAATGGGCAGAGAAAAGGAGAGGCACGGAAGACGAAGCCGACCGGGAGTGGGTCGCCTGCATTGTGCCTCGATGGGTGTTGCGACGGCCGTTTTGGTTTATTTGTTCAATACCAGTGTTTTACCCTTGTGATCGTGTGGGTCACCGCAACCAGTCTCAAAGATGAGGTCCCGTCATGTTCCCCTTGACTTTGACAAGTGTGAGCTATATATTTAGTAGGGTTACTTTTGGAGTTTTTTTAGGAGTCCTAATGTCTTTTTTAGAGACGGGGAGACACGTCATGCAAGGATTGTCGAAGACTTTTGGTGCCCTACTAACGATCGGATGTCTGTTCGGCGTAGGTGCCTCTGCATTAGCACAGCCACTGACGGAAGTCCAGCTCAATATGGCATTCTACGGACCTGAACAGAAGATGTACCTGACCGTGTCGTCATCAGGACCGTTTGAGGGGTATTTCGTTGCCCATCCCGAGACTCTCGTCGTGCCCGGCTACAATAGCAGCATTGTCATCACTGAGGAGATGGTAGCCAATGGGCAGCCGGCTCTGCTCAATTTCGAGTTGGAAGATCCGGATGGTATTCCTGTCGGAACGAGTATTGTGTTCCACTGTGACATATGGGAATACAATCCTCTTAGCGACGAGTTCCAACTTCGCGGCCCCGTGGAAGACGAGCTAACCGTGGTCGGACGCAACGGATGGGACTACGATTGGGATTGCGACCCGTATGTTCCGGATGAGGTCTCTACGGATCCCATGTTCGACTTCTGCATGTGGCTCTGCCACCGGACTTATGTCATCCCGATCGTGTGCCACCAGCCTCTTCAGGGTGTGCCATTGTTCCGGATTCGACCGGGTTGCGATGAGGATCTCGAAATAGACCCTGAACACGAGTATAGCACCTGCAGCTGGGATACTTGCAGCAATGATGCGGACGAGACGGTGCTTAGCTGGCATGTTGTCATCACGGATACGGCCAACTGCAACGCATTCCTGGTGATCATTTACTGCGATGCCGCACCGGGCTGTGCATGCCTGAAAGCGCCGGATTGGATTCTGCCGGTCGATCTGACAGCGTTCAACGCCTTTGCGGGCAACGGTTATGTGGATATCAGGTGGACTACAGCCACCGAGACCGACAACGACCATTTCGATATTTGGCGGCGAGTGGAGGGGCAGACTTGGACGCGGATTGCTCAGGATATTGAGGGTCATGGAACCACCAGCGAGCCCCACAGTTACTCGTATCGTGACGCCTCGGTGACTCCGGGTGTAGCGTACGAATATCGGCTGGAGTCGGTGGATATCAATGGCCAGCGCCATCAGTACGACAACATCGCGGCGGCGACACCATATTCGGCTGAAGTTCCGGCAGCTTACGATCTGCGGCAGAACTACCCGAATCCCTTCAATGCCAGTACATCATTTGAATTCACACTTCGCGAGGGCGGCTGGATGAGCCTGAAAATCCATGACCTGTTGGGACGGGAAGTCGCCACGGTAGTTGAAGGGAATCTTGAAGCCCGCCGCCATCAGGTGACTTGGAGTGCGGACGGTCTTCCATCGGGCATTTACCTCTACACGTTGAATGCGGGCGAGTTCACCCAGACCCGCAAGATGCTTTTGTTGAAGTGACAAATCGCACTTGTCGTCCGACGAATTGGTGGGCGTATGGGGGGCGAATTCTGTAAGGAGACAATTGGATTTTGGAGTAGAAGGCGATGAACAGAGTTTCGAGTAGTTTTTGTATCATTCTATGTGCTGTCATCGGGTTGTGGGGCAATATGGCGGTGGCGGACTGTCCAGTGCCGGACCACGACATTCATCTGGGCGAAAGCATCTGCGTAACGGTTTGCTGGCAAAATTACACACCGGTCGGCGTCGTCACGCCTTACCCCTACAATGAGGATAACCCGTATCCCCCGGAATTCATCATCCTGCCCGGGTGCGATCCGGAGAGCACGCCGTGCGATGACACGACAGATTGTGATCCCCCCTGCGAAGCTTGGTGGACTTTTGTAGATACAGTGCTGTTCTGGGGTCACAATTATGGCAGCGACAGCGCTTATTGGGCGCTGCTGGTCGGCAACAACTTCTTCTGCCCGGATGATACCTTCTGCGTCTGCGTGACATTCGAGCGGCAGTTGCCTGTGGACTTGATTGCGTTCTCGGCCACCGCCGGTGACGGAGAGGTTCGGCTGAGTTGGACGACAGCAAGCGAAACAGACAATGACCACTGGATGATTGAGCGGAGCTTGGCTGCGACAGGTCCTTGGTCGGTTGTTCATGAGGAACCTGGACAGGGAACCGTGAGCACAGAGACCCGCTACAGCTATGTTGACCGGGGCGTGCAGAATGGTCTGACCTACTGGTATCGGCTGACCGATGTGAGTCTCATGGGGGCACGGCGCTCGCACGCCGCGATCGATGCCACGCCGGGAAGCATGTCGGACATGGTTCCGAGCAATTTCGTGCTGAAGCAGAACTTCCCCAATCCCTTCAACCCGACAACAACCTTCGAATTCGCTATTCCGCGACCCGGATTCGTCACTCTGAAGGTCTATGACCTCCTGGGACGCGAGGTGGCTAATGTGCTCGAAGGGAATCTGGAGGCTCGCCAGTATCAGGTCACTTGGAAAGCAACAAACTTGTCATCCGGAGTCTATCTCTATACTCTGACGGCTCCCGGCTTCTCAGACACGCGAAAGCTGCTCTTGATGAAATAGTATTAGTCACGAAGAAAATTTGCGAGCCTCGCTTGGGCAACCAAGCGAGGCTTTTTTTGTAGTCCTCACGGCCTCTGCAGAAGGCCTGATACAGTTGCGGTTCAGGTGCCACGGTGCTCAGGCGCGAACATGTCAGAATTCGTAAGCCTTGACAATACCGTCAGAGCGGGCTATATTATAAACCTGATTATTGAGGCAATTGCCGGATCATCTGCGACTATGAAAGGAGACGGTTCACTGATAGATATCGCCCGCCACATTGATCATACCCTGCTACGGCCGGAGGCGACCGACGAACAGGTGCGCAGACTGTGTGAAGAAGCGAAGGAGTACGGATTCGCCGCCGTGTGCGTCAATCCGACTTATGTTTCTCTGGCCGCGAAACTCCTGCAGGATTCATCGACAAAAGTCTGCACGGTCGTGGGATTTCCGCTGGGGGCGCACCTGTCCGAGATCAAAGCCGTGGAAGCAGAGCACGCGATCCACGATGGTGCCAAGGAAATTGACATGGTTATCAATATTGGCGCCCTCAAGAATGGCGACGATGAACTCGTCTATCGCGATATCGCTGCCGTCGTCGATGTTTGTCACGATGGAGGCGCCGTGTGCAAGGTCATCATCGAAGCAGCGTTGCTGACCGATGACGAGAAGGTGCGCGCGTGTCAGGCAGCGCGGCGGGCGCGGGCTGATTTCGTGAAAACATCGACCGGATTCGGCCCCAGCGGCGCAACCGTGCATGATGTGGCCTTGATGGTTCAGACTGTCCAAGGCACATCGATGGGTGTCAAGGCGGCTGGTGGCATTCGGAGCCTTGCCGACGCGAAGAAAATGATTGAAGCCGGTGCCACACGCATCGGCACCAGTGCCGGCGTTCAAATCATGAAAGAATGGTCCCGCCTGTCAGAATCCTGAAGTGGTCAGGCCCGTAAGAGAATTGAGGCAGTGATGGAGCGTCCGGATTCTGGTCGAATCCGAAACCACAGGAGTGCTTATGCTACGCGACCCCCGAATCGAGAAGTGGGCGGATGTTATTGTCCGCTACTGTCTGGAACTGAAAGCCGGTCAATGGTTACTTGTTCAGGGCAACCCGCTGGCATATCCCCTGATTGACGCCCTGTATCGAGCGACACTGAAGATCGGCGCTCGGCCCGACCTGCGCATCAATTTCCCGGAGCTGGAGGAAGTCTTCCTGCGCGACGCTCCCGAAGGGGTCGTGGATTGGGTCTCTCCCTCGATGATGTACGAAATGGAGCACATTGACGCCCGCTTCGTGATCATCAGTACCCATAACACCAAGAACCTGTCCGGCGTCGATCCGGCACGACAGCAGAAACATACCAGGGCTCGAGGAGCTCTGCTGCAGAAGATGCTGGAGCGCTCGTCGAAAAAGGAGATGCGCTGGTCGCTCACACTCTATCCACATCCGGCGGCCGCGCAAGACGCCGAGATGGGAATGGAGGAATATGCCGAATTCGTCTTCGACGCTTGTCTGCTGAACTACGAAGATCCCGTAGCGGAGTGGCGGAAAGTGGAAGCGAACCAGGAAAAGTGGGTGCAGTTCTTAAATCAGGTGAAAGAACTGCGCTTCAAGGCGGAGGGAACGGACCTGCGGGTGAAGGTGGAAGGGCGAAAGTGGATCAACTGCTGCGGTCATGAGAATTTCCCGGACGGCGAGGTCTTCACCGGCCCGGTGGATGGAGGAACCGAGGGCATCGTTCGCTTCACTTATCCCGCGGTGCAGCACGGGCGTGAGATTGAAGGGATCGAACTCGAGCTGGAGAAGGGTGTGGTGGCTCGGGCGAGAGCCACCAAGAACGAGGCCTACCTGAAGAAGCTACTCGACGCCGACGAAGGAGCCAGTCGCCTCGGAGAAATCGCCATTGGCACGAATACGCGGATTCAGCGCTTCACCAAGAATATTCTCTTTGACGAAAAGCTCGGCGGAACCTTTCACCTCGCTATCGGCGCTGCCTACCCAGAGACCGGTGCGACGAACAAATCCGCCATTCATGTCGACATGATCTGCAATCTGCGGGATGGGGGCGAGATTCTCGCGGATGGGAAGGTTTTTTATCGCGACGGGAAGTTCCTGATTTAGGCCGACAGGCTCGAGTGCGGCTGACCCCAGACCGTTGCTTACACTTTGAAGAGCGTAATGAACACGTAGGTCAGACTGAGCCCGACCAGGCCGACGGCCAAAGCCCAGCAAACGATGTTGTAGATCCCCCGGTTGACATAGTTGCCCATGAGCCTTCGGTCATTGACCAGAATGAGCATTGGCAGCAGGATGAAGGGCAGCACCACGCCATTGAGGACCTGCGAGAGGAACATCACCCGCACAAGCGGCAACTGAGGTATCATGACCACCAACACACCGAGCACAATCAGGGCCGTGTAGAGAATATAGAACTGTCTGGCTTCGCGGAAATCCTTATCGAGTCCGGATTCCCACCCGAAGCCTTCGCAGATGGTGTAGGAGGTCGAAAGAGGAAGAATTGAAGCGGCGAAAAGGCTCGCGTTCAGAAGGCCAAAGGCGAAAAGGAGGCCGCTGAGCTCACCGGCCAAGGGCGCCAGAGCACGAGCGGCCTGGCTGGCTGTCTCAATTTGAATGCCACTCTTGTAGAGGGTCTGCGCGCATACAACCACGATGAAAAGTGCGACAATACAGACCGCGATGCCTCCAAGGATGGTGTCCAGGCGAGAGTATTTGTAGTCCTTAAGTTTGATATTCTTTTCGGCAACCGACGCCTGCTGATAGAACTGCATCCACGGGGCGATGGTGGTCCCAATAATCCCGATGAGCATCAGGATATAGGTTGTGTCGCGACCGAAGTGCGGTGTGACGAGTGCCTGGCCCACTTCCCCCCAATCGGCTCCGACCCGGAACCCTGTGATAATGTAGGCGACATAGAAAACCGTGGCGACGAGGAAGACTTTTTCGATTCCGGCGTAGGTACCAGCGATCACCAGCCCCCACACGACGATGCCGGCCAAGGGCACGGTGACCCAGCGCGGGATGCCCAGGATTTCTCCGGCTGCGGCCACGCCTGAGAATTCAGCGATAATATTGCCGAAGTTCGTGACAAGCAGCGCCAGCATCAGATAGAAGGTCCATCGCACTCCGAAGCGCTCGCGGATGAGGTCCGACAGTCCTTTGCCCGTCACCACGCCCATACGATTCACCATCTCCTGCACCATGATGAGGGCGAGTGTCATTGGAATGAAAATCCAGAGCGTTTTCAGACCGAACTGCGCTCCCGCCTGCGAATAGGTGGTGATGCCGCCGGCGTCGTTGTCGACATTGGCGGTAATCATACCCGGACCCATCACGGAGAAGAAAATCGCAATCCGGGCCCAAATGGGTGTTACCCGTGCCTTGATCTTTTCGGAGTTCGTCACGGTTTGTCCGCTTTCCACTGCCGGTAGAAGTATGGCAGGAGTTCGTCGAAAGCGTGCTTGAGAGAGACCACGCCCTTCTGGCGGTTCTCTTCATCCACGACAGGTAGAGTCAAGAAGTCATAGCGCAGGAAAAGCTCGGCAACCTCGCTGATCGGCGTGTCAGGCTGAACACTGATAAGACGTGGCTGCAGTACCTGACTCAGCCTTTCCTGCGGCTCCGCCTGCAAAAGGTGCCGCAGCGATATAGCACCCAAAAGATGACCTTCGCTGTCGTGGACATAGACATAATAGAAGGCTTCAATCTCATCGGCGGCACTTCGGACGGCCGCTAAAGCATCGGCAATCGTCGCTCCACTTTCGATCTCCAGGAAGTCGGTAGTCATCACCGCACCCGCCGTTCGCTCTGGATAGGCGATGAGCTCCTGGAGTTCCTCCTTAGCTTCCTGTTCGATTTCTCCGATGATCTCGGCCGAGACATCCGGTGAGAGACTGGCCAGGACATCAGCGGCCTCGCTGGGTTCCATCTCCTCGAGGATGTCGGCGGCTCGATCTGTCGCAAGATGCTCGAAGATAGCCTTCACGGTTTCATCGTTGGTCTCCTCGAGAATCTCCGCGGCCGTCTCATCGTCGATGGCCGCCAACATTGTGTGACGCTCGAGCTTGTCGAGTTCCTCCAGAATGTCCGCAAGCTCACCAGGATGGAGCTGTTTCAGGTGTTCCGAGCTAACTTTGAGGCGAACGCGCCCCAGAGCTCCTTCCGATGATAATGGCTCAGTGAATTTCCAGGAAATCAATTCCTCTTTCAAGGGAATATGGAACAGGGTACAGAGACGGTGGATCGGCCGCAACCATCCCAGTCGGCGAAGCAGCCCGGTGAAACCGACATCCACATGGACGACCCACTGTTTGTCTGCGATCAGGAGATGGACATCGTTGACCCGTTCGACTTTGGCCCCTTTGACATCGACGATCTGCTTGTCCCAGAGCAGATCTCGCAGCGAGACATCCCCAGGATTTTTCTCGAACGGTTGGATGCGCCGTTCGTCAACCGTGAGCCGCCGTCGTGAGACCAGCTCGATGTAGTCATCGCGACCCGCCGGATAGAAGGCGAATGTCCCGCGGTGGCGCAACACGATGCCCCGAAGCTGGGGAAAGACCTCTCCCAGTGTCGCCACAATATCGTGGACAGAACCCATAGGCGTCCGCAATTCGCGGCTACGAGCACGGCGGCCCATGACCCGGGAGAGATAAACAAATTCTTCGCACTCAGAACCGTTTCTCATGACCGGAGCGTCTTTCTCTTGATTTAGTCTGAAATTTAAACATTTTCCTGTCAGGAATCAAGCTCAAAACTGATTCTTTCTGTTCGTCTCTGACGCAGGACCTCTTCCATTGGCAGCTATTGAAACTCGAGCCACTTCAAGGAGACACCGATGGCCCACATCGCCCCCTTTCGAGCGCATCGCTTTGACCCAACCATTGTAGGAGATCTGACGCCTATCGTCACCCAGCCCTATGACAAAATCGGCCCCGCGCTCCAGGATGAGTACTACGCACGCAGCCCGTACAACATTGCCCGTATTATCAAATCCAAGGAGCAAATCGGCAAGCCCACCACAGACTACTCGGAAGCCGGGCGGCTCTTTCGCAAATGGCTGTCGGACGGGATAATTCGGCCGGATCCGGAACCCGGCGTTTATCCTTATTATCAGTTTTTCAAGGCGGAAGGTCGCGAGCATACCCGCAAGGGCTTTGTCGCTCTGGTCGCCCTTGAGGAAGGTCAGGTGCGAGCCCACGAACGAACCCTCGCCGGGCCAAAAGCAGACCGACTCCGACTGCTGCAGCAAATCGAGGCCAATGACGAGCTGATTTTCATGCTTTTCTCCGATGCCGAGCAGCGGGCCGTGGAGATCATGGATCATGCCATTGCGGATATGAGCCCCATCATTGAGGTCAAAGATGATTTCGGCGAGGCGCACCGTGTCTGGCGAATCGCACAGGCCGAGATCTATGACGAACTCACAGACCTCCTGGCAGACCGAGAACTGCTTATTGCCGACGGGCACCACCGGTTTGAGACGGCGCTGAATTTCAAGCGGCAATGCGCGGAGAAAGGCTGGAAGCCTGTCGGCGTCGAGACCTTCACGCACCGCATGATGGCTCTCTTCCCCATGGAGGATCCCGGGCTCGTCATCTTGCCAACGCACCGTCTGATCCACAGTGTCAAGAATTTCGATGGACCTCGCCTCGTGGACCGTCTGGCCCAGTGGTTCCATGTGGAGGCACTCCGCACTCACGAGGAACTCTTCACACGCATGGACAGGGCACGCGAGGACCATGTCTTTGGGCTGCGCGCGATTCGAACGAAAGACGCCTGCTACTTGCTCCGGCTGAAGGACCTGCGCATAATGAACGAGATGGCCTCGGCAAGCCTGTCCAAAGAGTCGAGAGCCCTCGATGTCGTCATTCTGCATACGCTCATACTGGACAAGCTCCTTGGCATTGATGCCAAAGCCCTGGAAGCGGAGACGAACTGCCTCTATGGTCGAGACCGCCACAAGGCACTCGATCGCGTGGGCGACGGCACCGTTCAGGCAGCATTTCTGCTCAATCCCACGCGCGTCGAACAGGTGTGCACGGTTGCCCAACAGGGTGAGCGCATGCCGCAGAAATCGACCGACTTCTATCCCAAACTACTTACGGGCCTGCTGATGATGAAAATGGAAATACAGAAACCGTGACGATACGACGCGTCCGCTATGAAGAAGCCACCGCCAACGGGCGGTGGCTTTTTTTTCAGCAAAACCACAGAATGAGAAAAGACTCTTCAGTCACGCCCGGGTGTGTCTGCAATCGCTCTTGAAAGCTCCTCGATTCTGATACGGATAGAATCCACGGGAATCCGGATTCGGCGAAGCTCGGCAAGCTGAACACGCGCCGCGGCGGTATCACCTCGCGCGAGCGCATTCGTCGCCAGCTCCAGACGCGCCGGAGCGTAGGCCGGATGAATCGCCAACGCCACCTCGAGAAGGGAATCGCAGGCGGCCAGATTTCCGATCGAGCGCAAGTTCAAAGCGGCGCGATAGAGCCATTCAGGATTGCTCGGCTCTCGGCGTGCGGCTCGGAGGAACAGATGGGCCGCTTCCTGGGCCCGCTGCAGGCGTTCCAGAATGGATGCCCGAAGAACCAGCACCTCAATGGGCATTGTTGCTTCGACTGGGAAGATGTCTGAGAGATACGCCAATGCCTCCTCATATCTCGCCTCCTCGTGAAGCACGCACGCCTCCCGCAGGATATTATCGAGAGGCGCACCGTGGAGAGTATCGGGCGCAGCAACCCGTGCCTTCTCGAATTCGCGACGGGCCTCATCGTAGTTCCCGACCTGCCAGAGTGACCTCGCGAGCTCCAGGTGAGCCTGCTGAAAACCCGGTTTTGCTGCCAGCGCACGGGTGAAAAGTGGAATTGAGCTTTCAATCTGGCCACGATTCACCGCCTCCGAACCCAGATTGAAGTAGTCAAGGGAAGGATTGGTCAATTCAGCTCGAAGCCGCGAAGGGAAGTTGACCACAACCAGGACCGCGACATAGACGCCAAGTGCCCAGATAAGCCTGGAGACGCGACGCTCGCGAAGCTCCCGAAAAATCCCGACCAGAAACTGGGCCGCCAAAGGCAGCAGCGCCAGAATCATCGGGAAGCGATACTCCGAAGCCGAGAAGAAGATCAGATTCACCAAAATGTAGGCCGCAAGATAAAGCAGAATCAGCGCGATTTTGCGCCTCGAGCGCCAGCAGAGAAAAAGGCCAGCAGCCGCCAAGGGGAAGAGAAACCCCCAGGTCAGCGGCATGAACCGCGCAATCGGGCAGAAAGTGCGCACGGCCGCAAAGCTCAGATTGGTGCGAATCTCTCCACCCTGGACGGTGAACCACAGCTTGCGCGACAGAGTCTGGAGCCACGCTGCCGGATGGCGCACGATGTCATGGAGAGCCTGCCGCGTCCAATAACGCGAGGCCTGCTCGAGCGTGAGACTCTGGGCGGTGCGCCGGGCGGCTTCGTCGCGATAGCGCTGGGCTTCGGTCTGTGGATCGGAAGCCTCGAGCCACGGGAGTTCCTCGTAGGCTCCCAACGCCCCCGTCCGATTGCCGATGTAGAAATTGATCCCGGCGGACGATGTGGTCAGCAGCGGACTGCCGCTGACCGATATGTTGCGCACAAGTACTGGGAGCAGCATCACGAACGTGCCGAGAACCAGCATCGTCCCCGCGCGCCAACGAAAACGACCCACCGGAGACCCTTCTCTCTTGCCTGCCGCAAGCCATACCAACACGAGTGCAAGGAACAGTAGAACAGACGGCCTGGCCAGTGCCGACAGGCCCAGTGCGACACCGGCGGCCAGCCACAGCCATGCCTTCGGTATCTCGCTGCGCAGCGCGCGAGCCAGAAGCAAGAGAAGTCCCGCATTCAAAAAAAGTATGAGGCTGCTCGTCAACAACATCCCATCGAAGTATAGCCAAGGCGCACAGAAGATCGCAAGGAGACACGCGACAACAGCTATGGTGCTATCGAAGAGATCGCGTACGGCGAAGAAGAGGAGGAGAAGCGTCACCGTGGAAAGGAGAATCTGAAACACTACGGCAGGGGTAGGATTCGGCCCGCCGAAGAGCGTGTAAAGACCGCTGAGAAGGATCGGATAGAGTGGCGAGAGAAAAAAGGGGCCTGGTGGATGTCCCAGGCCCTGAGCGAGTCTCGCGGCCCAGTCGTGGTAGTACTTCGCATCGAGGGTCAGCAGCTCGAGCAGCGGACTGGCCTCGAGTTGGCGCAAGTATATAAGGCGTACGAGGACAAACAGAATGAAAACAGGAACCAAGAAGCGAATGCTACGACCGCCTGTCATGAGACTGGGAGAGTGCGACTGGTTGCCTGCGAATTACACTTCCGTGGTTCCAGGCTACGGCTCCGGGTGACCGCGCTTAGCGATCTCGCCTGTGTGCTCCGCGATCCGGAAGATGACGATGATGATCTCAAGGCATACTCTGCCGTAGATAATGCTGATAATGAAGCCGAGTGGCGCCAGAATAATCAGCGTCAACAAGCCAAGCGCGGCATGGGCTGCGAAAGCCGCCACAATCGCCACCAGCGCGCCGATGCCCGAGGCGATAATCCACAGGATGTACAAGAGCCGGATGATTTTCGTCGTTACGAAATCGGTGAAAGTGAAATCGAAAAGAGACGCGAAGAAGCCTTTGGTCTCGTCCATGATATCCTCCTTCGGTTGGATGTAGATTCGGCTCAGGTCACTTCTTGTGCCGCTCTATTTCGCCGGTCATCGGAACAAAGACGACCGGAATCAAAGTGTCCGTGACAACCGTGCCTTCCTCGGTCTTCAGGAGGCACAGAAGGTTCTGCACGCCGTACTCGGGGCCGACCGGTACGACCAAGCGACCCCCCGGTGCCAGTTGCTCGAGCAGTGAATCGGGGACTTTTTCAGGGGCCGCAGTGATGATGATGCCATTGAAGGGAGCCTCCTCAGGCCATCCAAAGTAGCCGTCTCCTGTGCGCGTATGTACCTGACTGTAGCCGGCTTCATCAAGGTGGCGGCGAGCACTCTTTGTCAGTTCGGGCACAATCTCTATTGTATAGACATCGCATCCCATCTCCGCCAGAATCGCGGCTTCGTAACCGGAGCCCGTTCCGATCTCGAGCACCTTCTCGCCTTCCGACAGCTTCAGGGCCTCTGTCATGTAGGCCACAATGTAGGGCTGCGAGATAGTCTGTCCTTCCCCGATGGGCAAGGCATTGTCCTCATAGGCCCGGCGCTCAATCCTCTGAGGAACGAAGCGATGTCGCGGGACCGTCCGCATCGCCGCGAGCACTCGCTCGTCCTTGATCCCTCGCCAGACGAGCTGTGACTCGACCATCTCGCTGCGCAATGAGTCCGGGTTCCAACCCATGGGCTCCTCCGAAACCACTGCTTTCCACAGAACAAAAAGGACTACGAGGAAGGCGAGGGTGACAAGCGGGATGGCCGTATGGCGGCGTCCTCGCGAAGTCGAGTTCTCAGCCATCGGGCAATGATCTCCCCAGCTGTTCTTCCACGCAAATTCGACATCCAAAGCCCCAAGCGCTCGAGGTGGGATGCGCTTCAATTAGGATAGCAACGGAGAGCAGAGCTTTAGCAAAACTTCTCCGTTGGCCTGCCTAATCCCGCCCATCTCCTTCAGTAAATTACGGAACCACATTCAAAAAAACAAGCCTCCAAAGTCATCTCGAAAGTTGTGAGCTGGATCACGACGAGGATAATGACTCCGACCCCGGAACTCCATTGAATGTTGTCTCTCCACGACTCATTAGAAAAGGAATCCTTAGGTCATGCGAAGTTGCGTGAGTCCAACGGGAACGGACGCGAGTACAGGCGGGAGCCGCGCAGACAGCGCCGACCTGGGAGGGTACATGCCCCGGTATAAGATACCTCGATCTGGTCCGGCGGCGTGCACGGAACTCTCGTAATGATACCAACATCCTCGCGTGCATGTCACCCGTACTGATGCGGATCCGCAGTGTTCGAGAGTGATCAGAGATGAAGAGGTCTCCGGGTTCGGACTTATCGGAGAGACCGCTGGCGGCCAGGGTCAGTGTGATGCAGAGGACTCAGTGATCCCAAAACATCGCGCCGGACCCATGTTGTGAAGTCCCAACGATCACAATGACTTACCAAGGATGAGCGGCAAATGAAGAAATGCTCAATCCGTGGCCGCTGAAAAGCTAAAGTTCTGTGGTGGAGTTACCGATAGTAGGAGTGAAACGAAAAATGCACTGCCAAATATTCAGACTTTGGTCATTGGAAGGAGGGTTCACCATGCCGAAAGGGAAAGGGTCACGGGGGCCGAAACTATTCTCGATTGGGCAGGTCAATGCCATCACCGGCATCCCGAAACCGACATTGCGCTACTGGGAGAAAGAGTTCGGGACTTGTCTCGAACCCCTTCGCACCACAGGCAATCAGCGGCGATATGACGAAGAATCCATCGCCAAGATCGAGAAGATCAACTACCTGGTGAAGGTGCAAGGGTACACGATCGACGGCGCGAAACGCAAACTGGAGATGCTGGAGAAGGTCAAAGAGACAGACCCATCTTCACAGGATCCCATGGCTGAACTGGCCCGCGCCATGTCCGACTATCTCTTGAAGAAACTGGTAAAGGAATAAAGACTGTCCTGGGGGGAGGACTCCATAATGGAGGACAAGAGTCATGAGTACACGGATCAATCACAATCTGCTGTCACTCAGTGCACAGCGGGCACTCTGGACCACGCAGCAATCCTTGGACCGTTCCGTGCAGCGCCTCTCCTCAGGATTACGCATCAACTACGCCTGGGATGACCCGACAGGCCTTGGGATCTCCGAAAGGTTGAGAGCCTCGATCTCAGGGATGGAAGAGGCAGAGAAGAACGCCAACTACGACATTAATATGCTTCAGACCGCGGAGGGTTCGCTGGCGGTTATCGACGAGAAGCTTATCCGCATGCGAGCGATCGCCGTGCAGGCGGCCAACGGCATTCTCACCACGCTCGACCGTCAGATTGCCAATGTGGAGTTCCAGCAACTGAAGTCTGAAGTGGATCGAATTGCCCAGGTAACCAACTACAACGGCTTCTACCTGCTGGACGGTAGCCGAGCCGCTTCGACCATGTCCACGGACTCCACTCTGGCTCTGGGCTACAACTATGTCGGCACGGCTGGCGACGCCAATTCCATCAAGTTCCATATCGGCGCGAACAACGCCGTTGGGCTCGACTATTACTACATTAATCTGGCCGGCATGACGGCTTCCGCCTTGGGAATCGCCGACCTGCATGTTGCAGACACCGCCAGCGCCCAGGCAGCCATTGACAACATCATTGCGGCGATCAACTCCAAGGATATCGAGCGAACATTCATCGGCTCGCTCGTCACGCGCTTGCAGAACACCATTTTGGAGCTCAAGATCTCCCAGGAGACAGCGACCGCCTCGGAGTCCACCATACGGGATGCGGATTTTGCCGCGGAAATGTCGAATTTTACACGGGCGCAGATCTTGATGCAGACCGGCGTTTCCATGCTCGCGCAGGCGAATATGCTGCCGCAGACAATTTCTCAGCTCGTCGGATAATCGCTGAGCATGGACAACAGCATCCAAAAGCTGATTCACCTTCTGGATCGCCTCTTTGAGCTTTCGCAGAAGCAGGTGGACGCGTTAGACCGCCGGGCGCTGGGCGACCTTGAGAAGATCCTTCGAGCAAAGGACGACCTCCTGAGGGTATTCGCCCGTGAGATCGCCCAGATCTCGGCCAGCGGCATATCAGTGATGGACGCGAAGACTTATCCAGTCGATCCGGATATCCGCGCCAGCCTCTCCGTGGCCGCCAACCGAGTCCGTCGCTTTCAAGCGCGTGAAAAGTCCGTTGCGGCGCGCACCAAAGACCTCCGCGACGACCTCGTGCGCGAGCTCCATTCTCTCCACAAGCGCCGACAAGGACTGACCAGCTATACGAAGTCAGGTCCGAACCGCCGATTTCCAACGATGACGGGATGACCCCATGTGTGGCATCGCAGGACAATACTGCCTGAATCCACAGAAGGAGCTCTCAGAATCCGTTCTCCGGCACCAGAGCGCAGCGTTGCGTCATCGGGGCCCCGACGACGAAGGCCAGTGGATGAACACGGTCGTGGGAATGTGTCATCGGCGGCTGGCCATTCTGGACCCCGAGAGAGCTCATCAACCGATGCATGGTCCGCGAGGCACAGTGCTGACCTACAACGGCGAGATTTATAACCACCGTCAACTTCGTGCCGAACTCGAAGCAAGAGGCCATTCGTTCCGGACCAACAGCGACGCCGAGGTCCTGCTGGCAGCGTACGAAGAATGGGGATCCGCAGCATGGCACCGGCTCAACGGCATGTTCGCCTTCGCCTTGTGGGACGAGCGGCAGCGATCGCTCTATCTCGTGCGCGATCGTCTCGGTATCAAGCCGCTTTTCTTCACGAACCGTGGGGACAGGATATCTTTTGCCAGCGAGCCCTCTGCGCTGCTGAGTTGCCCCGAGGTCAATAGCGATATTGATCCGGAAATCGTCCTGAGCTTCCTTTTCTATTATCAGCCAGTCCTCGGAGATAGAACGCTATTCCGAGACATCCGGGCGCTGCAACCCGGCTGCGAGCTCATGATTGACGAGAGCGGTGTGCATGAGCGCCGCTGGTGGGAACCGAAAGTCGCTCCGTACAGCGGCGCGGCTCCGGACGAAACCGTCACCCGGGGTAAGCTCCGCTACTTGCTCCACTCGGCCATCCAACGCCAGATGATCGCCGATGTGCCCATCGGGGCTTATCTATCCGGTGGGCTTGATAGCACAATCCTTGTTGGCCTCATGGCCGAGACCGCCTCAGGGAGCCCGCCGACTTACACGATATGTGTCGAAGGCGATGAGGACGAGGCCGAGTTCGCGAGCATCGTCGCGCGCTCGTTCAACACGAAGCACAAGAGCCACATTGTCAGCGCCGAGGAATATTTCCAAGGAATGGAGAAGCTCGCGGCTATCCGGCGATCGCCTCTGGTTGTCCCGAACGAAGTGCTCATCTACCTGCTCGCCACGCACGTGGCTCCAGAGGTGAAAGTCGTCTTGACAGGTGAGGGCGCTGATGAGCTCTTCGGCGGCTACAGCAATATTCTCTTAGCTGCCACCGCCCGCACGGCCTCGTTTTCAGAAGAATCCGGAGCGGTCAGTGAGACTTTGACGCCTGAAAAGGAGTGGTCAACCCTCTTTTCCTCCTATAGTTGGTTCTCCAAGGAGGAGTTGCGACCCCTGCTGAAGCCTCACGTCTGCCGGATATTGGAGAGCGGGGCAATTGATTCCGTTTTCGTAGAGTACTTCCGGACACTCAGGCACCTGACGCCGCTGCAACGCACTTTGTTGTTCCTCGAGCAGGTTCATTTGCCGGCCCTGCTCGGGCGACTGGACGGCGCCATGATGGCGGCATCTGTTGAGGGACGAGTACCGTATACGGACTATGAACTTGTCGAGTATGTGCTGAACCTCGGGGATGAAGAGAAGCTCCCGAACAGCTTAAGACCAGACAAGTACTTGCTGCGCAAGACCTTTGAAGATCTGGTGCCCGCGCCGATACTCAAACGCTCCAAGAAGGCTTTTCCGGTCCCGCTTGAGCGTCTTTTCCAAACCCGACCGGGCAAGGCCGCCGTGAGACGCATTCTGAACTGTGATCCTATTTTCACTTTTTTCGACCGTGAGGCCCTGAAGCGCTGGATCCAGGAGGGGAGAGGGCCAGGCTTTCCTCTTCAAGTGTGGAAGCTACTAAGTCTGGCTATGTTCTTTGAAAACAGGATGTAAGTACCTGATTCGCGTACGCGGCAGACCCGGGATAGGAAAACTCAAGTTATTGCTCCCAAAGCCGATAAATTGGATGAAATACAGTGGTGAAGAGTGGGGGGTCCTTCCACTATCGGTGGGAGCAAAAGCTTGAAAAACCTAACTTTCCATTCTTCGGAGGAGGATGATCAATGAGTACGCGGATCAACCACAACATCCTGTCCCTGTCGGCGCAGAGGGCGCTTTGGACCACCCAGATGGACTTGGACAGGGCAGTACAGCGCCTGTCCTCGGGACTGCGCATCAACTACGCCTGGGACGATCCCACCGGTCTGGGCATCTCGGAGCGGTTACGGGCCACAATCGGCGGGATGCAGGAAGCGCAGAAGAACGCGAACTACAATGTCAACATGCTGCAGACTGCCGAGGGTGCGCTGTCAGTCATTGACGAAAAGCTGGTTCGCATGCGGGCCATCGCGGTGCAGGCGGCCAACGGCGTCCTGAGCACCTTGGACCGACAGATTGCCAATGTCGAGTTCCAGCAGCTGAAGTCGGAAGTCGATCGTATCGCGAATGTCACCAACTACAACGGCTTCTACCTGCTGGACGGTACGAAGGCGGCCGCCACAGCGAGCACGGACAGCACGATGGCCTTGGGCTTCAACTTGGTCAGTACAGCAGCCAGCGCGACCGGCATCAAATTCCACATCGGCGAGAACAACACGCTCGGTGAGGACTATTACTATGTCAATCTGGGCGGTATGACAGCGTCCGCACTCGGATTGACCAATCTTCATGTCGCCAACACGGCGAGCGCCCAGGCGGCGGTCGACGGGGTCATCGCGGCGATCAATACAAAGGACGTAGAGCGCACGTTCATTGGCAGCTTGGTTGAGCGTCTGCAGAATACGATTCTGAACCTGCAGATTGCCGAAGAGAATGCGACGGCTTCCGAGTCAACAATTCGCGACGCGGACTTCGCCGCAGAGATGTCAGCATTCACTCGGTCACAGATCCTGATGCAGACCGGTGTGTCCATGCTGGCTCAGGCGAACATGCTGCCTCAGACAATCGCTCAGCTTGTCGGCTAACGGCTTCGAGCGGGACTCCTTACAAAAGTGGCCACTGGCTTCAGCGCACTTCTTAGCCGTCGCCACGCATCCCGCGGGAAGCCAGGACCCACTTTTGTAAGGAGTTATCATGGCAACATCGCAAGTTTCCGGGGCGATCTCCGGGATTGACTGGGCAACGACCATTGCCCAGCTCATGCAAATCGAGCGGCGCCCGGTCTACTTGCTGGAAGATCGCAAGCAGACGCTTCAGACGAAGCTCAGCCTGTGGTCGAGTCTGCAGACAAAGGTGCTGGCGCTGCAGTCGTCCTGCGAAGCCATGGATACGCGCGCCGAGTTTGCCGTCAAAGCCGCGACCACATCCGACAGCACGATCCTTGGTGTGACCGCCGAATCGGGAGCCGAGACAGGTAATCACTCCGTCCGGGTAATGCAGCTGGCCCGAGCTCATAAGGTGGCGTGCCAAGGATGGGCCGATAAGAACTCAACGGGCGTTGGAGACAGCGGCGGCGATTTCGTCATCCAGGTCGGCGAAGAGACCGTAACAGTCGATGATGCGGATATCTCCGCGTCGACCACGCTCGAGCAGCTTCGCGATCTTATCAACAACGACCCGGACAACGACGGACTGGTCACCGCATCCATTCTGAATGACGGCTCCGGCAGCAACGGCTATCGGCTGATTCTGACCGCAGATGAGACCGGCACAGAAGACGCCATTTCGATCACCTCCAATCCGACGAATCTGAACTTCGCCACTTCAGTCATTGACGAGGTTGAACTCGGCAGTGGCTGGAGTGGCAGTTCTACTCCTGCCGTCGGCGGTTCCGCCAGTTACACCGGCACGGTCAATAAGACCTTCACCTTCACCGTCTCCGGCTCCGGAACTTTCACGATCGGGACCGATGCAATCGATATCGACTGGGTTGACAGCGAAGGCAACTCAGGCACGATCAGCGTTCCCAGCGGCTATGGCGGAGAAGAGATCAGTGTCGCCGAGGGCATCACTCTCACGTTCGGTGCTGGCACACTGGAAGGCGGAGAGGATTTCACTCTGGATGTCTACCATCCCACGCTGGTCGCCGCCCAGGATGCTGAGCTGCAGGTCGACGGCATCTACATGACCAAGTCGTCCAACACGATCACCGATGTTCTGGCCGGTGTCACGCTCAATCTGCTCAGCGCAGATGCGGATACGACCGTGGATATCACCGTCAGCAATGATACCACGGCCGTGAAAGGCAAGATTCAGGCGTTTGTGAACGCCTACAATGCCCTGATGGGCGAGGTTGCCGCCGATTCGAGCTATGATGAAGAAAACGAAATGGCCGCGCCACTGCTGGGTGATGGGAATCTGGCGAGCCTGCGTGGTGACTTCAGCACGATCATCGCCACCCAGATACCGGGGCTGCCGGATGACGCCCTGCTTTTCTCGCTGGCTCACATCGGCATCAAATCCACCACGAATGGTCTTCTCACTATCGATGACAGTGCGCTCACGGACGCGCTCGACGAGAATCTCGATGATGTAGTGGACCTTTTTTGTGAGAGCTTCACCTCGAACGACTCCAAGATATTCTTTCAGTCTCGCAATGAGATGACTCAGGGTGGAGTCTATAGTGTCAGTCTTGCCTACGATGCCGACGGCAATATCACCTCGGCCCAGATCGATGGTGAAGACGCCACGATCGACGGTATGTTCATCGTCGGTGCCGAAGGTTCATCCTGCGAGGGCCTGCGCCTGGGCTTCACCTATCCCGGGACTGGCGCAGGAAGTGTGGACACAACCGTGCGTCTGGGATTGGGTGTCGCCGCCCGGACGGGCGGTCAGGCCATTCTGGCGACGGATTCGGAAATCGGAGAGATTCATTTCGCTCAAGACGGGCTCAATGAGGCCATTGAAACCATTGATCGCCGTATTGAAATGTGGGAGGAGCGCTTGGAGAGAACCGAGGAGCAACTGCAGCGACAGTTTACGCAGCTTGAAGTTATCCTGGGGCAGCTTCGAAATCAGAGCTCATATCTGTCAAGTGTTCTCGGGTGAGGAGGCAAATGAGACTGGATAATGCAACGGTACACTACAAGGCCAAGGATGCCATGACGGCCAGTCAGCCGGCGCTCATACTCATGACCTATGACGCTGCGCTACGATTCACAAAAGAAGCCCAGAAGTACATGGAGGAAGGAGACATCCCGGCCAAAGGAAGAGCGGTTGAGTCCGCCTTTGCCTGTGTCGCAGAGCTCCGCCGCGCCTTGGACACCGAAAGAGGCGGTGATGTTGCCTCATCGCTTGGCCGCCTCTACGGCTTCATGACAGATCAGATTACCCAAGCCAATTTCGCCAATGACCCCTCTCTGCTTGAACCGGTGAAGAAAACGCTGGAGACTCTGCGGGAGGGATGGCACGAAGCCATCGAGAAGCTGCGCCAGGAAGGGCGGCTCTCTGAGTATGAAACGCCGCAATCGGCCGGACTGCTTGTTCGATGACGCGCCCGGAATTCGAAAGAACTCGACGATGGCATAACAGTTGCTCCGTATCCGTGAGAGTAATCTCGGATCTGAAGCGGCGATATACATCAATCACTTAGTATCAGAATAGACCATTCGGAGGTCGCTGGAAAGTGGGGGATAAACTGGAATCAGGAGTAGCCAGAAATGCGAATCGATCCCCCGCATTCAATCCGCAGTCACCTTCATCCCCACGACATTCAAGAGGATAAGGGGAAGGGCGCACTTAGGAAGCCGACAACATCTGATCACGAAGACAAGGTGACGCTGTCACCCGATACGCAGAACCTGCGCCGATTCACGGCTCTCGCAACATCGGATCATATTGAAAATGTTGGTATTGATGAGGAACGGTTGGCTCTGGTGAAACAGCGGATCGCCGCCGGGTTCTACGACCAACCGGATACCTTGCGGGAGGTAGCAGACCGTATTTCCAGATACGCCCTTTGAGCCTCGGTGCGACCCTCGCCTTGCCGGGGCAATTTTTGACCCCTTCTCATCGCGCAGGAGAGCCTCTGGACCCCTTCTGCAGCCCATGGACTACCCCCATCCACGGTATCGGCTTTGCTTTGCCGCCTTGGTATAAATATTGCCCTCATACTCCTGGAGGTTAACAAACCATCGCTTGGGTCGTTAGCCCTGCGGATGCCGAACCCCGGGTTCGCCGGTAAGATGCATCGAATCAGTCTTCAGACAGTGGCACGGTGAAATCACAGATCCTCGTCATTGACGACGAAAAAGAGATTTGCGAGCTGCTCCAAGTTGCCCTTGAGATGGCCGGGCACGGCGTGCGGTACAGCACGACGGCTGATGGCGGCCTCGAGCTTGCCCGACGCGAGCACTTCGACCTTGCCATCGTCGATATGGTGATGCCCAACCGGGATGGCTTGGAGGTCCTCGAAGAACTCCAGGCAGCGCATCCGGACATCGTTGTCATCGTCATCACAGGCCTCCATTCCACAGAACTTCTCCGCAGGGCTTTGGACATGGGAGCCTTTGGTGTGCTTGCGAAGCCATTCACGCTTGCAGACATTGTTGCACTCATCGAGCTGGGAAACACGATTCGTGGTCCGGCACCGTCCCTGCAGACCCTCGGCCCTATCATGCGCCAGACGATCGAGTTCCGGCTGCCGACGACTTGGCCGGTCGCACTCGAGATACCCGCCTATCTCCGGGATGTCGCTCGGGCTCTGGACTTTCCTCGGATCATCAGCGATCGGAACATCCCCGTAGCCATTCATGAACTCATCCAGAACGCGACCATTCACGGCAACAGACGCAGGGGGAACACCACCGTTACGGTGCGTGCGGCTGTTGCCAACCGGACGCTGACGGTTGAGGTCGAGGATGAAGGAAAAGGCTTCGATCCGACCAAGGTCATGGCTGCGCAGACCGCTCAATCTTCCGAGGCCAAAGGTTGGGGAGGGCTTTTCATCGTCAAATGCTTTGCCGATGATCTGACTTTCGAAAAGAATGGAAGCCTGGCGCGGGTGACTTTCCAGGCGATCCGGTCTCCAAAGAAAGCCGCGACCCGTCGGACGATCCGGGCCAAGACGTGAGCGGTGGAGGTGAGTGTGCGAGGTTCCGCCGAGTATCGAATGCCAACGGAAAGAGGGATGGATGTCTATCCTGATTCGCAGCGTGTGAGCGACCCGGAAGAGAGAAGCATGAAACGCATTCTTCTGATCGAAGATGAACCAGAGGTCCGCTTGCTGGTCGAGGCCACGCTAACCTTTCGCGGGTTTCCGGTGTTGTCCTGCGAAAGCGGTACTCGTGGCCTTGAAGAGGCGCGCCGTGGCGATTTCCAGCTCGTGCTCCTGGACATAATGATGCCGGACATGTCGGGCTACGATGTGCTCGAGGCTCTGCGCGCTGATAAACGAACCGCACATCTTCCGGTGGTGCTGCTGTCGGCCAGTTCTCCGGAAAACGAGGTCGAGCGCATGGCACACTTGGGCGTGATTAAGTTCATTCCCAAACCCTTTGACTCCAAGAGCCTCGGGCTCGAGGTTGCTCACTTACTTGAGGAAATCGCGGATGAATCCCCCGGTTGACGCGGAGACGTTGAGCAGACTGCAAGCCGCCTATGTCGCAACCTTCCCCGACAAACTCCAACGCCTGGAGCAGTGTCTTGAGAAGGAGGACTGGGCTAACCTTCAGCGATTTGGGCATCAGCTCAAGGGATCGGGCCGAGCTTATGGATTTCCCAAGCTCACGGCGCTTGGAGCGGACATCGAGGAGGGGGCCATCTCCCGAGATCGAGCGGCTCTGAAAGGACTTTGTCAAGAATTGTCGGCGGTGATGAACGCGGTCAGGCACGAACGGCAGGAAGTGTCGAATGCACCTTAGCAAGCGAGTCCATATTGTACTTGTGGCTAATGATGACAAGGATATTCTGAGGCTCATGGCAGCGCAAGTTGCGAGTCTTGGAGCAACCCAAGTCATGCAAGCTTCGGACGGCGAAGAGGCTTTGCGGCTCGTTGAGACGCGCGAACCGGATGTCATTGTCTGTGATATCAACATGCCGCGCCTGACCGGATTTCAGCTCTGCCAGATTCTGAAGACTCCCGAATTTGCGAGATTCAACGAAGTCCCGATTATTCTGACATCCGCGACCTACCGGGATGTCGTGGCCGAGCAGGTGGCGCGAGACCTGGGGGCATACGCCTACCTGCAGCAGCCCCACGAGGAGGCGGAACTCATCCGTTTGGTCCGGCTGGCACTCAGGCATGATGCAGACCGGGGCGAAGATCCGGCGATTCTGACCTATCGGGGAACGATCGCGGTGATCGATGATGACCCGGACATCCTGATCTTCCTGTCTCAGGTTCTCGGAGCAGACGCATGGCGAGTGTTGACGGCGCCGTCGGGCCAGGAAGGGATGCAGCTGCTTCAGGATCGGCGCGTCCAGATCGTGCTGCTAGATTACCAGATCCCGGACATCAGCGGACGAGACATCTTGGCGCACATCCGGCGGAAACACCCGGAACGAGTTGTGATTATGATGACGGGCCACGGGACCGAGAATATCGTCGTAGACCTCATCAAGGCCGGTGCTGATGAGTATGTGCGCAAACCTTTTGAAGCTGCCGAGATACTGGATGTATGTGACCGAGCGTACCGCAGGTTCTCCTTCCTTCGCATCCACGAACAATTCCAGGACAAGCTGGATCGCCTCAAGGAGATGGGAGATTACCTGGACCACTTGATCCGGTACAGCGAGGAGTCCATTTTTTCGTGCGATGCCGCAGGCCATGTCCAAGTCTGGAACCGTGGTGCGGAGCGGATGTATGGGTATACCGCGGCGGAGATCCACGGACAGATTGTCGATGAGTTTCTGGATCCTCCCGAACACCAGCGGAAAGCCCCCGATGTCGTGCGCATTCTTCAGGAGCGCGGAGCTTTCTCGGAGAAGGAAATCCTTCGCCGCCGCAAAGACGGGACCATCTTCCCTGTCACGGCAACCTACTCGCCGATTACGAATCCTCACGGAACCATGATCGGCTTTTCGGTGATCGAGCACGATATCACGACGATGAAACGGCTCGAGGAGGAGCTCATCCGGAGCGAACGCCTGCGAGCCATTACCCAGCTTGCGGTGACCACGAACGACCAAGTGAACACGCCGCTGGGTGTCATCTTGGGGTATGCTCAGTTTTTGCAGCGCAAAATCCTTGCGCTTGAGCCCGAAGACATGGATGCCCTGAAGACGATCGAGAAACAAGTGCTCAAGATCAAAGACATCATGAACCAACTGAAACGCCTCTCCCAGCCAATGGTCAAGAACTACCCTATTGAAGGCGTTGAAATGTTGGATCTGACCCATTCGAGATAAACGGCTTAACGGTTCGGGTAGATCATTCCGGAAGTCTTGCAGGTGAATCATGGAGACACTGAAGAAGAAAAAGGTAATCGTGGTCGACGATGATCAGGTCATTCGGGACCTGCTGATCAATTTCTTGAAATTCTCAGGCCACGAAGGGATCGGCGCTGCGAACGGCCAGAGAGCCATGGAAATCATTCTGTCGGAAGCACCTGATCTGGTCATCACAGACATCCATATGCCGCTGATGAACGGCTTTCAACTGCTCCGGGCCATCAGACGCATAAATCCGAATCTGCCGGTCGTTTTCATCACAGGCTTTGCTCACTTCCGAAGGTTCTTCGCCGACAAAACAGCCCGAGCCGATGGATTCCTGGAAAAACCGTTCTCCCTGGAAGCGTTGGACGCCTTGGTCAAGAAGTTTATTTAGCGAAGGAAGAGATTCGTTGCACGAAAGTGCCTGAGCGAACGATGTTGGACCACACGGATCTCCCGGGCAGACCTTCTGAAGCAGCTCGGCGATTACAGTCCTTAGTGGACTCGTGATTGGACAGTGGGTCCTGAGCTGACTTCCCCCAAATTTCTGCACTCTCATCATCACAGATTGAAGCATAAATCGATTGCGTGGGCGAGCTTTCACTCAACTTGAAGCTGAAGAAAGCGAACTCAGGGCGGCAGACAATTCCCGGCAGGGCTGGAACCGAAGCCAGTGCGGCAGCCGATGACTCCCCGCTTCCAACGGATTGCCGCCAGTGCCAATTGGTGTGCTGAAGAACGCACAGATGTCCCTGAAGACCCGCCGATCGTCGCAACACGGATACTCCAGGCGGACTCCTGCCCAGAAACAGAGGTTCATCGAAGGCTGAAATCAGTCTGCGGTCCGAGAGCGGGAGATGCTCCTGGCAAGGGCAAACAAAAACAAATGGATGCATTGCTTCAAGCCTTGATCTCACTTTCATTATACCACCCATTTATCTTGACATTCTACTGAATTTTATATAAATTTGTCCATATGAACAAAGGTCATCTGCTCGTCATAGACGACGAAGAGGATCTGCGGCAAATCGTCCAGCGCTATTTTCACGCGGCGGACTATGGAGTCACCGTGGCTGCTGACGGTCGCGATGGCGTGACGAAATTCGAGCAGGCCGCAGACATCGACCTCGTGCTGACCGATATTCGGCTGCCCGGCATGGACGGCCTGGAAGTCCTCACAGAAATCAAGAAGCGTGATCCCTCGGTTCAGGTCGTGCTGATGACGGGTTACTCGGAGAAGGAGCTCGCTATCCAAGCGCTCCGCCTCGGCGCCAATGACTATGTCGAGAAGCCCTTTCAACTGGATGATCTCGACGATATCATTCAACGAGCCTTGAGGCGCCGGCGAGTCCAGGCCTTCTCGGCACGGTGGCAGGGATTCCTTGAGAGACTCCCGCTCGCGTTTGCCTGGTGCAACGATGAGGGTATTGTCCAAGGCATCACTCGAGACACCGAGAACCTCCTCGGTGTGCCAGAGACAGCCCTGGTGGGTAAGCCGATCCATGAAATTGAGGGCTGCCAGGCGCTACGACCTTGGTTTGCGGCGAGCTCATCGAGCGCCGTCCCTCCATCCCCGCGCATCGAACTGGAGGTCGGGGAACGATGGCTATCGGTCTACCGCACACGCCGTCTATCGCGCAAGAACCAGCCCCAGACTCTGCTGTGCTTCTCCGATGTAACCGAACGCAAATCGCTGGAAGGCGAACTCGTGCGTATCACGCGGGAGATTGAGGACCGTGTCGAAGAGCGAACCGAGAGCCTCAAGACGGCGATGGAGTTTTCAGACCGGCTGCTGGATGCGACCGGCGTGCTCATTGCCTATTTCCCCACCAACGGGAAGCCCTCGCGATGGAACAAATTCGCCCAGAAGCTCTGTGGGTATAGTGAACGCGAGTTGCGGGAATCAGACCCGTGTACGCTCCTCTCCGTTGACAATAGTTCGAGCCTCGAGATGCTGTTTCAGCCGGGAAAGGGCTCGGAGATCACGGATCATGTCGCCGATATTCGGACGCACAGCGGTGAGATACGGACGCTCGTTTGGCAAACCAGGATAATCCGTCAGCACAGAAAAGTCGTGGGGCGGCTTGTCATCGGTTCAGACATCTCAGCCCAGAAGGAGCTGGAGGCGGAACTCCAGAGATACAACACCCAGCTCGAAGAGATGGTCGAGAAGCGAACGGCTGAACTTCGCAAGAAGGATGCCCAGCTCATCCATTCGGCGCGGCTGGCCTCGCTGGGCGAGATGGCCGCAGGCATCGCTCACGAGATGAAACAGCCCCTCAACGGCATCTCCATCACGGCGGACCTCATTCGCCTGTTGCAGAAGCGCCGTGAACTCAGTGATGAAACGCTCGGCGGCCATCTGGAGATGATCAAATCCATGGTCGAGCGCATGTCCAAGATTATTAACCATCTGCGCGGATTCAGCCACATCGACTCATCCCGATTCAGTCTCATCAACCTGACGGCGGCGATCGATGGCGCCTTCTCGATCTTGGGAGAGCAGCTACGCATTCACCAGATCAAGGTCATTCGTGAGACGCCTGATGACCTTCCCAATGTGAGGGGCGAGCTCAACCAGATCGAACAGGTGCTCGTGAACCTCATTCAGAATGCTCGTGATGCAATGGACGACCTGGGCAACAAGTATCAACGCGAAGGAAAAGCGCCCGACGGATGGGAAAAGGTGCTGACGGTTCGCGCGGGAACGGAGAACAATAAGAGATCGGTATTCGTCGAGATTTCAGATACCGGGGGTGGCATGTCCCCGGAAGTGCGGGATCGGCTTTTCGAGCCTTTCTTCACAACGAAAGAAGCGGGCTTAGGCACAGGGCTTGGTCTCTCCATCAGCGCCAGCATCATCGAGTCACACCAGGGAGAGATCCGGGTGGAGACGAAAGAAGGTGTCGGCAGCACCTTCCGTGTGATTCTGCCCACCGCACTGGAGGAGCACCCCAGTTCCGATGCTAACTGAGGAATTCCATGTCTGCTTCTGACCATAGCGGCAGGTCAGAGCCTCCCGAGAATGTACGCGGGACGGTTTTGGTGGTTGACGACGAGGAGACCATCCTGACGGTCCTGAAGAACCTGCTGACTCTCCGTGGCCACCGAGCGGTCACGGCGTCGGACGCTCAGCAGGCTCTTTCTCTCTTTGGCAGCGATACCGCCTTCGATGCCATCCTGACTGACATCCGCATGCCCGGGCAAACCGGCCTGGACCTGCTCGCCGAGATTCGGCGCAGCGATGCAGAATTGCCCATAGTCGTGATGACCGGCTACGGTGAGTATCAGATCGCCGTCGATGCACTTCGAAAAGGTGCGACGGACTACCTGGAAAAGCCGTTTTCGGCCGATGAGCTTTTCAAGTCTCTCGAGCGAAGCCTGGAGATCCGTCGGCTACGCAGATTGAACCGCGACTACCAACAACATCTCGAGCAGATGGTGGCCCAACGGACGGCAGAGCTGGCGGTCTCGGAAGAAAGATACCGAGCACTGGTGGAAAACAGCTCAGACATCTTCTACTCACTGGATGACAAAGGAGATTTCACCTTCGCCAACGAGGGGATTCGGCGCACTCTGGGCTATGATCCTCGCGAGCTTGAGGGGATGGCGGTCTGTTCCCTCCTTCACCCCGACGACCTCGGCCCTTGCAGCTGGAATGTACGCGAGAGACGGCGGGACCAGCGCGCGGATCGCTGGGTCGAGGTTCGGTTTTTGACGCACAATGGAAAGGGCAAAGGGATTCCACCGCACCGCGTTCTCGAGGTGAAAGCGCGTGGCGTCTACGGTGAGAATAGCCGATTCCTGGGAACGGAAGCGATCGCACGGGACATGACCGAGCGGAAGGACTTTGAGGAGAAACTGAGCAAGCAAGCCGCCGAGCTTGCTCATCTTGTTGACGAGAAAACCGGGGAAATTCAGCGGGTCACTCAGCTCCTCAAGAACATCCTGCAATCCGCCGAGGATTTTTTCATTCTCTCGACAGATCCTGAGGGCATTATCACATCGGTTAATGAAGGAGCGCGCAAAATCCTCGGCTACTCGCCGCGTGAGGTTGTGGACAAGGCGAGTGTATCGATACTCGAGCCGGAGAGTGAAGAAACTCATGGCTGGTTTGACCAAGTGACTCGAACGGTGCTCAGCCGTGGCCGGTGGCAAGGAGAAAAGGAACTGCGCCGAGCTTCGGGTGAAACACTCCCGGCGCGGCTCAATGTGCGTCCACTCCTCGATCAGGCTTCGGAGATGATCGGCTATGTTCTCATCGGCCAGGACATCACGGAGCAGAAGAATATCGAGGAACAGATTCTTCGGTCGGAGAGACTGGCTGCCGCCGGACGCCTGGCCGCGGGATTGGCCCACGAAATCAACAATCCTCTCTACGGCATCCGCAATGCCATCGAGATTCTGACCCAAGAATTGCCCGAGGAGAACGACAGGCGCCATCTTGTGGATCTTTCCCTGAAAGAAATTGACCGCATCTCGCTCCTTCTGGCCAAGATGTTGGATTTCTACCGACCGTCCGAGGAAGAGCGCAAGGAACTCGACATCAATCTGCTCCTGGACAACCTCCTCACATTCATGAGCGGACAGCTTACCAGCCATGGCATCGAGATTGTGCGCGAGTTGGCCGACAAGCCTCTCTTTGTCTCGGGCTCGTCGGGTCAGCTGGAGCAGGTCTTCATGAACCTCTTCACCAATGCCCGGACCGCGATGCCATCAGGAGGAAGGCTGACGGTGCGAACGCGCAAGTCGCGCCATTCCGTGGTCGTGGAGATATGCGATACCGGCGTGGGAATCGAGAAGGAACATCTACCACATGTCTTCGATGCCTTTTACTCGACGCACGCTGAGTCGAAGCACTCCGGGCTTGGACTATCGGTGTCGGATGCGATCATTCGAAGCCACGGCGGCAAGATCGAAGTTCACACTGCCGTCGGAAAGGGAACGACCTTTTCAGTCTGGCATCCACTGATTCTGAAGAAGGATTTGAGGGAATCGTCCGGAGAAAGCGAAGGAGAAGGATGAGCCGGAGAAAAAAGGAACCTAAGCCCCGTGTTCTTGTCGTCGACGACGAGGAGCTCATTCGCACGACTCTCGAGATAAAGCTATCATCGGATTTTGATGTGACGATCGCGAGCAGCGGAAGTGAAGCCATCGAACAGATCGGCAAGCGATCGTTTGATGTGATCGTGACGGATCTGAAGATGATGGGCGCCGATGGCATTGATGTGTTGCACGCGGCTCGCAAGACCCCCGAGGGGCCTGATGTGATCATCCTGACAGGCTATGCGTCGCTGGAGAGCGCTCTGGAAGCCCTTAGGCAGGAGGCTTTTGATTACCTTATCAAACCGGTAGACCACGCACGACTCCATCGTGTACTCATTCGCGCTGTGGAGCAGCGTCGATTGGCCGATGAGAACAAGGCCATTATGGCCGAGAGCAAGAGGCTGCGCGATTTCTATGAGGCGATTCTCAATGAGATCGAGGATGCCCTCTTCGTCGTGGATTCGTCTCTGAACCTCGTGGCTGCCAATCGATCTTGCCACGAACGCATATTCGAAGGCAAGCCTGCGAAAGTGAACCGGCCCGCAGGCGATGTGCTGCCGGAGTGGCTGGGAGAAGACAGCAAGAAGCTTTTTGAGACCGTTCTAAAGAAGAAGACGCCGGAAGTTTTTGAGGCGGTGCACCAATCGAACGGCATGATCCGCCACTATCTCGTCAGGCTTCAACCGCTGGCGGGTCTCGTACACGACGCAAACGGGGGCTTGGTCGCCCTTCTGACGGATGTCACGGCACTCAAGCAACTGGCCCAGGCCGAATCTCAGGCGAAAAAGCTCGAAGGAATAACGCAACTGGCCGTGACACTCAATCACGAGATCAACAACCCTCTGGGAATCGTTCTTGGCCAGACACACTTGCTCAGACAGGATATCGAGGTCGGGTCTTCGTCATGGGAAGAGCGGCTGTGGGTAATCGAGGATCAGATCCAACGCGTGGCTCAGCTAACACAGAAGCTCAGTCAGTTGAGCGCGGCCAAGGAAGCCGATTACATTGACGACAGAAAAATGATCGCGCTGTAGGCAAGGAGCGGCATGATGACCGAACTATCCTGGTTCATGGTCTGGGATCGTGGGGTATTTCATGTCATCAATTCGATATTCACCAGCACCTTCTTCGACTGGCTGATGCCGGTGATTTCGAACTGGAGCATATGGCAGATCCCGGTGGCTGTTGTCTGGCTGATTTTCATGATCCGGGGCAACAGACGTGCTCGCCTTATCGGTATCTTCGCCATTGTCCTGGTTGCGCTGACCGATCAGATTTCGTCCTCGGTTGTCAAGCCATTCGTGCAGCGAGAACGCCCGTGTAATGTGATTCCCAGCGTGCATTATTACGAGGACGGGAAGTGGATCTACACGGATAAGTTTGGCCTGACGATCTACAACAAGTCCCCCAGCTTCCCCTCATCCCATGCCACAAACCTTGCCGGACAGGCGGTCTATTGGGGCTATTTCTACCCTCAAGTGGCGCCGCTCTTCTATCTGGCTGCGATCGCCGTCGGCTACAGTCGAGTCTATCTTGGAATACACTATCCTTCCGATATTCTGGGTGGCTTTCTCCTCGCGGTCGTCCTCGCCCTTCTCTTGGCTTTTCCTCTTCGAGCCTGGATATTGCCCGACTCTTAGCTATCTTGCCGGAACAGAAACCACCCCTTCTCTCCGTTCGCGTATGGATCCGACCGATAACGGAATCCCACTTGCCAGTTCCTCGAACCCTCGTTTCTCGGATTTCTCTCCGGAGACATGATGAGACGCTTGAAGTGGACTCTGATTCTTCTGCTGTGCCCATCCGTGCTCTGGACGGCGGAAGTCAAGACCTTGAGTCTTCAGGAAGCAGTTCAAATTGCCCTTGAGCGCAATCGCTCGCTGCAAGTGGCACGGTCTCGTGTGGAAGCCCGTGAGTACGGTGTGAAAGAAGCTCGCAGTGCCTTCATGCCACACCTGACCGCGGGAGCGAGCTACACGCGACTCGACGAGCGTCCGTATGTCGCCCCGCCGGGTTTCGAGCGGATGTTTGAACCCTTGATGGCTCCATTCGCCGATCTTGTGACGGGAGGCTACCTTAATCCCACCACCCTTGCCGGCTTATCTGGTATGCGCATTGACCGGATCTATATGGGGCTCGAAGACAACTACGACATCAACCTCTCGTTGCGGCAGCCGCTCTTTACCGGCGGGACTACGCTCAACTCCTACCGGATCGCCCAATTCGGAGCGGAGGCTGAGAAATGGAAGTACCGGCGAGATGAGCATCAGGTTCGCTACGAAGTCACCGAGGCTTTCCTGAATCTCGTCACGGCCCGCGAACTCCGGAGCGTCACCGAGGAATCCATCGCGCGTTCACAGGCCCATCTCACAGACCTGGAAAATCTGCACAGCAAGGGCATCGTGATCGAAAGAGACCTGCTGCGGGCGCAGGTCAGTCTCTCGAACGCCCGTCTGCTGAATCTCCGGGCACAGAATGGCGTGAAACTGTTGACTTCGCACCTCTGTCATCTGCTCTCTTTCGACCTCGACACGGACATCATTCCGGACGAGATTCCCGATCCTGCCCTGCCATCCGGCCAGACCTTGGAGATTTACACAGCAGAGGCTCTCGACAGACGCCCCGAGATGAAGGCCACGGAGGCGGACCTGGCCGCTGCCGGAAGGCTGGTTTCCATTCGTAAGGGCGAGTATCTCCCGAAGCTCTTTCTGGTTGGCAATTACGATTGGAAAAGACCCAACCGCGAAATCGAGCCCGAATTCTATGACACATGGAGCGTGGCTCTGGCACTCCAGCTTGACCTCTTTCACGGAGGCGCCAAGCGCTTCAGACTTCAACAGGCCAAGTTGAGCCGAAGCCAGATTGAGCAAGGCAGACAGATGCTCGCGGACGCCATCGCCCTTGAGGTGAAGCAAGCTCATCTGGCGATCGAGGAGGCACAGGAGGCTCTGACGATTGCCGGGCAGGCCATGAATCAAGCCGAGGAAAGCTACCGGGTTGCACGAGACAACTTCAAGGCGGGGACCGCCACAAACACCGATGTCCTCGATGCGCAAAATGACCTCACACAAGCGCAAATGCAACGAGTTGCGGCCCATGCAGACCTGCTTCTGGCGGAGGCGAAGTTAGCGCGCGCCACAGCAAAATGGGACAACAATCCCTGATATATCCGAGGCATATCGGCTCAAGAAGAGAGGGTCCCGCGCTTGGCGCGGGACCCTTTTAGTGATCAAAGTCTGTCCGTGCTGCCCTAACACCTTTGCGTTATGAGCAGATCACACATCCAGATTCCTCACATATTTCGCGTTGCGTTCAATAAATTCGCGCCGCGGTTCGACGGCATCTCCCATGAGAATTGTGAACATGCGGTCTGCTGTCGCCGCATCCTCCAGCGTCACATGCAGGACGGTGCGGGTCTCAGGATCCATCGTTGTTGACCAGAGTTGCGCGGGATTCATTTCACCCAGACCCTTGTAGCGCTGAATGTGCACTCCTTGGGAACCCAGTTCCTCGACGGCTGCGTCCCGCTCATCTTCATCAAAACAGTACGTCTCTTTCTTACCCTTGAAGACGCGGAAGAGTGGAGGTTGAGCGATGTAAATGCGGCCTTCCTCGATCAGCGGACGCATGTGGCGGAAGAAGAATGTCAATAGCAGCGTGCGGATGTGTGCGCCGTCCACATCGGCGTCCGTCATCAGGATGATCTTGCCGTAACGGAGTTTGGAGAGATTGAATCCTTCCTCGGTGCCGATGCCCGTGCCAATGGCGGAAATCATCGTGCAGATTTCTTCGTTGTTCAGGATTCTATCCTTATGGGCCTTTTCGACATTCAGAATCTTGCCTTTCAGCGGAAGGATTGCCTGGAATCGCCGATCGCGGCCTTGCTTGGCCGACCCTCCAGCGCTGTCACCCTCAACGATAAAAAGCTCCGACTTCTCGCGGTCCGTGTCGGTGCAGTCCGCCAGTTTGCCGGGGAGATTCCCCGATTCCAGCGCGGTCTTGCGCCGGGCAATTTCCCGCGCCTTGCGCGCGGCTTCCCGCGCCCGAGCGGCACTGACAGACTTCTCAATGACGCGCCGGGCAATCTGTGGATGTTCCTCGAGAAATTCCGACAGCTTCTCGTTGACCACCGATTCGACAATCCCCTTGACCTCGCTGTTGCCCAGCTTTGTCTTGGTTTGGCCCTCAAATTGAGGCTCGGGGACCCGGACGGAGATGACGGCCGTCAACCCCTCCCGCACATCTTCTCCGGATAGACTCATCTTGCCATTCTTGAAGAGGTTGAGCCGGAGCGCGTGGCTGTTGAGCGTACGCGTCAAGGCACTCTTGAACCCGACAAGGTGCGTGCCCCCCTCGACCGTATTAATGTTGTTCACATAAGAGATGATATTCTCCGTGTAGCCGTCATTATATTGCATGGCGACTTGCACGGGAATCTCGTCGCGCTCTTGCTCAAAGTAGATTGGCGTCCCCTGAATCGAGGTCCGGGTCTCGTCCAAGTAACTCACAAAGGCCACCAAGCCTCCGTCGAACCGAAACTCCTCGCGACGGCCATTACGCTTGTCTTCGGCCGTGATTCCGAGGCCGCGATTGAGGTATGCCAGCTCCCGCAGTCGCTGGCAGATGGTGTCGAAATTGAATTCCGGACGCTTTGGGAAAATCAGCGGATCCGACATGAAAGTCGTTCGGGTTCCTGTGCCTTCCGCTCCCTCGTGACGCTCGACGGGACCGGTCGGTACGCCCCGCTCATATCGCTGCACATAGCGAGACCCATCGCGCCACACCTCCACCTCGAGCCACTCCGAGAGCGCGTTGACAACGGATACCCCAACCCCATGCAAGCCGCCCGAGACCTTGTAAGTCTCCTTCGAGAACTTGCCCCCGGCATGGAGCACGGTCATCACGACTTCCAGAGCCGAGCGTTTCTCCTGGGCATGCTCTTCAACCGGAATCCCGCGGCCGTTGTCTTGCACGGTGACAGAACCGTCTTCGTTGATCGCCAGGTAGATCTCCGTACACCAGCCCGCCATGGCCTCGTCAATGGAGTTGTCGACGACCTCGTAGGCAAGATGATGAAGTCCCCGTGGGCCAATATCGCCGATGTACATCGCGGGACGGCGACGGACGGCCTCCAATCCTTTTAAGACCTGAATCTGGTCTGCACCGTAACCGGTGGCTGTCCGCGGATCGTTCTTGACTTTCAAATTGCTTTCGTGCATAGTCTATAAGCCTCAATGCAACCAGCGTCCGGCGGAGGTCATTTCAGGAAAATCTCCTTGACGACCCCTTCCCCGACGATACGCTGGATCTTCTCCAGGAGTTCCGGTTTGAGGAATTGCAGCTCGGTTCGCCAGACGGCATCGCTGCATTCGATGACAAGTCGGCCTCGGCGGAGCCGTATGAGCCTGGCTCGCCGCGCAATACGAGGCCCCACGATCTCGGGCCAGAGTCGAAAGATATCCCCTTCCCGAAGGCGCCGTTCGAGGCCCCGCGACCGCGCGAACTCCGCAATCGCTTGTCCCAAAGTGACATACCGCATGGGCGGAATCTCATGGCGAAGATGCTGCCAAATACCTTACTGAAATATACTGAAAATTCCTGACAAATTCAAGTATAACGACCCAATTTCCCGTTTCCACCGGCAACGCTCTCAGAGGCCTCATGCGTCCGAAAACCTCAAGAAAGGTGCCCGAGAATTTGCAACTCTGGGAAAGAATATGTATCTTTTGGGATGTTCGTCGCTTCCGCCGCTCTGCTATGCCTGACGCTGGTCTGGGGACTGACCTTTCCCATGGTCCAGATGGTCCTCGGGGAAGTCTCACCATCGCTGTTCCTGACCATGCGCTTCACGGTTGCCGCGGCAGCTTTGCTCCTGATCTTTGGCAGACGGGTCGTTCCGGTTCGCCGTCGCGATCTCTGGCAGGGGGTAATCATCGGGCTTTTCTTGTGGGGTGGCTACCTTGGCCAGACCATTGGGCTCCAGTTCACCAGTGCGTCAAGGTCGGGTTTCCTGACCGGCACCTTGGTCCCCCTGACTCCGCTTTTCGCGTTCCTGCTTTTCGGGGAGAGGTTCTCGCTGCGCCTCTGGCTGGCCGTTCTGATAGCCTTCTCCGGCATCTTCGTGATGTCGCAACCGTCGCTGGGAGGGTTGAGCTTTGGTGATAGCCTGACGATTGCGGGCGCGGCGAGTTTCGCCCTCCAGGTCGTCTATGTGAATCGCTGGAGCCGGGAGAGCAACTTCCTTGTGCTGGCATGGGTTCAGCTCCTGACGAGTGC
>CAZJAD010000001.1:47858-92127 GCA_964543855.1 uncultured Alphaproteobacteria bacterium
ATTTGTGGGATGATTCTCTCATCTGTGAAGGTTGAACCACGAGGTAATACTCAATGAAAAGAGCGATTCTGCCTGCCCTGCTAATGGCGGTCTCAGCGTCACTTCTGACGGCGGGACCGCGAGTCGTGATCGATGTCGGACCTGGTTTTAACGCCGCTCCAACGGATACCGCGCAGCGTGCCGTTCTCTACGCTCCGGTCATGGACTCTACGGCTCCGCGCCTTGTCATCGACCCATCACAGCTTGCCATCCAGTTTTCTCTGGACTCCGTCATGGCATCGGCTGAGGGCAAGATCCGGAATCTCGTCCTGCAACTGGAAGGGGCCGAGGGAGATACCAGCGTTGAACGACGCATCGGCGAGCTTGTCGGGCAGATTCTTCTGGAGCGCGAACTGGCACTTCTTGACCTACAGATTTTGTACGCGGAGAAGATGAGCGATACGCTGCTTCTCTCCGGGCTTCGGCTCGCCCTGGAAGAGCTCCTGCGACAGAATCCGGAGCTCCAAGAGATGATCCTGCGCGAAGTGTACCGTTGAAACGGTCAGCCGAGTCCGGGAGCCGCTCGCTCCCTTAATCTCAAAAAAGGAATGCAGTTGATTCAGTGATAGGTGACTTTGAGGGCCGGCGTGGCCCTGATGTGTATGGAGGTGTGTGATGCGACGATTGGTGATGATGTTTCTTTGTGTGGGGATGGTTCTGGCGCTGGCCGCCCTTGTTCGGGCAGAAGCGCATCATTCGGGGAAGACGCAGACGCTTAAGCCGCGCTTCAGAACGACGGCAAAGGGCCTGGCACTCGAGGCTCGCGGTGGGGTGCCGGTCTCGGGCGTTGTCCTCTACGAACTTGAGGCAGACCGCCCGAGTCTGAATCCTCTGGACCACGCTGGCCCCGACCAGCGGTGCAACCAGGACGCTGTCGGCAACACCCAGAATGAGACACCGGGAGCCGCCAGCCCGCTCAACATGGATATTGTCTTGGCGGGCGCCAATGACTACCGGGATGGTGACGCCTCGGGAGGATTCTACCGAACGACGGACGGCTGCAACACCTGGTTTGACGCTCTTGTCACTCGCGGACCAACCGCCTACAACTATGACGCCGCCGGCGATCCGGTTACATCCGTAGACAATACCGGCCGCATGTATGTCGCGTACATTGCTTTCGATCGCAGTGATGAGGAAAACGGGCTCTATGTCCAGACCTCGACGGACAATGGCTTGAACTGGTCTGATCCAGCGGTTGTCGTGGAACACCGAGGCCCAGGCTCTCATGACTTCGAAGACAAACCGTATGCGGCCTGCGATTACAGCCCCGGATCTCCCTATGAGAACAACTACTATATTACCTGGACAAAATTCACTTACGGTGCACCCATCTATTTCTCGCGCTCGACCGATGGTGGCGCGTCGTTCTCCACGCCGGCTCAGATATCGACTTCGCTGAGCTGCCAGTTTTCGTGTCCAGCCGTCGGCCCAAACGGTGAGGTCTACGCCGTCTGGTTCGATTACTCGGGATCTTACATCAAGTTTGACCGATCCACGGATGGCGGGTTGACTTGGGGGCCGGACATCACAGTCACCAGTCTCGACGATGACTTCCCGTCAAATCCGTGCGGCACCTTTCGCACCCCATCTTACCCGGTAATCGGCTGCGACATCTCGGGTGGGCCGTACAACGGCTGGATCTATGTCTGCTGGGCCGATGCTCGTGGAGGAGACCCGGACATCTACTTCTGCCGGTCCACAGATGGTGGCACATCATGGTCAACACCGATAGTCGTCAACGACGACGGCACTTCTCGCTGGCAGTGGTGGCAGTGGATGGCGGTGCATCCCACCACCGGGGCCATCGGTATGTCATGGCTCGACCGGCGCGAAGACCCGGCAGGCTGTGAGTACCGGACTTACGCGACCGTCTCGAGTGACGGCGGAGCAACCTGGCTTGCGAACTTCCCCGTCTCCGACATTGCATCCGATCCCTCCGGATCCACGTGGCTCGGCGATTATTGCGGCACGACCTTCCGGACTGACGGTTTCTATTCGGTCTGGGTGGACATGCGCAACGATGCGGGGGACGCATATGCGGCGTGGTGGACGGATGTTCCTGTTACGATTGCTGTGACTTCTCCCAATGGCGGTGAGACCTGGGATGTCGGCCAAACCCACGACATCACCTGGACCAGCGAGGGCCTGACCGGAACCGTCAGTATTCGGGTAAATCGCAGCTTTCCTGCCGGTCCGTGGGAAAACATCGTTTCCGGAACGGCGAACGACGGTGTTCATCCGTGGCTTGTGACTGCACCTGCCACACCGGCAGCGCGAATTCTCATCTTCAGTGACGCAGACCACTCGGTCCGTGATTCATCCGACAGCAATTTCGCGATATCGGATCTGTCGCCGCCGGAAGTCGTCGTTTATCGGTCGGGAAACGATGCGGAGCTGCACTGGAGCTCGATCGGCGCACCCTACTATCATGTCTACAGCGACACCGACCCGGTCGGAACCTACGCGTTTCTTGAGGGATCGACATCGGATTCGACCTTTCTTGATGTAGACGCTGCGACGGATGAGACGATGAAGTTCTACCAGGTGCGTTCGTCCACGCAGCCTTAGGCGAATCCGGCGATCCTCCCTTTCTTTGATATTCTACTACGCAACTCCCATAATGAAGGGTCCAGGCTGAAATGCCTGGACCCTTTCTCTACTTGGCCGATTGTTCGATGTCAAGAAGTGACGCGGCTATTTAGAACAGGACCTGCCACAGAAGCTGAATGTCATCTTCTTTCCATCCGCGGCTGTCAGTGGACCTCATCTTCAAGCGTTGATAGTAATTCAGCATCAGCTTCATATTGTGGCCATGAGGCAGGAAATTGAGACCGTATGTCACGGTCTTCTCAGTATTGCTTGGGATGAGGTCACTCGGGTCAAATTCGTCGTATCGGAGGCACGGCTCGAGTCTCAAGAACGGAATGTAGTAGCCCGCTTGAACCACGTATCCCCCTGCTTCGAAGCTGCCGCCTGCTTTCAGATTGAAAGCCGCCCGGTGAATCTCTGCAGTACAGAAGAAACCCCGATATTTCAAGGTTGCATCCGCACCATAGAGCCGCTTGATCCCGGGAAGAGTCCGCAGATACTGCGGGTTGCTGCTGGCGGAGTCTGCATCTTCCGAGTAGGCGAGGTTACCACCTATCAGGAACCTCGGTTCGGCGGTCCGCTCGATATCCCCTTCGTTCTTCGCAAGCGCTCCGAGAGGCTGGAACTCGATCCGGGCGGTCACCAGCGGCTTGCCCTCCGAATCATCTCGGCTGACATTGATGCCATTTCCGGTAAACATCCCGCAGTAGAACTTAGAGCGGGTCTCGGGCAATGCCAAGCCGATCATCAAGCCAATATCCCGACCGGGGACAAAAGGATCCGTTACATTCGGTCGAGTCTGGAATTGTAGCTTAGTCGTCGACATTACGCGCTGGCGACTGTACGGGACTTTGAACTGCCCGACGGTCACGGCAAATGCGGAGACAGGCTTGTAGATAACGCGAATATCCTTGGCTTCCATGGCCTCATCGTGACTGCGAAATTCGAGATGAACATCGTATTCGAAGACTTCATAGAGTTGTCCACCGAAACGCAGCCGAGCCTGATGGATATAGAACCGATTCTCTTTGTGATCCTCATCATCCGCGAAGTTGAACTGATAGTTGTACGCTGCCCGAAAGCGGCCAGATATCTTGATCCGTCCCTCCGCATACTCCAATGCGGACTCTGCGGCCACCGGGAGCGACCAGATACTCAGCACCCACAGCACAAGCAGAGCTTTTCCAAGATTCTTCACACTTGATGCGCTCCAGAGATTAGATTTCCGCCGAAGATTGAATCTTATCTTTTCGATTCAATCCGGAAGTTATCATAGACATGCGTGAGTTTCCTCCGCAGCTCCTTGTTGTAATAATCGTTGATCCGATTCTGTGGAAGATAGCGCCACTGAGAAGTCTGTTCCACGAGGGCTTCGTACAATTCCCACTTATGGGAAAAGGAACGACCGGCGAGACTGTCGACCGCTCTCATCTGCCAGAAGTTGAGCCATTCGCTGTCCAGTGCCTTCAGGCGCTCAGGCGCGACATGGAAACTGTCCATCTCCGCGTAATACAGCAACGTCTCCAGAGCATCTCGTTTAAACGGTCCCCGGGTCTCAAGAGCCGTTTTGAATTGTCTTGCCGTCTTGTATTCGATGCCCTCGAGATCCGCCAGGCCTGCAAGGGATACCTTCTCCTGCTCCAGCTTCTCACACACCGGCGGAGAAAGAGCAAATGCGACAGGTCGCGACACTTTCTGCTCAAATACATTCTGCACAAAAAAGAGAGCGACAAACGAGACGACTCCTGCAATCACCGGCGTCGTGACCCACCCAGCGGCAATGCTTCCCAGGACGCGATACCGAATTCCTCTGCCTCCTTTGACCAGAGCGATACCCAGCACACCGCCAATGACGGCCTGTGTACTTGAGACCGGTACAAGGGGAATCGGGGGCAGCCCTTGGCGAATCAACCAGCCCTGAAGCGACTGAGATGAGAAAAGGAACAGCACGATGGCGTGAGACAGCACAACGACCAGAGCGGCAACGGGGGTCAGCTTCATCAGGTCATTACCAACCGTGTTCATCACCCGATAGGAATAGGTGAAGATGCCAACGGCGATAGCCAGAGAGCCCAGGAGAAAGAGCTGTTGGGCACTGGAGAATTGGATAGCGCCGCCAATCGTGACCGATCTGAACGGAGCCGCCGGAACGAAAACCCCCATGACATTGGCGATGTTATTCGCCCCCAGAGCGTAGGCACCGAACGCCCCGACAAGGATGAGGCCTGCTCGTGTGAGCGCGTCCATCCGGAATAAACGAATCTTTGCTACACTCAATCCCCATCGGAACAGGAAGTAGAGAATGATGGCGAACGCCGCGGCGAGAATCGGACAAAGCACCCAGGTCGAGACGATCTGGATAAGCGATTGATAGTCAGTCAAAGTTCCGGTGAAAAAGTTCCAGCCGACAATCGCCCCAACAATGGTCTGAGATGTTGAGACCGGCAAGCCGAGCTTGCTCATCCAGTAGACGGTCAGAGCTGCGGAGAGAGCCACGGTGAAGGCACCCCCCAGAGCATTGACCGATCCCAGCGTCCCCAAGGTGCGCGAAGGACCGGCACCGGAGATAACCGCTCCGAGGACGACAAAGATGCTGCAGATGATGGCGGCCATCCGAAATCGAACCATCCGGGTGGCAACTGCCGTGCCGAAAACATTGGCCGCGTCATTGGCCCCGAGCGACCAGCCCAAGAGAAGTCCGCTTGACAGAAAAAAGAGAATCATAGCCTCGTCTCTGACCGGGTTAGATCGATCGCTTTATCGTCGAGATCGACAACCGGTCGGCGACATCCTCCGCCCTGTCCGAGATATCACAGATGTGCAGAGTAATATATCTCAAGTGATTCTTCCGACTCAGCTCAATGTCGGCGCGGAAGATGTTGCGTCGGAGTTTTTCCGAAATCTTGTCGGCTTCCTTTTCGTAGAACATGATTTTGTGAAGATGATCCTTGACCGCGGCCGTATCGCGGAAGAATGCCCGAGCCGCCATCACGAGAGCGTCGACCGATTTCTCAACGCAGTCAGCAAGCTCCACATAGTCCCTTTTCAACTCGGGGAGAATCGCGGGACACTCAATCGAGAGCTCGACAAGGGTCTCCTTCGCTGTGTCGATAACATCGTCCATACTCTCCAGCAGTCCCAGCACATCTCCCCGCGCATCGGGGATGAGTGTCTGCTCATAGAGCTGCGTTTCAATATCCCGGCGCAGTCCGTCCGCCCGACCCTCCAACGAGTCGACGGCCCTGTTTCGCTCTTCGAAATCGTCGATCCTATCTTCCAGATACAGCCGGATGGCTTCCCGGAACAGAATGCCCGATTCACTCACAACGCTCAGAAACTCATCCACCTGAGCTTCCAGCGTTTTGGTTCTTTGGAAAAGTCGCACCATCGAAGATTCACCTCACTGCTTGTGCCGGGTGACTCGGTCTTGCCGCGATTGCGACAATCCACGACAGAATTGATCCACCATGAGACCGTGGCGGATCCCCCAATCACTGATAACCGTCGAATCCACTCGGAACTTCTTCATGATCGCATGGAGGATGCCAACGCCTGCCAGAATCACATGCGCTCTCTGGGGCTGAAGTCCGACGATGGTTTTGCGTTCTTTGATCGGCTTCGAGCGATACAGTTCCATCTGTCGTTCGACCTCTGCCAGAGGCAAGACCGATCCTTGAATTCTATCAGGCTCATAAACTGCCATTCCATGCATCACGGCCCCGACATTTGTCACTGTTCCGCCCATGCCAACCAGAGCATCAACCTCGCCTTCCGCTCCGAGGTCTGCCAGACCTGCCTCCACCACCGCGAGCAAACGCTCCAACTCCCTCTTTTTCACAGGATCGGAGGTCAGGTATCTTTCGGTGAGGGTCATGGCTCCAATGTCGATACTAACCATGTGCCCAACCTGCTCTCCATTCCCAAAAACGAACTCTGTGCTGCCGCCACCGACATCGAAAACGACAGACCGCCCTTCGCTCAAACCTACCCCCGATCTCGCCGCGATATAGGTGAGCCGAGCTTCCTCTTCCCCTGAAATCACCTCGATCGTAAGGCCACATTCCCGCTTCACCCTCTGCAGGAAGACGTCGGTGTTCTTCGCCGTGCGCAGACACATCGTGCCGACCGCCGCAACCAGGTCCACGCGATGCTTCCTCGCTGATTGCATGAAAGCGTTTAGCGCCCCCACCGTCCGGTCCACGGCGTCCGGTTTCAGCGAGCCGTTCGGCCGAAAACCCTCTCCGAGGCGCGTAATCTTGGCCCTATCAGCAATCACCTTCCAGTGACCCGGCTCGTCTCTCCCGGCGATATGCATGAGAATCGAGTGCGATCCCACATCTATCGTGGCGTATCTGGCCATCCCGCCTCTTCTTAGACTACCGTGACGCGCTTGCGTGGGTCATCTAGTACTGGAACATGAATTTGTAAATAAATGACTTGGAACGCAGACGCGCAGCTGGATTCCGGTATCGACTGCCTGGCACTGCCGCAGCCTTATCGACGGCTGGAGACGGCAGGCAGAACGCAATAGTCTACAATATCGTGTTCACGAGCCAAAAAATCAAGGGCTTGCGGGTAGAGAGAGCGCAGGCCCCTCACAAACGGAGGAGCCTGCGCTAATTTCTAAGGTCCACGAGTACGGAGATTCGCACAATCGCGCCACCTGAACGCGATCATCCCGTTGACCGAATCATTGCACTTAGCACCGAGTACGCGTCCTGTCTACATCGTCCAGGTCAGTCCTCCAAAAAACTGTCTTCCCGCCATCGGATAGCCAAGTTCCTCTTCGTAATCCGCATCCAGGATGTTCCAAACCCTGAAATGCACGGTCAGATAGTTCCACAGCCTCTGAGATATGTTCACATTGTGGACTTCATAGTGCGGCAGAATCCAGTCCGCCCGGTAGGTTGTCCGATCATCATAGTAGTTGAACTCGTAATGAACTTCCATACCAAATCGGGTTTCAGCGGAGAGCAGCATGTGCACTTTGTTCGGAGCCAACTCTTCCAACAAGATATCTGAAGATACCTCGGGGTTGATGCGCACATAACTCACATCCCCCGACAGATAACGGGAGAGCTGGAGCGTTGTGCGCAGCTCCCAGCCCTGCAGAGTCGCCTGGCCGATATTCTCGAAACGGTCGGACCTCCCCGCGCGGTAGATCTGATCGTACAAGTCATTGTGAAAGAACGCCACCTCCAGCGAGACAGACCGGCGCGCATCGTCAAATGTAAAACGGCGTTCAAGCCCAACTTCGTATTTCTCCGCTCGCTCCGCTCTCAAGTCGGGATTCCCGGAAGTCTGGCTATGCAGTTGATGCAGCACGGGGAACCGGATGGCATCGGCATAACTGGCACGCACTTGCAGCGCCCACGGAAGGCCCTGCCGGATACTCGCCATCGGACACAGTCTGCTGACAAAGGAGTTCTCCTTCTCGGTCGTGAACAGGTGATAACTCACGCCTGCGGTCAGTTCGGTGTTTGTCCAAGGTTGATAAGTATCCTGCGAATATAGCGTGCCGGTGTAGATGTAGTGAGTCTCCCAAGGCTGATCCAAATCAGGTTTCTTGTTCATCAAATCGCGCTTGAAATTGATGCCCGTTTGGAATCGGTGATTTCGCCAAGCACTCACCTTAGCGTCCGCCGAACCTCCGACGGTCCAGTTCTCCAGCTTGGAGTCAAAGACGATCTGGTCATCGCGCATCTCAGGCCCGCTGTAATCGATCAGGCGGTCATGTTGGGCATCCGCAAAGAGAACGGACTTGAGTTCTATCACGGGACTCAGATGCCAATTGCCAGACAGCGCGCTGTTCAGCCGTTCCCAGCTCGGGAATGTGCGATAGGCCGGCGATTCAAAGGAATAGATCGTACAGGGCACATCCTTCTTCGCCCAATGATAACCCAAGGAGAGCGCATACAGACTCATTGGAGACGGTTGAAAGCCCAGTTTACCGCTGACGCCGGTCTTGTGATACGAGCTGTTCCCCCGAAGACCGCCGTCCTCGAGCGAGGTTGATTGAAACTCCTCACTCAAAGCATATCCACGGGAGTAGTTCTCATATCCGGACACCCAATAATTCCACCGGCCCACTTTCCGGCTGTGATTCACGCTGAGCTTGCGGAACTGATAATCGCCAAACTCAGTCTCGACAACGGTGCGGGGCGTCTCTAATCCGTTCTTGGTGACGATATTAATCACGCCCCCCATACTGTTCGCGCCATAAGCCGCCGGAGCCGGTCCCTTGATCACTCGAATCTTCGCGATATTCTCGAGCGGCAACATGGACAAATCCACTTTCCCGTAATAACCGGTATTGATTGGACGACCATCGACCAGCACCAGCACATCGCGCGCGGGAAAGCCGCGGATTTTTGTCTCAGTCTCCGCCTTGGGGCCCGTCGTCACAGATAGTCCCGGATCGGCGCGAAGAATGTCCGCAACCGTGACGGCATTGCGCTCTTGAATCTCCTCTTCGGTGATTTCGGTGGTCATCGAAGTGCCGCTGAAAGTACGAGTTCCGTAGACAACGACTTCCTCGAGCGTGTAAATGGACTCGCTCGAGTCGCTGTTCGCCCCGGCGCTCGAGTCGGAAAAGGCTGGTACGACCCCGCAGACACACAGAGACAAAGTACACACCAGAATCGCACAGATGGGCTTCATGGAGCTACGACCTGATTAACCAGAATCTTCTCCAGAACCTGGAGTCTGTACCCGCCACCGACAAGACTCGTGTCGGTGAAGATTGTCTTCTGGCTTTCAAGCAGCCAATACCCCGTCTGAAATTGCGCCCAAGTCATGTCTTCACTCGGACCGAAATCGTCTATCGTCCGCAAGTTGTACTGGAAATCATCAGGATTGCTTATCAGCACATCAACAAAATCTCCAAGAGGAAGAGCATCTTCAAGCTCACCGTCGTGGTTGGTCACCTCAACGGGAGTGACATCTTTCAATTCAACGAAGGAAACCGTATCTGCTGCTTCAATGTCGAACTTCCGGTGAACATAGATATTCAGAACATCCTGAACATTGTAGGCTCCCGGCAAATCGATGAGCTCGTCTGGGAAGATAGCGCGCCCGGTGGAAACAACAATGTATCCCAGTATCATATGTTCCCATGTATTGTCCAGGTAGCCCCTGCTGGACGCCGAGAAACCGTCCGCACCAACAATCTGGTATGCATAAAGAGGCCGGGCATCGTAGAATATGCCATCTCGATCCTCGAACATAGGAATCAGTGTGGTATCAATGAACTCGCTCAGTTGAATAGCTTCTTCCCCGTCCGCATCAATTTTGGGCAAATCAGCAAAGAAGATCTCGACGGAATCGGCATCCAAGTGGATCCATATCGATCCGACTGTCGTCGACGGCTCGGAAACATTGTCCTTGCTGCAACCGAGGATGACAAACAGGCAGAGTACGCTGAACGCAGCAATTTTCGCCATAGAATGTAGAACGCGCATTTCGAACTCCTTTGACACTTTGTAAGTGACACTTGTTGATTAGATCGCACAGTAATGAAAGTGGGAAAGGAGTCGAACAGAGAGAGTGTTCTTTGCGAGGAGCTTGAATCTGCTGGTGGGATAAAGCGGCGTTCACTTCAAGGTCGCATCTCCTTTCCAAGCACGGGAGGCTGGGTCGTTTCCAACCAAACCCTAACGGTCTATTCTCGTAGGATGCCCCTTAGAGAATGAGACTCGGAGACTGCCTGATGTTCTATATGATCTTCAACTTGAAACGGAAATCACTCTGACAGGTTATCGCCTGTCTGGTCTTCTTCTCCTCCGCAGATGGTTTGAGGGAACAATATACCGTTATCAGGTTTTTGTAGCGCACTCTCTGGCAAGTGAGAGGGCACAATCGGGGATAGCAAGAGTGAGAGACAATTCGACTTGGGCCGGCAGCGGTTCCCACTCGCAACTGGTACTCTGCTCAGCACGGACGACAATATAACAAAAAGGGGTGAATTTGTCAAGAGAAACTATTCACAAGCGCACAGCCGTGCCGATTTGGAATCGTCTGTCCCGGGAACCCAAGGAAAAGATCGGCCTCACCTGCCAGCGAAATCAGGTGAGGCCTTCTGCAGTCTACTACAATCCTCAGTGAAAACAAATGTTTGCGCGTGGGTGGCGGGCAGTTTCAGGATCGCCTTGCCAGTGTGAGCGGCCTTATCCAATTCCGGCAGGCGTACACTCCGGGATTCACTGCCGCCTTCTCGCTCTCATTTGAGAAGCATCGCCTTGCGGACGAAATCGTGTCCTTGCGCTGACATCACGACCAGATAGACACCGCTTGCGCATTGGCGACAGTCCCAAAGAACGCGATGGCGTCCGGCTGTAAACCAGCCGTCACTCAGAGTGGCCACCTGCCTCCCCAAGATGTCATAGACATGGACAGTGACCTCAGATGCTCGTGGAACTGAGAACTCCAACGCAGTTGCCGAATTGAAGGGATTGGGATAGTTGGGATACAACATGTACACATTCGGGACTTCTTCACTCTCACGAACGACAGCGAATTCATCGTCGACATACAGATTCGCCGTCATCTCGGCTCGGTGATAGTCCGAGATGCTGTTCACGTTGCTCAACACCGCGTACCAGGTCCCATCGGTCGGCAGGGTGAAGTCGATTTGCCCCGATCCCATCAAATCGGCAATCGCGAAGGCCTCGAAATCCATCCACGCTGCGAAACGGTTGTAGTTCTGCTCATCGCAAATGAAGAAGTCCACCCGTGCATCGCCGATTTCCGCGACGAAGTCCGAGTACCGAAAAATCTGGCCGTGCGTCGCTTCGCACAGCATGTCGTATTGGACGGTCAGGTGAAAATGATCAAGAGGATCCTGGGGAGGCTCGGCCTCTTCGGGCTCAACCGTCGCCATGCCCCCATCGTAGTTGTAGGTCCATTCGTATTCGACATTCGGGTCGCTGTCTTCAATGACCAGCACGCCGCCATCCGGATCGCTCGGATACATTCCCAGGGGGCTGGAAATGTTCAGGTAGATGTCCCGCTGACCACCAATCGTGAAGGAGACGGTGCCGGTCGCGTCGGTATAGCCGCAAGTAGCCAGTTTCAGGCCGCCGTATTCGTAGTCGCTTAGTACCTTGACCTTGGCACCGTCGACGGGATTGTCGTTCTCCTGGAGAATGTGCACCGTCAGTGTCGTGGTGTTCGAATGGTAGCGTTGTGTCACGGTCCAGACGAAACCGTCGGCACGCCAATCGAAGACAGCCGGGAAGTGTTTACCCCAACCCTCGTAAGCCAGCGAATCGCCGACATAGTTGTTGACAGGTTCCCAGGATTTCCAGCGAGTTCCATCCCAGAATTCATTCCAGACATGGTCGTTACAGATCGCGGTCGCTCCAACGGCAGGAATCAGAGCAGCTCGAGCAGCCGCCGCGGTGATGTCCTGATGTTCTCCGCAGCGTCCCAAGTGCAGGCGATAGATCCGCACGGGCTGAATCGGCCGCTCCACTCCGGAGCCGAAGTCCATCACATCCGGAATCCAGCGCGTGACGATCCCGACCGCGCCATTTGCATCCGTGCTGTCGTTGAACAGGTTACCATACATGATGGCGCAACTATCGAGCATGTCATGCAGAGAAACATAGCCGTCATCAGGTTCATAGAGATAGAAGTCTCGCCAGAACTTCCCTATCGGAGGTGCCGCACTGTCTCCGGTCGCCGGGTCGATGTACATTGGGACCTCGTCAGAGATGCGTGGGTGCATCACATACCAGTAGTAGACATCCCGATCAACCTCGATTTGGACTGTGTCGCCTGCCTCAGTGGCAATAGAGTACTCAGCGGTGGACCAATAGTCGTCGTCCACCGAGCTGCCGTAATCGTTGATCTGTACATAATCGAGAAACATGTCAGCGGCATAAACGCCCTCGACATTCTCTAACACCAGTCCCAAATCCCGGTCTAAGTCCATCTGGTCATGAATCAGAAGATCCGGCGAAAGGTGCGCCAGGGTGAAGGCCACTTCATCTACATAGGGATCTTGTGCATTCAGGATGATCTCGGCTATTGCATCTGTCAGAGACTCCCAACCGCCGAACTGAAGCAGATTGTCGATCAAGTCATTGCGGAGCCAACTCGGAGCACGCTCCACCGCCTGCAAACACAACTCGCTCAGATTGTTCTGTGGCGGAACCTCGACCATGCTCTGATTGGCTAAATCGAGACGGAAGGCGTAGTGCATCCCCGAAGGAATGCTGGCCGATCTGGAGATCGACTCCAGCAGAGTCCATTCGTCCAGAGAAAAACCCTCGCGGCCTGACGGAAGGACTTCCGGCCGGATCATCGTGCGCGTTGCCATTCCCTGCACAATGGGCTGCCGCTCCGCGAGCTTGGTGCTCACATGATGATACTCCCTCCCAGAGAGTCGTCCTGTGATTCCCACCTGCTGGCTGTCGCGCTCGCCGCGAGCGGTTGAACTCACAAACAAGCCAAGCAAGAGAACACAAATGCTCACCTTGAGCCACTGGCAGAACATGATTCCTCCTAAACGCGTATCTGTCGTGCGGGATCACTGGCGAATCCCGCGGGCTGTACCCGAAGATCACAGACACCCTGCCGACCATGCCGAACTTCAGCTGTTGGTGACAGCCGCTGATGGGCCGTCCGGGCAGGCTGCGCAATACAATATAATGACCAGCCAATTTATTTGCCAACGCGGTGCTTGAGATGCGCACGGAGAGAAAGCTCGGTCCCACTTCTAATGATCAACACGCCGAAGAAGCCGGTCCAAGAGAGAAAGAGGGTCAGGCGCACAACCCAACCCTTTGTTTAATAACCGCTTGTGGAGACGACTGGAATCGAACCCTTCAGATGAACGCCAGTTAAGCCTCGTAGTATCAATGCTTACAGAATCTTCACCTATTCTTGCTGTTGTCCTCTACCGTGACCCAAGTTCTTGTTCTTTGCTCTGGATTCTCTTCAAAACAGTACATTTTCAGTACAGGAAACTGGAGGAAAGAATAGGAAAAGGGCCATACAGGTTTTCGGTCATCGGCCTATTCGAAAGCAAATAGTGGCCAAAATGGGGACGTAGGATGGGAAACAAGGGTTAGAGGTAGCTTGATCTTTGGAGTGTGTTACTCTCCTGCCCGCAGGAATCGCTCAAGCGTATCGGTCTCCGCGAGTCGAATTCACAAGGCGAACCCCCGCAGCTATTAGAGAACCTGAGGCTTGCGACTTCTCCAATCTCCTTGAGGATGAGAACCGTCTGCTGAAACGAAGAAAACGGAACATCTTAGATCATGCGTGCTATCAGCTGTTTAGGATTTCCTCAACCTCTTCCCGGTCAATATCCATGACATGCGATATTCCACTGACCTCGGCTGCTTCATGGGTCAGCGCCGCAATATCAGTCCTGGCCATGTGATCCAGTGAGAATTTGCGGCTTCCGTTCATTAGTTGTCTTAGACCTTGGGCAAGTCGCTCATAGTAGGTGTAAAGTCCAATAGCACCCGTAGGCAATCGGTCGAATTCGGTGTCACCCACTTCCTTTCGAAGCTCGCCAGAGGTAACGAATATTTCATCCTTCGAATTGCCGAACCGCTCAATGTAGACCGGGATCTGACCTTCATCAATCGTGCGCCCGATCGTTTTGCCGACCATCGCTGCTGCAATCGGACCCCGAGCCATTCCGATCAACTTGACAAATGGTGCTCCCAATGCGAGACCTTTGAATATCTGATCCTCGAATGTGAATCCACCAGCAAAGGCGAACGCCGGGATCCTCATTCCTATGTCGGCAAGTCGCTTAGCGTATTTATGTACCATTGAATGCAACTCAACTGGTGGCACACCCCATTCATTCATCATGCGCCAAGGACTCATGCCGGTTCCTCCGCCAGCACCATCAACCGTCAAGAGGTCGATATCATACTTGGAGGCAAAGAGAATCGCGCGAGCCAGATCCGCCGGTCTATAGGCGCCGGTCTTTAGGAAGATATACTTCGCCCCAGCTCTGCGCAATTCCTCCACCCGTTTGGCAAAGCTTTCCTCGCTCACCATTCCCACTCGGGAATGCCGTTCAAACTCTTTGAACGAACGACGCTCAAAGGCCTTGATCACTGCCGGATCTGTCGGATTCGGTAACACGACGTAGCCACGCTCATAAAGCATCTGGGCCTTTTTCAGGTTATTGATTTTTACTTCGCCGCCGATATCTTTTGCACCCTGTCCCCATTTAACCTCCACGATTTCAACACCCAATTTCTCAATGGCATATTCCTGTGTGCCCAGGCGAGTGTCTTCGATGTTTGCTTGCACGATGATGGCACCATAACTGTCGCGCCGGTAGTCTTGAAAAAGTTTCACTCGGCGCTTAAGGTCAACCGTGTCGACGACGCGACCGTTCTTGATGACTGCCTCCGGATCCATGCCAACAACATTCTCACCAATGGTTAGTCCTGTACCGGCAAGTGCCGAGCCAATCGCCAACCCCTCCCAGTTGTTCTTGGCAATATCCGTCGAGCCAATGCCGGGGATGATCCACGGATAGCGGAATTTCAAACCGCCGTCATGACCGAAATGAACCTCGAGGTTGACATTCGGAAAGATCGCCTTGTCACTGTCCGCCTCAATACCATGGGCACCGACAGCCGTCCCCATGATATTGAAGTGCGAGTAATCGATGGGGTAGTTCTTTTCGCTTGCCGTGGTAATCACTCCAAACGGCTGAGGGTAGATCACCTCATGCCCTCGATACGCCGACTTGCCAATTTCACACATACCAATGCAGCCATCAACACAGGTGACGCACATTCCTGAAATCGGAGTTATCGACCCATCCGTCCTGTTTTTCGTTAGAGTGGCTGCGGAGCGGTTTACTGCCGAGAAGGTTGGCGACATTATCGAACTCCTTAAACCTCTATTATTTCGAGAGTTTCTTTCCTGTGATCTCGCACGCGACACAAGGCTCCATGTAGCACATCATGTCGTCAAATTCCTGCTTTTCGATGCACGGTGGACTCAAGTTTGCACACGCACCGCAAATCGCTTTGTCGGGCTCGTTGTATGTACACCTTAGCTGGCAAGCCGGACAAACATAGATGCAAGCACCACACAAACGACACTGTTCTGATTTGATATCGAATGGCGTACCAATGCTTCGGTTCTGCCCACGCTCGCGGAATCCGATGGCTTTCGCCATCATCTGTTCTTCGCACATTCTTACGCAAAGCCCGCACAGGATGCAGTCCTCATATTCCTGCCGGAATCGCTGTTGGCGTACATCGTAGGCTGCCGCAAGGTCCTGAATGGTTTTCGACTGCGGGCACGAGGCCAGCAGAAGTTCAAGGATCATCTTGCGCGCATGGATTACACGCGAGGACGCTGTGCGTACCTGTAGGCCTTCCTCAGCCAAGTACGTGCAGGAAGTGACCAACTTCGCACTTGCACCTTCTCCGATTTCGACCACACAGAGGCGACAAGCACCATAAGGTGACAACCCCTCCATATAGCACAGTGTTGGAATTGGGAATCCCATGAATTTCGCGGCCTCGAGGAGTGTTGTCCCTTTCTCGACGGTGACAGGAAGACCATTGATTTTCAGGTTAATCATTTTTATTGCCCAACTGTTGCAGAGATCTCGTTTTCCTCCTCTGCGAGCTCTTTCTCTTTCGGTTGAGTGAACTCCAGGTCGCATCGCAGACATCTCATTGCTTCGCGCTTAGCGTCCTCCTCACGAAGAGCCATCTCCACCTCGTCGAAACCGCTTGTTCGCTGGTCAATGGATATATGGGGCGGTTCCGCACGTCGCAATTGGCTCAACTCGTCCTCGCTTAATTCGAGAGGTTCCACATAAGTCCGTGGCACCGTGGTTTTTTCAGGCTGTCGAAGTTCTTCGCCCCGGATATAGCGATCAATCATCGTGGCGGCTTTCTTTCCGGCCGCGATGGCATCGACGACGGTATTTGGCCCTGTGACCACATCACCACCGGCAAATACACCCGGACGGCTGCAACTAAGGTCGTATTTGTCTGCCTGCAATGTACCATCGTCCTCAATCTTCAGCTCCGGCTCTCCAGACGGAGAGATCGAATCCACATCTGGTTGTTCACTAATGGCGACAATTAATGTGTCAAGCGGAAGGATGAACTCACTATTGGGTATAGGCACTGGCCTTCGGCGCCCGCTGTGGTCCATCTCACCCAGCTTGTTCCGAATACACTCGATGCCCGTAAGACGACCGTTGTCGGTCAAGATTCTGATTGGTGTCACAAGGCTTTCGAGCTTGACCGCTTCTTCAACTGCCGCGTCGATTTCTTCGGAAAAGGCTGGCATTTCTTCACGCGTTCTGCGGTAAAGGAGGGTCACGCTTTTCACAGCGGTTTGACGCACGGCGGTCCGAGCCGCATCAACAGCCGAGTTGCCCCCTCCGACAACGGCAACCCGGCCCTTCGCTAATTGTCTGCCGTTGATGTTGTAGGCCTTCAGAAACTCGATCGAAGGAAAGACCCCCTCGCTTCCCTCGCCTTCAAGACGGAGCCGACGACCTTTCTGGGCTCCGATGGCCACGAAGATAGCTTTGAACCCCTCTTTGAAGAGCTTATCAATTGTAATGTCTTTTCCCAATTCCTGGTTGCACTTCAAGGTCACGTTTTCATCGAAGATGGCTTGGATCTCCTTGATCAGCACTTCCCGAGGCAATCTGTAAGCCGGAATGCAGCTGAACAGCATACCCCCGGGCTTGGAATCGGCCTCGAAGATGGCGACTTGGTAGCCCATTAGAGAGAGGTAATGAGAAGCGGTCAATCCGGCCGGGCCCGCTCCTATGACAGCGACTCGGTCTGTCTTTTTTTCCAATGCTTTCGCTGGCCGGTAAACCGATGGGTCAATTCGATCGGTAATGAAGCGCTTCAAAGCCCGGATAGCCACCGAGCGGGTGCCGGTTTGGCCCAATTGACATTTTTCTTCGCATCTATGGTCACATACCCTGGCACAGATGGAAGGGAACGGATTGGCCTCGCGTATGGCTTTGTAAGCTTCCTCGTATTCAGCGCGCGCGATGTGGGCGACATAGCGCCACGCTTCGGTGCCGATCGGACATGCGGATTGACAAGGCGCACCGACTAATTGCTTGCAAACACCCGCTTTACAGCGCCTATCCACGATATGTTCAATGTACTCCTCACGAAAGTAGCGCAAGGTCGATAAGACCGGATTGGGGGCGGTCTGTCCCAAGCCGCACATCGTCGTGTCAGCGACGACACGCGCAAGCTCTTCAAGCAAATCAAGCTGCTCTAATGTGCCCCGCCCTTCGGATATGTCCTCCAGAATCTCATACATGCGCTGCGTGCCTTTGCGGCAAGGGTAGCACTTGCCGCAGGACTCATCACGCAGGAAATTCATGTAGTATTTCGCGATGTCAACCATGCAGCTGTCTTCGTCCATCACGATCATGCCCCCTGATCCCATGATCGATCCGGCTTTGGTTAGGCTGTCATAATCAATGGGCAAATCGAATTTCTCAGCAGGGATGCAGCCCCCAGACGGCCCTCCCGTCTGCACCGCCTTAATACTGGCTTTGCCGATAGGACCACCACCAATATCATAGACAATCTCCCGGATCGTGGTGCCCATTGGGACTTCTACCAAACCGGTGTTCTTGATCTTTCCGACCAAGCTGAAAATCTTGGTACCGCTGTTGCCGGGAACTCCAACCTTAGCATACTCATCAGCTCCCTTGCTGATAATAACAGGGATGTTGGATAGGGTCTCAACATTGTTGATACAGGTTGGACGTCCCCATAAACCTTTCTGAACGGGATAAGGAGGCCGTTGCCTCGGTTCACCCATATGACCTTCAATGGAACGGATAAGCGCCGTTTCTTCACCGCAAACGAAGGCTCCAGCGCCCCGAACAATTTCTATGTCAAAGTCCAGCCCGGTATCGAGGATATTCTTCCCCAAAAGCCCGAGTTCACGTGCCTGGCGAATGGCAATCAGTGCGTGCTTGATCGCCAATGGATATTCACTACGAACATAGATATATCCCTTGGTCGCACCGATCGCTATGCCCCCTATGAGCATACCTTCCAGAACCGCATGAGGGTTGCCTTCCAACAGACTCCTATCCATATAAGCACCCGGATCGCCCTCGTCGGCGTTGCAGATGATATACTTCTGTCCTGAACCGTTTCCCGCAGCCCGGGCGGATTCCCATTTGACCCCGGTCGGAAAGCCGGCTCCACCACGTCCTCTTAGTCCAGACCGTTTGATCTCATCGATGATCCATTCAGGATTGATATTCAACAATACCTTCCCTAAAGCGTGATATCCTCCCCGCTTGGTATAATCGAAAATGCGTATCGGGTCTATTTGCTCGTTTTTTCCAAGAATCGTCCGTGTCTGCTTCTTGAAAAACGGGATATCGTCTTGACAATGCTGGCATTCGTGATATTCTGACTCGCAGTATAGCAGCTCTTCAACTATCTGACCCTTCAGCGTCGCTTCGATAATGCGAGGAACATCATCCATGTTGAGCTGTGGATAGAAATGCTTACCCGGCTCAACTAATATAAAAGGATCCTTCTCGCAAAAACCCTGACATCCCGTCACTCGTAACGACACTCGCTCGTGGAGGTTATGTTCCAATAAATAGCGCTTAATAATTCTCAATATGTCATTTGCACCGCTGGCCTGCCCTCCAGTTCCGGCGCAAACCACCAGACAAGGGGTATCCGGCTCGGGTTCTTCGACGATCTGTCGGCGGAAACTCAGGAATTCCTCGACCGTTGCCAGTCGATACATATCGATACTCCTCAAACTCGCCTTTTATGGTGAAATGCGCCGGCTCAGATTATCCGATATCAAGGATGTGACCCTTGCACCCGCGGCGCGGACAGATCTGAACCGTACCCCCTCCGCGCAGAATTAAGGGTACCATTTGAGCACCGCATTCAGGACAATCTGCACCACCTATGAGTTCCGTGTGGCAGTGGGGACAGAAAAGATGGAGTACTGTGTCAAGCGGGATCTCATATTCTGATTCGATGTTGTAGCTGCCATAGAGACTTGATAGTCGCAGCCATCCATGTTGTTGACCGAAGGATTGAGTGATTCTGACAGAAGGAAACCCATCAATAGGATGATGTGGATCCATCAAACTATGACTGCAGCGTGAACAACTGACTTCAACCGGAAATATTCTTCGGTCGGTTTTTGTCTCAATCCTGTCAAGCCCTTCGGTCGCTTTCTTGATGATCTCGCTGACCTTGGAGGCATTGACATTGGAAAAGTAATGGCCGTCTACGACAACAACAGGGCCAAGGGCGCAAGCTCCAAGGCAGTTCACTGTCTCATAGGTGAATTTCCTGTCCGGAGTTGTCTCTCCAGCCGTTACCCCAAGTTGTCTTTGGAACTCCTGCGCCACGCGAGGCGCTCCCCGTACGTGACAGGCCGTGCCCAAGCAGACGGAGACAAGATGTTCGCCGCGCGGTTTCAAACTGAACGCCCTGTAAAAAGTGGCGACACCATAGACATCGGTCAACGGACGCTTTGTCGTTTCTGCGACAATCTTCAAGGCGTCAGCAGGAAGATATCCAAACTTCGCTTGGACCTCTTCCAAGACACTGATCAACCCATTTCCTCCCCCGCTGTTGCGCTCGACGATCTTGTGGATTAGCTCCGAGTCCATGTTCTCCTCACTTTGCCGAAAGCGTACCTGTGCGGAACGGTTGTATAGCTCCTATGCGTACTCCTCACAATGCCATACACCCCCAACCTTCTTCGCATGGACACAGTGATCACGCTTCTCACAATTGACACAGAGTCCCATCAGTCCGTCCGTGCCACTCGGTTTGGGAAGGACGGCGACGGATTGTTGAACATTCCGTGGCTTGGCTTTGGGTGGGACATAGTCGTCGAATTCCTCGCAGTACCAGACGACCAGACCATTCTCAAGGCGGTGCAGGCAAGCCTGAAGGTGATTGCAGGTTGAACAAAGACCTTGTATCGTTTCCCTTTTTGCCATTACTTCTGCTACTTCTCCCATGGCCAATACCTCCTAGATTTGACTGACCATAATCAATCCCGCAATAGCAGTGCGATGCGATAATGCCATCCTCAGCGCCCACCGCAAGGGTCTCAAAAGGAGCGAGCTCCCTGTCAGACGGAAGAGCTCTTGTTTTTGATTGCCTTTCTGCGGTAGGCGCTGACGACAGCACCTATTCAAACCATAAGCAGTCATTATGCCAAAATTCAGATAGGATTGGCTCGCTGAGGAATCACGCGCAAGGAGAACGCATTGCTGCGGCTCAGTTTTACAAGTAAGTTGGATAATATCAATGGAGAGTTGAGTCTGGTGTTAACCAAATGACAGCAGACTGCTGAACCTGTGAGACGACAGGAGTGATTCGTTTTGTCGGAGAGAAACACCCCGGTGGTGCAATCTTCCCCGCTGGCAACCACACTTAAGGTGACGATTGCACCTCAAGTCGCAGTAACGAGATTTGAGGACGTTGTGTGTGCGTTTGTGGAAAGTGGTTTAAGGACGAAGGAAGCGCGGTGGGCGAAAGATAGAGCGGAGCAACTACAGAAAGACAAAGAGAAGCTGAACTAATTGGTGATAGAGCATCTATTGTGGAACATCGCAATTAGGGGACATTGAAAGCATGTAGTCAGCCCAAAGAGGTGGGGGAATCTATCGGTCATTTATTTTGTACTGTTTGAGCTTCTCACGCAGAGTTTTGCGGTCAATTCCGAGGATTTTGGCCGCGGTCGTCTTGTTGCCACCTGTGCTCGACAGCACTCGCTGAATGTGTTCGGCTTCAATTTCCGACAGTGTTCTGTCGAGTCCATAACCTCGTACGGCTGAGAAGCGCATCAGTGAAGGAAGATCAGGCACATCGATGAACTCATCGTCCGTCATCACGACAACACGATGGACTATATTCTCCAATTCACGGACATTACCAGGCCAGTCGTAGTCTCTTAGAGCCCGAAGAGCTTTGTCGGAAAACCGTGGCACCGGCTTGCCAAATTCCTTGGCGAACTTGCTGGCAAAATGGTGTGTGAGCAATAGGATGTCGTCGCCGCGTTCCCGAAGCGGCGGGACGGAGATCGTGATCACATTGAGACGGAAAAACAGGTCCTCACGGAAGACTCCTTTTTTCACTAATCCATGTAAATCTGCATTAGTGGCTGCAAGGATTTTCACATCGACCTCATAGGGACGGTCGGCACCGACCATGTAGACCTGTTTGTCCTGTAGAACTCGCAGGAGCTTGACCTGTAAAGAACCACTGAGTTCACTGATTTCATCAAGAAAGATCGAGCCGCCATCGGCGGTTTGGAAGAAGCCTGCCCTCGATTGCGTTGCACCGGTAAAAGCGCCTTTAACGTGACCGAACAGTTCGCTTTCGAGCAGACCATCCGGAATGCCACCGCAGTTGACCGGTACAAATGGCCCTGAAGCCCTTGCGCTGCAATAGTGGATTGCACGAGCTACGAGTTCTTTGCCAGTGCCGCTTTCACCAGTGATGAGCACCGTGCTCGTGGTGGATGCCGCTTTCATCAATGTACTGGAAACCTTTGCCATCGCTTCCGATGTGCCGATCAGGCCATAGGGCGTTGCCTCAGTTACTTGTGATAACTGATGACCAGCCGTTCTTCGGTGAAGTTTGTCAAGTGCTCTCTGGATTGCGATCAGCAATTCTTCATCCGTGAATGGCTTGGATAGATACTCCTCCGCTCCAGTTTTGATTGCCTCGACTGCCCCCTCGATGCTGGCATAGCCGGTGATCATCATGATCTCGGTGTCTTTCAAATTTTCGCGAACATGTCTGATCAGGTCCAATCCGCTCACCTTCGGCATCCTGTAGTCCGTAATGACCAGATCAATCGGCACGACGTTCAGAATTTCGAGAGCTTCTGCCACGCTGGACGCCGTGTAGATTCGATAGCCTTGTTCCGTCAGGTTGCGCTCGAGGATTTCAACCGTATCCGGCACATCGTCCACAATCAGAATGACTGGTTTCGTTGTCGGCGTTGACATCTCAGACTCTCTCTTCATGATCAGGCATTCCTTTTATGGGCAAGCGAACCTCAAAACGTGAGCCTCTACCAATACTGCTCTTTACGTGAATCGAACCGCCGTGCGATGTGACAATTCCCTGAACAACAGACAGGCCGAGTCCCGTCCCCTGTCTGACATCTTTTGTGGTGAAGAAAGGATCAAAAATCTGGCGCTTCGTGTTCGCATCCATACCAACGCCAGTGTCTGTGATTATCAGCGACACATTCTCTTCATCGAAGGTCGTTTGAATCGTTAATGTGCCTCCTTGTGGCATGGCCTGAATGGCATTCACAACCAGATTGATCAGTGACTGGCTGATTTGCATTGGATCCGCTTCGATAGTCGGCAATCGGTCCGCTAAGCGCTGGACGAGCTTGATTCCCTCCCGGTTACACCTCAATTCAAACAAGGAGACTGCTTCATTAACTATATAGTTTACATCGACCGCTGTCTTCTTTGGTGGCATTTGTCGCGCAAAGGTAACCAATTTACGAATAACCTCTCTTGCGTGCAGCGCTGTCTTTACAATCTTGTCCAGATCGCTTCCAACTTGCTGAGAATCTGTGAGGTTCTTTTTCGCAAGCTGCGCGAAGCCAAGAACACTGCTTAGCGGTTCATTAAGCTCGTGCGCGACACTTGCAGCGAGTTGGCCAATCGTCGCCAGACGGTCCGCATGTTTGAGCTGCTCCTGCAACCGTAGCCTGTCAGCTTCGGTTTCTTCCCTTTCCACAATTGCCGCGACCCGCCGGGCCACCTCCACGATCAGGCTGGTCTCCTCTTTCAAGAAAGGTCCTTCAAGAAGTTCAGGTTTGCCCTCGGTATAGGCCACCTCGACAATTCCTCTCTTCTTGCTTCGGACCACAATATCTGCCGTTTGTCGATAACGGCCATGGCGATAACCGGAAGTCAAATACGTGTGGCCGTCGAGATCGATTCGACTCACGGCGATTTCTGGATGTTGCCAAGATGGCGGGAGAAGGTTAGCGATCCGTTGTAGTTTCTCCTCCCGAGTCCATTGAAGATTGTCGGCGATTTGCGCTATGCCATAAAGACAGGTCAACTCTTTGACCCGCTCGCGCACCATAGCTTGAGCATCCCGATCTGCAGCCGCCAGTCCCAAGGTCTGAGCGATGAGTTCGTAGGATTCAATCTCGGCCGGTGCAAAATGACCCGACTGTTCGCTCTTTAACAGTAGAACACCTGTGTTGTGGGGGCCAATTTCGAATGGGATAATAGCCAAAGAATGATAGGCCTTATCGCCGTTCGCTTCCGAAGAGTCCGTTTCTTCGTCGCCCTGCGAAAGAGAATCCGGCATTTCGCAAGTCTCATTCGTCCAGAAGCTGCCATTCGGCGTGAAGTACGGCAAGTTGGGGTCATGTATCTTGGAAATTACCATCCTACACGGTTTTCCAATGTGGGTGGCATCTCGAGCTGTAAGAGCTGTGGCGATGTCCTTTGAGTCAGACAGGATTTCAAAGTCAAAAATGCTCTCCGGATACCGTGATACTTCCCATCGATACGTAATTTCACCATCCCTATGTCGCAATTCAATGGCATCGCACCGGGAGAACTCAAGCAACAGCCTAGAGACTTCCTTTAGAAAAGTAATTCTTGGCTCGCCACGGCTGGAACAACTTAGTATGTCCTGGGAGAGATTCAGGAAATGTTCGGCGCGTCTTAAGTTATCAGGTGGTTGACTCTTCCCATTAAGTTGTGTCGTTCGGCTGCTCATCCTCAAAGGTATCCCATTACCTTGACTCTGTTCTCTCTTAGGTTGTCAAAAATCCTCAATCCATCCATGAGGCCTTAGATCTCGGTCCCTACAATGGAAGTGATGCAGTTAGTAGGCAAGTATATAATTTAAAGCAATTGGCTCCCAAAAGCAATAGAGAGAGGATTGTATGGACAATTGCGAGCCCGTCGCAAGTACATCGAGTCTGGCATGCAATTGGACAAGAAAATCCTTCGGTCATCCAATCTCATTGTCATGTCCCATGAGGAATTGCTTCCGGATAGAAAGAGGAGCTGTGGGATCATTTCTAAATGCAACCCCTCTTAAGTAGTGTGCGAACTTTGGTAGATGTCATGGGACGTGTAGCTGCCGCAGGGACGCCGCTGACCGGATTAGACAGATGCTGAAAGGACGAGAATCTCCACCAGAATGCGCGGCCCATCCAAATAGCCAAGATCTACTTGTTCCAATGTCGCGTCTGCTGCTATAGCTGCAGTTCGTACACAGAAGAGAGATGAAGAAAAAGGGATTAGAATCATCTAATCCCTTGTATATTAACAAGTCGTGGAGACGGCGGGAATCGAACCCGCGTCCGAGAAGCGGAACACAGAAAGTCCCACAGGCTTCTTTACTGGATAGGATCTCGCTCCCGGGTCGTCCCAGCAACAAAACTAGCGGGAGCCAGCCGCTGAAGTCTCGCGCACCACCCGCGGCCCTGTGGCGTGCCAGCGAGTCTGCGATGGCACTCGACCCACCAACCGACCCGCAAGTCGGTGGGGAGCGTGCTACCTAATTTTAGGCAGCAAGAGCATAAGTGCTATTGGCACTTGTGTTTTTGGGGTCTGATTTAGGAGGATGCCCCAGCCTCCGCCTGCACCTTCTGCCACCCGATCATCCCGTCGAAACCAAGTCGTCCCCAAGGGTCTGAGTGGTATCAGTATAAAGATAATGCGAAACACGGCGTGAGTCAAGTGTCTCCGGCCGAGTCCAGCCCGCTCAGATGCCGCCGAAATGGGCGACCGGCCCGGTGTGGAGCGTTCTTTTGGCTGCGCACCAGTGCATGTTGCTTCTCGTGACGGAATTTGGTATCTTGAGATTTGGAGGCCACTCCGGGGCTTTGCGTGGACCCCGACCTATCCTCCAACAATCCGGCAGCTCTGCACGGTCAACTTCAGGAGGGATGTATCCATGTTACGGCGATTGCTGCTTCTTCTGCTACTTGTCCCCGGGCTCGTCCAAGCCCAAATGCCAACGGTCCAGAATGTGGAAGATGTCCACAACCTCTTCCGGCAGCACTTCGCGCAGCGCGTTGACCGGGGATCGGGAACGGGATTCAAGCCTTGGAAGAGAGCCGAGTGGTTCTGGGGGCAGCGCGCTTTTCCAACGGGCACGATTCCGGATGGCGCTCGCTGGCAGGCCTACCAGCAGATGCTGAAGATGCCGCGGGCACACACCGACGAACCCTGGGAGGAACTTGGACCGGCCAATATCGGAGGTCGCACACGAGTCATCCGATTTCACCCCAACAATCCCGCTGTCATGTTTGCCGGGTCGGTTTCCGGCGGCTTGTGGAAAAGCACGGACGCCGGTCATACATGGGCGCCGATCACGGATTTCCTGCCCAACCTCGCGGTGGGGGCCTTCGAGTTTGACCCGCTGCACCCCGACACGATGTACATGGGCACCGGAGAAGGCTACTACAACATTGACGCGGTGCTCGGAATCGGACTTCTCAAGAGCACTGACGGCGGCGACTCCTGGGAGCAAACGAGCCTTTCCTGGCCCTACTCATCGAGTTCGGCCATAAACAAGATCAGTATTGACCCGACCAATCCGGAGAACATCGTCGTCGCGACGCGAAACGGATTGCGCCTGTCGACGGACGGATTTGCAACCTACTCAATTCCTTCGGGAGGCGGGTCAGGCGATTTCAAAGATGTCCAGCGTGATCCGCAGAATCCGAATAACCTTCTGGCGGGAGCCGGCTATCCTTGGGGCTCTGCAACGAACGGCATCTACAAGTCCACCGATGGAGGCCTGACATGGTCCAGGCGGACAGAAGGTCTGCCCTCGGTCATGACCATGGGCCGCAGTATACTGGCCTACTACGAGAATAATTCGGCGGTTGTTTACTGCGGTGTTGCGGAGACTTTTGGTGCTGGTGCAGAGACAATCGGTATCTATCGCAGCGGTGATGGCGGCGATACATGGGATGTCATGAACAACACCGTGGACATATTCTCCGAGCAGAGCTGGTACGACATGATGCTGGCCGTTCATCCCGAGAATTCCGCTCTGCTCTTCGCCGCGGGGCGCTATATGTTCCGCTCCACGAACAGCGGCTACCAGTGGAATCAGATTGGCGCCAATGTCCATGTGGACTACCACGAATGTGTCTTCCACCCCGATGATCCTTCGATTGTGTTCGTCGGAACGGACGGCGGCATCTTCATGTCCTTCACCGGTGGCGATAGCTGGGAGGAAAGGAACACGGGCTATGTAACCCACCAATATTATGGATTCGGCAACGCCACCATCGATACCCTGTGTGCGTTCGGTGGGTCTCAGGACAATGGCACAACTCGCTGGCTCGGCAATCGAGACTGGGATATGGTCTACGGAGGCGACGGTGGCTATTGCGTGATCGACTGGAGCAATGATATGACCGTCTATGTGGAATGGCAGTTCGGCCATCACCTCCGTTCCACAAATGGTGGAAACACCTTCCAGAACATACAGAATGGTATCGGCGGCGATGGTCCTTGGGTCACGCCCGTGATTCAGGATCCGTTCGAGTCGAACACCCTGTACACGACAGCAGGCGCAGGACAGATCTATATCACCACAAATCGAGGGGACCTGTGGGAACCACTCGGCAGTCCCTTGGGAGCCGAGGTCCAATCCATTGCAGCATCACCGATTCTCCAAGGAAGGCTCTATGCCGCCCGTGGTTCCGGCGTCTATCGCAAAGACCCGGGCACCACGACATGGACATCGGCATCGAGCGGATTGCCGGGTGCGGAGGTTACGCGTGTCGTACCTGACCTTGCCAATCCCGACGGCGTCTATGCGACGATCTCGGGCTTCGGTGCAAGCCATGTCTATTGGTCCAACAACGCCGGGGGCAATTGGACGAACATCACCGGCGACCTGCCCAGTGTGCCGGCGCAGGATCTGGCAATCGATTTGGGTGACGCCTCCACGCTCTACGCTGGGACAGATCTTGGGGTCTTTCGCACGACGAACCATGGCCAGAGTTGGGAGATATTCGGGTCTGGATTCCCAGTGGCGGTCGTGGATGATCTGGAAATGCAGGCAAGGACAGGGATGTTGCGTGCTGCGACCCATGGCCGCGGGTTGTGGCAGATTCCGACGGGCGGCCCAATGGTCAGCTTCCTCTACCCGAACGGCGGCGAATTGCTCGCGCTTGGAACGACCATTGAGATGCGGTGGGCCGGAGAGAGTTTCGGCGGCGAAGTGTCCATTGAGCTAAACCGCAATTATCCCGGCGAGAATTGGGAGACTCTTTATGCCGCAACACCCAATGACGGTGCGGAAAGCTGGACAGTGACCGAACCGACGACCGACCACGCCCGCTTCCGCGTCACACACCTCACTCTTCCGAACAATTCCGACACGACCAATACCGATACACGCATCGTCGTGCCCGGGCTGCAGCTGCTCTCACCCAACGGGGGAGAGTCCATCGTGGTGACATCACACTACTACATCACCTTCGAGAGGACTCTCGTGACAGACACTCTCGTAATTGAATTGAACCGCGACTACCCCTCTGGCGATTGGGAGGAGATCAGTGATGTGGTTATTGCGGACACAAGCCTGCGCTGGCTTGTCCTTGGTGAGCCAACGGAGAATGCCCGCATGCGTGTCTACTCGGTGACCAATCCGAGCTTCGCAGATACCTCGGATGCTGACTTCTCGATCATCCAGCCTTCGATGGCGGTTCTTTACCCCAGTGGCGGTGAAGTACTGGACGACGACAGCACGATCACGCTTCGGTGGAGCGCCGAGGATCTCGAGGGTCGCGTGGAGATCTCGCTGAATCGCGATTATCCCACAGGTGCGTGGGAAAGTCTCTTCGGCAATACAGCCAATGACGGCGAGCAGAATTGGGCCGTCACAGGGCCCGCTTCACAGCATTGTCGCCTGCGAGTGCGAGCGCTCATAGCACCGGAGATTGAAGCCGTCAGCGACGGAGATTTCGAGATCCGTGCACTCGCTGTGGGCGAGGGAGCGTCTCTGCCAACCGCCTTCCGCCTTTATCCACCAGCTCCGAATCCCTTCAATCCCCAAACGGTCATCCTGTTCGACTTGCCGCTGACACAGCGCGTGAAGGTGGAGGTCTTCAACCGACTGGGCAGAAGGGTCGGCATTTTGGCTGACGAGACAAGAGCTCCCGGAACGCATCGCCTGGTGTTCGACGGGTCCGACCTGAGCTCAGGGATATACTTTGTGCGCGTTCAGGCCGGTTCGGAATCCCGTATCGCCAAACTTGTTTTGGTGCGCTGAGATATTTCAATACACACGACCTGCCTTTGTGCGAGACCGAAGGCCCACCGGGCTCGAGCTTGCCGGTGGGCCAAGCGGTCCGCTTAAATTGACTTTATCCGCCGATTATCGTAACCTTATGCCCACCCCTGGTGACTCTGCATGGAACTCTTCCGCATCGCCTTTATTCCGGTCACGCTGATTGATGTGCTTGATGTTCTGGTGGTGACTTTCGTCTTCTGGAAGCTCTATCAGATCATGCGCGGTACGCGAGCAACACAGATGTTTGCCGGGCTCCTCATCCTATTTCTCTTCGCCATCTCAGCCTATGCACTGAACATGACGGGCACAAGCTGGCTGGTGCAGAGCGTGGCGACCGTCTGGGTCATCGCTTTCGTCATTCTTTTCCAACCGGAACTCCGGCGGTTTCTGATGCAGCTCGGGCAGAACCGACTCGTGCGCGTCCTCTTCAAGGCCGAAGGAGCACGCACCCTTGATGCAGTGGCTCGGGCGTCCGCTGAACTGTCCAATCGGCACACGGGTGGGCTCATCGTCATTCAGCGAAACGTGAGCGTCCGTTCCATCACTGAGAGCGGTATCCGGGTGCAGGGCGAAGTCACTCCTGAGCTTCTGCTCTCCATCTTTCAACCCCGTACGCCGCTTCACGACGGCGCTGTCGTCATCACCGGAACAACGCTGGAGGCGGCGCGCTGTCTGTTGCCCCTTACCGAGAATCCCCACCTCGATTCAGAACTCGGCACGCGTCATCGCGCGGCACTGGGGGTCACAGAAGAACTGGATTGTGTGGCCGTGGTGATTTCGGAAGAAACGGGTAAAATCTCGCTCGCGCACGACGGAAAGTTCGTCGCCAGAAACATGACCGAGCCGGCACTTCGTGAAGCCCTCTACCGTCTCTGCGAAGGAGGCAAACTTGCCAGAAAAGGGAAAAGGGAGAAGAAGCACGTCCGACAACAAGAAAGCTCGCGCGCAGAAGATATGGGAGCATCTGGATAAAGCCTACCCACGTGCTACCACGGCGCTCAGCCATCGATCTCCTTTCGAGTTGCTCGTCGCGGCAATCCTTTCAGCGCAATGCACCGATGAGCAAGTCAACACGGTGACCAAAACTCTTTTCAAGAAATATCGTGGACCTGAAGACTATCTGGCGGTGCCGACAGAGGAACTGGAAAAGGACATCCGACCGACCGGCTTTTTCCGTAACAAAGCCAAGTCTCTGCGCGGGCTTTCTCAGGCACTGATTCAGAACCATGAGGGGCAGGTTCCGAGAACGATAGACGAGATGGTGAAGCTGCCCGGCGTGGGACGCAAGACCGCCAATGTCGTCTTGGGAACCGCTTTCGGACTGGCGACCGGTGTGGTCGTCGACACTCATGTGCGGCGTCTCGCCTTCCGGATGGGGCTGACGAAAGAGACCAATCCGGAGAAGATTGAACGAGATCTGATGGCGCTGCTGCCCTCCGATGTCTGGATCGATTTCAGCCATGTGACGATTTGGCATGGCCGCCGCGTCTGTGTTGCGCGTAAACCAAAGTGCTCGGAGTGCATCATCGCCGACCTCTGCCCGAAGAAGGGTGTAAGCACGAGCGTATGAGGTTCCGATAGACACATAAGAAAGGCCGGACACTTTTGTGCCCGGCCTTTCTGTTTTGCACTTCCGTCCTCGACAGGGATTACTCAGCCATGCCCTCCGGCATCATTCTCATGTAATGCTGCGGATGCTTGCGAAAGACTTCCTCGGACCTCTTCGAAGTGAAGTAGTAGCGTTTGCCATCGACATCACAAGACATCACTCTGTCGGTCACGATCCCTTCGCTGCCGTCCACCGGATCGACGAAATGCTTCCCGGCTTCGTCGACGCGAACGACATTCCCGGGCACCGCGAAGTGCTTCATCCATTTGGCGGGATTGGATTGAAATTTTCCTCGGCAGGGAGCGCAGCAGTGATAGTATCGGACGCCTTCGAGGTCCGAATAAGAGGGCGCTTGCGTGACGAGACCTTCTCCTCCCATGACGGGACAGGTGAAGAGCCTCTGACCATCCTCGGTGATCCAGACATTCCCTTCAACAATGGATGTGTCCTGCATTTTGTCGGTGGTTCCCGCAACGCCAATATGCCAGACGGCACCCAGTAGAATCGCGAGGGTCAGTGCGAAGATATTGTTCCGGTTCATTATCGTATTCTCCTTTTAGTCATTTCCGAGCGCATAGCTCAGACTCAAGTGAACTGTTCTGCCCAGAAGCGGGCCATAGAGCATTGACGAATCAAACAGTCTTTTCCCCGTTGCCGTGTCGTAGAGATACGGATTGTCGGGTTGTGTCCAGTCGGTGAGATTCTTGACGCTCCCAGAGAGTTCAAAGGGGCCCATTTCCTTGGACACTCTGAGATTCCACAGCGTGTAAGTTGGCGACAGGGCTCGGCTTCGACCCTCAGGCAGTTTCTGCGGGCCGTACAAATCGGCGGAAATCTCGGCGGACACGCCGGCGGAAACCCAGTTCTTCTCCAGGGAACTGCTGCCCGTGTAGCGATTCTGCAGATGAACTTCGTGCCATCCCATCGCGTCCTTGTACTGCACTTCCGTCCGGGTCCCTCCAAGCTTCAGCACCCAGCCACGCACATCCCTCCAAGTGAGTTTCAACTCAACGCCACGGCTGTAAGCATCTTCTGCATTCGAGTACTGTGTCGTCCCGATATGGTCGCTGTAAGCCAGAATGACTTTGTGGTCAAAGACAGTATAGAATGCATTCAGATCCGCCGTGACAGAGTAGTTCCTGCGGAGCCATTGGCGATTCACAGAGAAGGACCCTGCGACGCTCCTCTCCGGTTTCAGATTATCCGGAATAAGAACATTGTCAAATCCGGCATGAACCGCCTTGTCAACACTGAAAATGGATACGCGGCGAAAGCCGGTGCCACCCGAGAGACGAAGTCCCCAAGCATCGTCCGGTCGCCAAAGAACGGATCCTCGCGGATTGAACACCCAACCGTAGTCATTGAAGTGCTCCAATCGACTTCCTCCAAGAAACACCCAACCATGCCCGGCTTTCCAAGTGTGCTGAGCAATGACTCCGGGAATGCGGTTCAGACGATCCGTTGGCGCGCCGAGCGCGAGGTTGTCCTTATAGTCGTCGTGCTGAAAAACGCCTTGAAACAAGGTGCTGTGAACAGGGCTCCAGTCCTCCTCGACCGAAGTCTTGACCGAAATCAGATCCTGCGATGCGTCAAATCGAGTCGTTCCATACCAGGAGTTCTGCTCGTGTCTGACCGCGGCGGCGTTGAATGAGAAGCGCGTTGCGTTCGTCGGGTCTGTGGTGTAGGCAAAGGAGACTTCTTTGCGATCCGTCTCGATGTCACGACCGTAGACCTCGTCGCTTCCTCTGTCATTTTCCGTCCAGCGAGTCTCTCCGGCAAAGCGGCGCTCGGTGTACAGTCGCCCTCCAAGTCGAACTTCACTGCTCCCGATGTTCTTTGACAGAGATCCGATGACATTGAGCCGCTTGTACTCGGGGGTGTCGGTCACTCCATCGCTGTCGCGGTCGACCTTGTCCGGCTCCGAGCTGTAGGTTGTCGACAGCCGAAACGGAATATTGCCAAGCCGGTGTGAACCGCTGAGAGCCATCGTGTGTTGCCAAGTGTCGCTACCGGACAGATTCACGCGCAGCGACGGCGCATTTGTGGTCCTCGTCGAGACGAGATTGACACCGCCCGCAATCGCGCCACTCCCAAACAGATTGGAGCCGCTGCCCTTCACGAGTTCGACACTCGAGATATCCGCGATAGAGATGCCATCCAGACTGTAAAGCGTTCCCAGGCCCGACAAGACCGGCAGACCGTCCACATTGATGTCCGTATAGGATGGATCGAGACCTTGCATACCGATCCCCATGGATCCACATAATGCACAGGGGCGAACCGTCAGTCCCGTCTGGTCTGAAAGAGCACTCAGGAGCCCTCCATCCGTGGACGCTGCCTGCAACTCCTGGGCGACAATAATCTCCTTGCGAACGGGTTCTTCGGCGTCCACACCCGAAACTTCCCGCTCCGTGCTGATTTTCATTTCTTCCAGGAAAATCGGATTGACTTCAAGATGAAAGTCGACCACCAACTCGTCATCTTCGGATATTGCGACAGCTCGCTCTTCCGTGGAATAGCCGACCAGCGATACTCTCAAGGTGTAGTTGCCCGGCAAGAGACCCGATATCACATAATGCCCGTCCATATCCGATGATGCGCCTCTTTGAGTTCCGACCACGAGGACATTTGCCCCTAACAGTGGCTCATTCTCGCCGCCGTGGATCCGTCCTTGCACGATCGCCGCGTGAAGATTTGCGGCGGATGCCGCGACGGCGCAAACGAGGAGAAGGTATACAAATAGCTTGTATTTCATTGCTGCTCCAAATTTGGCGAATGGTGATATGGCGCTGAAGACAGCAAAGCTGTCTCAGCGTATACCTCGCTCCAATGCGAACGGAGCGAGGACTCCGTCAAATCTCAGGCAGCCGATATGGGGGGGCGATCAATGGAAAATGTGGGTGCTTGGACAGGTGGGTGAAAGGAGGGTGTCGTATACATGGCGACGCAAACAGGATCGCCATGAGAATAGGATGAGATCACAAAAGGAGACACAGAGACATGTTGAAAGGAGCAAGTGCAACTGTCCTCGGGGCTTTCATCTCCCGTTTCGCAACAGCCACAGTCGCAGCAAGAACGCGAATCTTCGCCATGGAGGATTGAGGAGACGAAGTCTTTGGCAACTTGTCCTGATATTGCGTTCGTACTGAGTGCAAGGCTCGCAATCAACAGGAACGGAAATAGTTGTTTAATAGAAGCTTTCAAACGAAACAGATGCGGTTTCTTGGGTCAGCCAAACACGACAACTCGAACCTTTTAACTCCGAATATGACTAACCGGTTCCGGATGGTATGCAAGGCGACGATGCAGTGGGTTATCCTCCTGGTTTTAAGGATATTGTCTTTTGTACACATTACCGGTGCGATCCTGCGCAGAGGCCACCCATTTCACCAGGACTTGCTTCCACTCACGAAGCACCTTGGCGGCCGCGAGTTGATTATTGCCCCCTGCCACAGTATATTATTATGGGGCTTAGCTGGACTTACTCGCCAGCCGGGCCCCGGCAAAGCCGGGCGGGCACCGCGTTTGCGGTATCATTGAAGGACCTCGGCCGCAGAGAATCCCCACACACTCCGGAAAGCGCATTCCTGTATGAATACGAATCTTGACAACCCGCGGAAGGACAATGGCGAAGTTTGAACAACACATGCATAACGAGGCGAGGAGCCTGACCACGGGTTTCCAGAATCTCATGCGGCACACGGTTCAGGAGATTCTGCTCGTCTCCAGCCTCTACGACTCTTTTCTGCTCGCTCAGGACGGCCAATTGCGGGAACAGATGATCAGCGAGTTCCTGGAACTCAATCTCCAGCTTGTGCCGGGTCTGACCCGCGTGTCCAAGGCGTCCGAAGCGGTGCACATGATCGGTGAGGATCCCCGTGTCAACTTGATAATCACGACGATGAATATCGGTGATATGCATGTGTTGGATTTCGCGCTGAAGGTCCGCGAAAAGAATCCGAACATGCCCATCGTCCTGCTGGCGTTCGACAACCGGGATTTGCTTGAGCTGTTGAAACTCAAGGACACATCCTTTGTCGACAAAGTGTTCATCTGGCAGGGGGACTTTCGCATCTTGATCGCGATCGTGAAATACATCGAGGATCGCTGGAACATCGAGCACGATACGAGGGAAATGGGCGTTCAGAATATCATTTTAATCGAAGATAACATCCGGTTCTACTCCTCATACCTCCCGATGATCTACACGGAGCTCATGAGACATTCACAGGGTCTGATCTCTGAGAGTGTCAACCTTTATCACAAAGTGCTCCGCATGCGGGCGAGGCCCAAAATCCTCCTTTGCGACAATTTTGAAGAAGCGTGGAACTACTATCTGACCTATGAAGATCATGTCCTCGGCGTCATCTCCGATATTGAATTTCCGCAGAACGGCGTGACGAATCCCGGGGCAGGCGCCGAATTCACGCGGCGCGTGAAGGAACGCCGACCGGACATCCCGATTCTCCTGCAATCCTCCAAGGCACGGATGGCCAAGTTGGCCGAATCGTTGAATGTGAAATTCCTTCTCAAGGGTTCCCCGACGCTGCTCCACGAATTGCAGCAATTTATGTTTGACAGTCTCGGCTTTGGTGACTTCACCTTCCGGTTGCCGGACGGCACAGTGATTGACCGGGCGCATGACATGCGCACTTTGGAGGAAAAACTGCACACAATCCCGGTTGAAAGTATACGGTTCCACGGGGAGCGGGATGACTTTTCAAACTGGCTGAAAGCGCGCACCGAATTCGAACTCGCGGACAAGCTGAAGCCACGGAAGGTTTCCGACTACCCATCGCTTGAAGCGCTTCGCGCAGACCTGATCCAGTCACTGAGTTCCTTTCGCAAAGACCGGAGCCGCGGACATGTGGCCGATTTCAATCCTGACATATTCGACGCCACAACTTATTTTGCCCGAATCGGAGGAGGATCGCTGGGTGGCAAGGCCAGGGGTCTGGCGTTCGTGAATCATCTGCTCAACACCTATCCGTTGGGCGCCGAATTCAAGAATGTTCACATCGCGGTTCCTCCGACAGTCGTCGTTTGCACGGATGTCTTTGATCAATTCCTCGAATCGAATCAGCTGCGCGATTTCGCCCTGCGCTCGACAAGTGAAGAGAAAATTCAGCAACGATTTCTGGAGGCCGATTATCCGGAAGAGATCAAGCGCGATCTCGCCCTCTTCCTCGATCGCGCCCGCTATCCTCTTGCCGTACGATCTTCAAGCCTGATGGAGGACTCTCAGTACCACCCGTTTGCGGGCGTGTACAGAACCTACATGTTGCCCAACAACCATCCCGATCCGCGCATCCGATTGGAGCAACTATTGGCGGCCATGAAGCGCGTCTACGCGTCCACTTTTTCCCTCCGTGCCAAGCAGTACATGAAGGCAACACCACACCGTTTAGAAGAAGAAAAGATGGCCGTGATTATCCAGAAAGTCGTTGGGTCGCAGCACGAGAATCGTTTCTATCCGGACTTCGCCGGAGTCGCCCGTTCGCACAACTTCTACCCGACCCCGCCGTCAAAATCGTCCGATGGCGTGGTGAGTGTGGCTCTGGGACTCGGGAAGACCGTGGTCGAGGGAGGATCCGCGGTTCGATTCTGTCCCAAACACCCGCGTCATCTGCTCCAGTTCTCTTCGACACGGGATTTTCTCGACTACGCACAGAAATCCTTTTTCGCACTGGAAGTAAACGACCACGACGAAGCGCAGGATTTTTCGCGGGAGCCGGAACTGATGAACTTCGGCCTCGATGTCGCCGAGCGAGACGGCACTCTTGCGCCGATGGCTTCCGTCTATTCGGCTGAGAATGATGCCGTATACGATGGGCTGTCGCGGCCTGGTGTGCGCATCGTCAGTTTTGCACCGATTCTCAAGCATGGACTGTTTCCGATGCCCGAAATCCTGAACTGCGTGCTGGAACTGGGAACATGGGGTTTGAGTTGTCCGGTGGAAATCGAATTCGCGGTCAGATTGTCCACCTTGCCGGCATCGTCGACCGAGTTCGGGATTGTGCAAATTCGTCCTCTTCTCATAAGCCGCGAATTGGAGGATATAGAGATTGAGGACCTCTCACCAACAGACCTCATTTGCCAGAGCTCACACACGATGGGTTTTGGAATGATCGATGACATCCGGGATGCTGTCGTCGTGGATATCGACCGATTTGATCGGACGAAGAGTCACGAAGTCGCTAGTGAGGTAGGCCGGTTCAACGCCAAGCTGGTCGAAGAAGAGCGGCCTTATTTGTTGATCGGCGTCGGACGGTGGGGCTCGGCCGATCCCTGGCTGGGAATTCCGGTGAACTGGGAGCAGATTTCGGGGGCCCGAGTGATCGTCGAGACCGGCCTCAAGGACCTCAAAGTGACACCGTCTCAGGGAGCTCATTTCTTTCAGAATCTGACCGCTCTTATGATCGGGTATCTGACGGTGAATCCCGACAGCAACGAAGGACTGATAGACTGGGATTGGCTGGCGCGGCAACCTGCCCTCAAAGAAGGCAAATTCGTGCGGCATCTTCGCTTCCGCGACCCAATCATCGTCAAGATGAATGGTCACACGAATCAGGGCGTGGTTTTCAAGCCCAAACGGCACAAGAAGGGGTAGCGACAGAGAATATTCATTGGGAGTCCAACGCCAACACTGACTGCGTTGACATTCAGCGGACAGACTTCCTGTAAAGCGCCAAAGACAGAAACCTCTCGCTTCGGATATGCAACGCCCCGGCCGGATACGGTCGGGGCGTCTTTGCTTGCTGCGCGCGAAAACAGCTCACAGCGCGCCATAATATGATATGCTTGGTTGTCTGCTACTTCCAGGAAGCCAGAAGTTCCATAGACCTCTTGGGATTCATCAGCAGGACTTTTCGATCGCCCGCCTGTTTCTCGTCGCAACCGCGCACAATCAGGTCGCGAACCTGTGCCGGCGTCAGGTCAGGTTTCATCGCCACCAATTTGCCCGCGAGATTTGTCGCATTCGGGGAAGACATGGATGTGCCGGAGAGTCTGAGCTGATCCCCGCCCGGAACATAACTGAGTACTTCAAACCCATTGGCATACACGTCCACCTTGCCAAAGCTCGTGAAGTTCGTCTCATCACCGGCTTGATCCACTGCTCCCACCGACATCATGTTGGGCAGGTTATAGGAACTTGGATAGAACTCCTCGAAAATCACATCACTATCCGTGTTGCCCGCCGAAGTGATGAAGAGAATATCGGGTGCATTCTTGATGGCCGTGAAGAAGGCCTGGTTGACGATCTCGAAAATCTGCCTCGCGAGAGCCTTCCGTTCCTCGGCCGTGCCGCCTGCATTGTTGGCCTCCAGCGCCGACTCCACCTCTTCGAGTGAACCACCCCAGCTCATATTCACGACGCGTACGGAATGCTTCTTGAAATAGTCGATAGATTCCTGTAAGGCTTTTGCGTCCTTCTTGGCCTGCTCGACCGTCGGCTCTTCCGGAATCAAATGATAATCAAAGGTAAGGCGGGCCGCAACAACGCGGGCGAACGGATTTCCTCGAGCGGCAATCCCCGCCACATGGGTGCCGTGACAATAGTGGGCGTATTTCGTGAGATTTTCGATGAACGGCTTCACCGAATCCTGCGGCAGGCTGCCGAGGAGTTTCTTCAGATCCTGAGCCTCCGGACTGTCGATACCGGATGTGATGTCCTCCAGTCCCTTCATCTGGCTCTGCAAACGCGGGCGGTCTTTGGACACATCGCCGATGGGCAGGAGCAGCTCGGTAATCTTGTCCGAATGGAGGCTGTACGCGATGCCGTGAACATCGTCCACGAATCCGTTGTTATCATCGTCTTTGTTATTGCCCGGAATCTCTTTGGTGTTGGTCCACATCTGGTTTCCGAAGATATCGGTATCCACACCGGAATCCCACACGGCCAGAAGCACCGGAGCCTTGCCATCCTTTTGCGTCAATGTCACTTCCCGCGCAGCCCAGATGTCCGCCTTTTTCACCTCGTGCGTGGCGATGACGGCACCATACACCTCGGTGACAATGTCCTTGAGCGGCAGATAGTATCGCACCGTGAAGGCGTTATTCAAGAGACTGGTCGCGATATCCTTGCTCATCTCTCCGTCGCTGCCGTCCAGTACCGGCTGGATTCTGGACTCAAGCAGTCCCGCTACGAGGTTGCGGGAGACGATTTCCGAGCTGCCTTTCGTCTGTTTGATGTCGGCTTCGCACTCAGTATAAGGCAGGGCCTCCACCAGTTTCTTCAGCTCTGTTCGGAAATTTGCCATGAAATCTCCATCGGGAGCGCGCTTCGCTTTGATGTAGGCCTGCGTGAATAGCCCCATCGTGAGCTTGGTGGAGAGTTTGTCTTCGAGTTTCTTCCGTTTGTCCAAAAAGCTCAAGTAGGTGTCATAGTCTTTTTCCAGCAAGGCGACCATGCCAAGGTTAGAATAATACGCCTGCAGTGTGGTCTTGTCGTCGATCTCGTATTTCTCCATATCATTTTCGAGGTCTTTCTTGACCTCAGCGGCCAGTTTCATCAGGGCTGCATCGTTATCGAGCAGATCGACGGCTTTGACATTGATTCTGTAGGTATGGCGGGGCAAATCGTCCAGCTTCTCGATCTTGATTTTGCCGGCGTGAGCCAGCTGAAAGCCCGCCAGTACAAAAACGCAGCCAATCCAAATTGCCGCTATGCGAGTCACGCGTTTCATAGAAGTCTCCATAGACAAATAGTGAATGATGAAAGAGAGATTGCCGTGTACTCTATAAGATACGCAAAATCATGAAAGGTTTCAAGCCGTCCCAAGCGAAACCCTTTAAAAAACAAGGCGCGGAGTAAACGAACCTTGCTCCGCGCCAGTTCTTGAGCCACCTGGGGAAGGTCTATATGAGTCCCTGGTCCATCATCGCATCGGCTACTTTGACGAAGCCAGCGATATTGGCGCCGTTTACATAATTTCCAGGAGTCCCGTAACGCTCTGCAGCCTCCGCAGACGCTTTGTGGATGCTCTTCATGATCCGGTGAAGGTGCGAGTCCACCTCTTCACGGCTCCAGCTCATTCGCAGACTGTTCTGGGACATCTCGAGACCGGATGTGGCCACACCACCGGCATTGGCCGCTTTGCCGGGGCCGTAGAGGACCTTTTTATCCAAGAAAACCTTGACGCCGTCCGGCGTGGTCGGCATGTTGGCGCCCTCGGAGACGACATAGACCCCGTTCTTGAGGAGGTTCTGCGCATCCTTGGCATTGATCTCGTTCTGCGTTGCGCTGGGGAACGCACAATCGGCCTTGTGGTTCCACAATGGGTTGTAGTCCAGCTTTGGATCCGTCGATGTATAAGTGGCGCTCTTGTACTTGTCGGTGTATTCCTTGATACGGCCGCGACGGACATTCTTCAGATCCATCACGAAGACCAGCTTTTCGGGGTTAATTCCTTCGGGATCGTAAATGTGACCGTTGGAATCCGAGAGCGTGACAACCTTGCCGCCAAGCTGGTTAATCTTTTCGGTCGTGTACTGGGCGACATTGCCACTGCCTGAAACCAGACATGTTTTCCCCTGGATCGTTTCTCCTCGGGTCGTGAGCATTTCCGCGGCAAAATAGACGGCGCCGTATCCGGTGGCTTCCGGCCGAATGAGCGAGCCGCCCCAGTTTAGGCCCTTCCCCGTCAGCACGCCGGTAAACTCGTTGCGCAGTTTGCGGTACATGCCGAAAAGATATCCGATTTCGCGGCCGCCAACGCCGATGTCACCGGCCGGGACATCCGTATTGGGTCCGAGGTGACGGAACAGTTCGCACATGAAGCTGTGGCAAAACCGCATCACCTCATTGTCACTCTTGCCCTTGGGATCGAAATCCGACCCGCCTTTGCCGCCACCCATGGGGAGGGTCGTCAGGCCGTTCTTGAACACCTGCTCGAATGCCAGGAACTTGAGAATGCCAAGATTGACCGACGGATGGAATCGCAAGCCGCCCTTATAGGGTCCGATGGCGCTGTTCATCTCGATCCGGAAGCCTCGATTGACATGAATTTCTTCCTGGTCGTCCATCCACGGCACACGGAACATGATCACCCGCTCAGGCTCGACGATCCTCTCGATCACTTTCGCCTTCCGATACTCGGGATGACGCTCGATCACCAGTTGCAGCGATTCCACCACCTCTTCAACCGCCTGATGGAATTCGGGTTCGGCGGGGTTTTTGGCTTTGACTTGCCCCATAATCTGCGAAACGAAGTCTGACATGAACTGCTCCTTTTGATATGGATTTATCGAGTGGTTTATCGAAATGGACTGTGACTAAAAGAGGCGGCCCGGCTCGGGGCCACCCGTTGGAGCGGGAATGTGAAAAAAACCACAACTGACGGCACAACAAAATGTTACAAGTGAGCCGCACCGGAGGGCGGCGCGGTTCGGGCCGGTCACATGCGCAACTTGATAAATATGCGAAATCTCGACAAACTTGTCAAGCACCGAGGCGAGCGCTGTCAAGCGACGCTCTCCCCCGATGCTTCGCTTGCTCAAAACAGCGACTTTTCGTATATTAGCTCGAAAACTCATTACTCCAAAAGCACTTCAGGCACAATGGCTTTAAAACGAACTGCACTGACGCCGATCCACGAGAGACTTGGGGCAAAGATGGTGGACTTCGGTGGATTCCTTATGCCCGTTCAATACACTTCAATCCGAGCTGAACACCGGCGTGTTCGGACGACAGTCGGTGTTTTCGATGTGTCGCACATGGGCGAGTTCGTCATTCGCGGTCCGGACCGCGAAGCGTTTGCGAACTGGACCACCGTGAACAATGTTGAGAAGCTGGAGACATATCAGGTGCAATACAGTTGCGCCTGCTATCCTGATGGCGGAATCGTGGACGACCTGCTCGTCTACCGCTTCCCAGACCACCTCATGATGATCGTCAATGCCGCGAACATCGACAAAGACTGGACCTGGTTCCTCCAGAACAAGCGAGGAAATTGCGAACTCGAGAACATTTCCGACAGCTACTCGCTTCTGGCCGTTCAGGGTCGCCACGCGGAGGCCGTGGTTCAGAAGCTGACAAGAACCGATCTGTCAGCGATCAAATACTACTGGTGCTCCGAGGGCGAGGTCGCGGCCGTGAAAGCTCTGATCTCACGCACGGGCTATACCGGCGAAAACGGTTTTGAACTGATGGTGGCGAACAAGGATGCGCCAGCTCTCTGGGATGCCCTCTTCGATGCGGGCAAGGAATTCGAGATCGAGCCCATCGGTCTCGGTGCTCGCGACAGCCTGCGCCTTGAAATGAAATTCTGTCTCTATGGAAACGACATTGACCAGACGACGAATCCCCTCGAAGCCGGGCTCGGCTGGATCACAAAGCTGAAAAAAGGGGATTTTATCGGTCGCGAGCCGCTCCTGAAAGTGAAGGAAGAAGGTCCCAAACGCAAACTTATCGGCTTCCAGATCAACGGCGTCGGTTTCCCGCGCCCGCACTACCGGATTCTTTCGGATGGACAAGAGGTCGGACGGGTTACATCCGGAACGGTCTCACCGATGTCGGACAAGGGCATCGGCCTGGGCTATGTTCCCGTGGAACTCAGTGAAATCGACACGAAACTCGAAATTGACGCGCGCGGCCGTATCCTGCCCGCCCGGGTGGTCAAAACGCCCTTCTACCAGCGCCCCTACTGACATAGACTATCAAGAAGTGAGTCGCTCGAAGTCCTCGGGTTTGGCCGCGGCCCGCGACGGGGGCAGTCGTTGCTTATGACCTCTTCTAAGGAATCAGCGCCAAGACGAAAAGCCCAGTCTCTGCTGTTCTGGATTCTGGCGGTCGTCATTACTCTGGCATCCGCTTATTACCAGCGCGCCACCGGTCCAACGCATTCCATCGGGGATACGGTGCAGTTCGGCGAATCAACCGTCACCTATACCTTTGCCCGCACGCACGGCGGCGAAGGAGGCGCACCGGTTGCGGTGTCCGTGGACGATGCCGGCGTAACCGGCACTCTGGTTTGGCGCCGCTATCCCACAGGCGAACCGTGGACACGGACGCCAATGCAGCGCGACGGGAATCAGCTTATCGCACCCCTGCCTCACCAGCCACCGGCAGGCAAAGTAGAGTATCATGTGCTTCTCAGTCGCGAGGATGAAACGCTGATGTTGCCGATAGACAGAGCGGTGGTCTTGCGGTACAAGGGAGCGGTCCCGGCAGCCATTTTGTTGCCGCATGTTCTGCTCATTTTCGCGGCGATGCTGGTGTCCACACGAGCCGGGTTGGAGGCGTTGACCCGCCATGGAAAGACGAGCCGCTATGTGGCATGGGCAGCGGGACTCACTTTGGTCGGGGGGATGATATTCGGGCCACTGGTGCAGTACTATGCCTTCGGCGCAGCTTGGACCGGCGTGCCTTTGGGGTGGGATTTGACGGATAACAAGACGCTGATTGCGATGATCGGCTGGGCGGCGGCGTTCATCGCCACACGCCGCAACCGTCCGGCGAGGGGATGGGTGTTAGGGGCTTCAATCCTGATGCTCGTCATTTTCCTGATTCCACATAGCGTTCTCGGCTCACAGCTCGACTACGGAAAACTGTCAGCCCGCTAATCAAAAGAGGCTCTGCAGAAGGCACGGAAGACCTGCTGATTGCTTCTGTAAGAGTCTACGCTGTTGGCTCTATGCCTCATGAGTTTTGGCACACGATTTGGCGGCTCCTCCGCTTCATTTACCAAGGAATCGGAACCACCTACAAGAATATACAGAGAACCTCCGGAAGTCCATCCGTTGAAAAACCCCATTCCATCGCCGGTAATATTGCCTTCGTCACCCTCTTTAGCAGGACCGTTTATTGCCCATATCTGGAAGTGTCCATTCGCAACCTCTACAGAACCGATTTCTGCAATGGGCGGAAAAAGTTCGGTCGGCGAGAAAGTGATACAGACATCCGACATTAGTGTGTCAATAGTGCAGTAGAAACGCTCGGAAATTCCCGAGGTGTCCGTATAACGGAATTGAAAATCAAATCGAACGAGGTAAATGTCAGCCCCATCCGATTGACTCCAGCGAACCGCCAGACTATCTCCAACAGCGATGGTATCATATGAGGTGTCCGACGAGGTGATTTCAAATGGGCCGGGCGAAATTACACCCGCTTTTGCGATTCCAGAGCTTCCGTCAAGTTCTGTGTAGGTCACGAGAAGCTCCGTAGAATCGCCAGCAGAAATGGGCAGATCAAGATGGACAAACCGATACGGAATGCGCCAACTGAACGAATACTGAAGCGGAATTGGAATGCCGTTAATCTCGACATTGGGGATTTCTGGAATGTTGTAGACTTCCACTTCGGCATGACTCGAAGAGTCCAGAGAAGTATGGGGCTGTATCCACCCATTGATATAAACAGGTGAAGTGCCCGGAGGTCCCTGCGGGCCTTCTGGGCCCTCGCATCCACCAATGGCTACCAATAGACACACAGCAGTGAAAAGTGCCGCGATACCTGATTTCCTCGTGAACATATTGATTTCCTCCCCGATTGAAAGGAACCCTCACCCTCCGGCAGGGCAACTGACGAACGTGATGCCACCCGTCGTACACTCACAACAGACTGCATACGCTTGCCACGCCGCAGATTCCAATCCCTGAAAAAATCCCCCTACAAGACTAATTGTCTGATTTCTGGGATCCGGCAACCGACAGAAAATCCGACTTGAAATTCATTTGGTAGCCATTTCCCGACAATCGGATTTTCCCATCCGGC
>CAZJAD010000001.1:92227-100273 GCA_964543855.1 uncultured Alphaproteobacteria bacterium
GCGAACATCTCCTCGCCGGTTCCGGAGCCCCCAAGACAGAATGTAGTCCCCCGGCACAACATGTACGACGGCATCTGAATCGCCAACACTGTAATCAAGAATCGCCTCCGCCCGATCATCCGGCCAACCGTCCACGAGCCGGACAAGGTCGAAAACCTCCTCGTAATCAACTTTCCCCATACCTGAAGGAAAAGTCAGCCGCACGGTGGCCGGCTTGTCGAACCAGGCCGCCCCTTTCTCATCTTCCTGCGCAATTCCCAACCGTTCAGGCTCAGCCGGATAAAGTGGAAGCCAAGCCTCGCCGTCGTAGAAGGTGACCCAGTGCTTGCCGGGTGTCACGAAGGCGGGGACGCCAGCAACTCGCAGCATTCCGCAGGCCAAAGCCGGAGCCAACTTCTCACTGACGCAGCCAGCCTGCCAGGCCGTGTACGGATCGACCGGACGAAACCCTTCCATCGGGCCAATTCTGGCCGCGACGATTTCGTTTACCGTTCTCGCTCGCTTGATGAGCGTTCCCGTGGGCACACTTCCCATCGCACTTTCCAAAGACAGCCTCCACGGGCGCGTCGGTTCCCACCCGATTCTGGGTGACACAACATATTTCCGAAGGGAGTCCTCTTCGGAATCGAATCGGCCGAGTGCATGAACCGCACCTTCATAATAGTCGGCCATCGTCTCGGCACCAATCTCACGCAGGTCCTTGTCACTGAGACAATCCAGAACATCGAGGAATAACTCCCGCTCACGCGGCGATTTGTCTTTGTAGCTTTGCCACAGATGCTCGGCGTTGCCCGGTGCCTTGCGGAGATGGGCAAAAAGGCGAGCGAGCCCCGAGTCGGAAGGCGCAACCAGATCCACGATCCATTCGGGCACTTGCTGCTTGTCCTTCTGCAGCGATTCCAGGCGGCACCTCCCCATCTTCAGGCGATGGCGCCAAGACTCGCTTGCTTCCCGGCTCTGTTCCTTCGCCGGCTTTGGATAGCACAGAGTAAGCTCGTCGGTGAGACCAACCGTTGGATCCACAGTCACGCTAACCTGCTCGCCGGATTTCGTCGTTACTTTGTGGAGAAACAACTGGCCCTTGAAGAGCCCAAGAAGCATGAAATCCCCGACACCGACATCCAGAGATGCCGTCGCTTCCAGCGAATCGAGCCGTACGATCGGCCGTATCCCTCCGTAGTTGAAGACGGCAAACCAGAGCTTGTCGCCATCACTCCAATCACTTGGGAAAGTCACCGTCAGTCGGCAGGGCGTCAGGTAATTCTCCGTTGTGTTGAGCTGCCAGGAGCGTCTCCCCCGCACAGCATCCGGTTCTGACGGAGCAACCTGGCTCACACGCGAGAGCAGAATCGGTGCGCGCAGTACCGGCTCATCGAACCACGCGCGGTTGAGCGCCGCCTCCGGCTCGCAGGCTCCCAGGTATTTCCATTTCTGACCGACTTTCACCTCCACCCACGCATGGTTATTGTTCGTATGAGCCCAATAAGGCACATAGACCATGCGAGCCGCCACACCGACGGTGCGAAGTGCCGCCACGAGCAAGATGGTCTCTTCACCGCAGCGGCCGAAACCGCAGGAGAGCGTCGTCACGGGAGCTTGATCCCGCCAATCGGTGGGCCGGAAAGTGACCCGTTCCCCCAGCCACAGGTTAACCTCCAGGGCTGCCTCTTCGGCTGTCTGACATCCCGCGACAACCGCTGAAAGTTCCTGCATCAGCCACCGGCGGTAGCGCAGCAAGGGCTCGTCGTCCACCCTCACAGGAATCACATAGCGACAGAAATCCGCCTGACTGAGTTCGCGTGCCCAAGAAAAAGTCTGCCGCGCATCAAGCGCGGCAGTCAGGTCATCAAACAGGTCCGTTGCCGGTACCTGTGTCAGGTCTGCGTGATCCAGATTCAGAAGAAAAGCATTAAGGTAGGTCGTATCAACAGCGTGCTCCAGACAGAGCTCGCGTAGCTGGCTCATGGTGAGCCTCGCGGCTGGAGCATGTCGCTCCGGAACTTCGGCCGCCATCCCGAGCGATCCGGCCGCAAGGGAAATGAGCCAGACGATACACAAACAAAAGTGGATCAATGGACTCGTCCTCGATTTTACCTCCTCACAATTGCTGCCTCGCATGTTTCACGCGAACATCAGGCGGTCTCTTCAGCACGGAAGATTCTATGAGGGTCAAGCAGCTTCTTGAGTTTGTCTCGCACCTGTGCGCTGGTTGCCGACACCCCATGGTAGCGTGTCCAGCGTCTCCGCGCCCGGGCTGCGATTCGTCCAGCAGGTCCTCCGCCTGACTCCGCTGCGTACTCCTGCAGTTTGTCGAGCACCTGAGCCGCTTGGCGCCTGATCCGCGGGTCGTCCTCAGATAGAAGAAGCCAGATATGCAGATGCCCGACCTCGACTGTCCCCAGAAGTGCTACCGCGATGTTCGCTTCATAGGAAAGCTCGCGCGCATGGGCTTCGAGACCCGCAAATGATCTCGCCGGTAACACCACCTGACCTTCCAGACGGGCGGGATAAAACCGCGCTGCCGCCGGTACCAGCGCAAAGAGTTCTGTCCAAAGCCTGTCGGTTGCTTCCGAGTCTTCAAACCAGCGCACCGGAGCCGGAGATGCCAAGCTATCCGGTGGCGTTCCTCCCCATTCACAAATCACCATCGCCCGCGTCTCTTCCGGAATAGCCGCCTCCAGTCCACGGCGCAGAATCTCCAAAGCTCCCGAATCCAAGAGAAAAATGACATCGGGTGGGGACGAACTCAGTCCGATCTGGGAAAGAACGCCGACAATCTCCGAGGCCTCGGTCAGATGAATCGTACACGCAGTTCTCACTCCCGGGTTCGGCTCCAGCAAGAGTTCCACGCGCGTGAGAATCCCGAATTCGCCACGCGATCCGAAGAGACAAGACAACATATCAGCCTGATCCGTCGCGCCGGCGAGCGTGCCGGCAGCTCGCAGCTCGCCACCGCCGTCCACCCATTCGGCTCCGGCCACATGCGTGAGGGTGCCTCCATGCCGCCATGTTCGGATGCCCTGCCAACCGGCCGCGATGACGGCTCCAACGCTTGTCGCCTTTGGCATTGGAAAGAGCGGTGGCCATCGCACATCATGCCGATCCAAGTCCACCTGCAGCGCTTCGAGTGAAACACCCGCCGCAATCTGCAGACGGGTGTTCTCATCCAAAAAACTCGGAGCTCCGGTCAGCCGCGCCGTCGAAAGCATCATCTTGCCCGCCAGGTCCTCCACGGTCCTTGGTGCCAGCCCTGAACAGACCACGACCTCCAAACCTTTCTCCGATGCGAAGCGGACGCAGGCCTGAACCCCTGCAACCGTTGCCGGCTCGACGACCAGCACCGGGAGTTCCTGCTTTGTCACTCGACCTTCGAGATAATCCAGAATCTTCTCGCGATCGGAATGCACAGACCCCGGTCCCATCGCCTTGCGCAGTCGTGCGTATTTGTCGAAAAGCGCCATTAGTCTTCCACTTCTGACTTTTTCTTTGGCTTCTCGATCTTGGGTTTCTTCTCTTCCTTCGGAGTCTCCGGTTTCGCACGCTCCCGCTTGCGCTTGTAATCCGTGATGTAGAAACCCGATCCCTTGAAGATGAGTCCGCTTCCTCCCGAAATCAGGCGCTCCACCCGACCACCACACTGGGGACAAGTGTGGACAGGCGCGTCATGAATGCTCTGGAATTGCTCGAACCGATGGCCACATTCCAAGCAGCGATATTCGTAAGTCGGCATGACTTCGTCCTAAATTCCTTCTTTCATCTCAGGTCAAAAATCATCCTGCCACAGAACGATTCGGAAGCGCTCGTTCGCTGGCTTGTTAACAATGAAGTGGGCAAACCCGATGACCGGCGAAACCTCGTCGAGAAGCAGTTGAAATGGAATCTGGAACTCGACCAGAGAATCAGGCGTCGCGATGTCCTCGATCCCCGGCGGAGCCTGACCCCAAATGAGATTGATATGACGGAAGCTGCGAAAGAGCCGAGCCGTTGCGCGCAAATCCGTTTCGCGAAACCAGCTTTCCGTGCGGTTCAGCTCGGCGTCGAAGTACTGGAACTGGAAGCCCTCGTCCAAACACTCGGCGTATTGCAGGGAATCTCCCAGCTCGTAAGCTGTCTTGAAATTCTCCAGGAGTCCGCCAATGGTCGACGCATCGCTCCAGAGCGACCCGGTGGGTCCCCGAAGCTCCGGCGCGAAAGGATTGACGCAACCGCCACAGAAGACGACCAACGCGCCGATGATGCAAATCTCCACCTTCATCGAACCAGCGCCTTCAGGTCGCTCCAGGTCGGCTGTCCCTCCGTGCGTCGATCCACCCATCGCTCGATAACCCAATAGCCTTCCGGTCCCATTTTGAGGTAGAACTCTGCCGTTCCCGCCATCTGGTGTGCCACGCCGGGAACCGTCACGCCCGCCAGAAGCGTGTATTTCTCGCGCAAATAAGCGCTGTCCGAGAGTTCCGTCTGTTCGAGGTTCTCGAAAATGACTGCCAGAATCGAGTCCGCGGGCAGAACACCTCCCGAAAGAAGCTGTGTGATGTGGCGCGTTTCTTCTGCGACGCCCCAACCTTCGAGTTCCGGGTAGTTGCTCAGGGCCACGGCATCCGGAATAAAGGCGAATGTATCCGAGTGGATGGATCGCAGATAATCCACGGCGTTTCGCTCGGCCAGCGCGAGGGTCATATTCCGCATGACATCTTGGGGCACCCGGGGAATGTCCCACGATGAGCGCCTCGTTTCGGGCTCTTCCGCTTCGCGCGTCGTGAACAGATCGCAACCGACAACGAGGAAAACCGCCCAGGCAATCAGCAGACACCAGGCCCCGTGAAATCGCCTGCACCTTCTTATATGGCGAAAAAGATCAGCCACAACAAAACCAATACCGGCAATAAGAAAGGGAGAGTGAATTTGAAAACATAACCCAAGAAACTGGGCACCTTGACTCCAGCGTGCTCAGCAATGGACTTGACCATGAAATTGGGCCCATTGCCAATATAGGTTGCCGCTCCGAAGAAAACCGCCGCCAGGGAAATTGCCTGGAGAAACTCTCCATGCATGGAAATGAAAATCGGCATATGCGCCGGATTCTCAAGACTCAGATGGAATGTTCCCATCGCCGCCGAGAGAAAGTTCAGATAGGTGGGGGCGTTGTCGAGCACACCCGACAGGATGCCGCAACCCCAGTAGAATGTCCCGGGATCTTTCAGCCCGATGTGCGCGGCGTTGACCTCGAGCCAGTCCAGAGCGGGCACCATCGTTGCGAAAATGCCAATGAACAGCACGGCAACTTCGATAATGGGATGAAATGTGAATGCGTTCTTGCCGTGAAGCGTCTTCGGAGTCACCATGTACGATCCCCATGCGGCGAGCACCATAATGCCCTCCCGCACAAAGACGGGCTCTTCGATGAAAACGGCGCCAAGAATAAGCGCAAGGAAAATGAGATTGGTCAGTCCTTCGACGCGCGTGACATCCGCGCGCTCTGCTTCGGCGCGTGCCGCCGGAGAAGCCTTCAGGAAGTTGTGCCGATCGACAAAGTAGAAAATCACGAGAAGCAGGCCGACACCAATCAGCCACTTCATCCAGAGATGCGTGAAGACCCAGAAGAAAGGGACCCCTTTCAGGTATCCCAGAAACAGCGGAGGATCTCCGATGGGCGTCAGCGCTCCGCCGCAATTGGAGACAATGAAGATAAAAAAAACGATGTGATAAGGCGTGAAACGCCATTTGTTCATCCGGATGTACGGTCGGATGAGCAACATCGACGCGCCCGTCGTCCCCAGAACATTGGCGATGACGGCGCCAAGGCCCAGCAGAACGGTGTTCGCGCGCGGAACCGCTTCCCCTTTGAAAGTGACATGGATGCCACCGGCAACGACAAAGAGCGATCCGATCAGACAGATGAACGATAGATACTCCATGCCGCTGGCTGCCATGCGCGGCAGGTTATCCAGACCCCAGTAGTAGTAACCGACAACGGCCACCCCCAGCGGAAACGGGAACAGGAAGTAGTTCCGCTGCCACCACCTCTCAGCAATCAGCGGCATGAGGGCGATGGATGCCAAGAGTACGATAAACGGAATGATCCAGAGTGGATTCGGAGGGATAATTTCAACTTTCAATCCCGCCGAAAGCAGCGGCAAAGCGGCCATTCTCTATTCTGATAGAAGTCGCGTTTCTACTGAACCCCAATCCACAATAATCCTACTTCAGAAAGACCAATTTGGCCAGGTCTTGGCGCCCGGCCTGGCTCAGCTGGGCAAAATAGATGCCCGATCCGACCTCAGCTCGCCAGGACACATGGTAGAAACCGGGAGCATCAGCCCGCGTTTCGAACCGCTTCACCTCACGCCCGAGAACATCGAAGATGCGCACCATAGCCCCACCGGGCCGATCCACATAGAAGCGGATCTCGGTGCCCGAGTTGAACGGGTTGGGGAAAACCGACGCAATCCCGAACTCCAAGGGCATACCGCCGGAGGGATCCACACTCGAACCGCCCTCGATTACGAAATCACTATCGGAGATATCAAACACGGTCGAGTCATAAGGCGACCCTACACGCACGCGGCAAGTCTCCGAGCCGGGACCGGTCACCGTCCAGGCCTGTTCGCCATCATTCGGTGTGATCGTGTAGATAACATTCCACGGGCCCATCTCGCCATTCCGTGAGAGGGAAATGCTAACATGAGAATCCAGATACTCCGATGTCCACTGAATGACCACCGACTCGCCCGCGGACCACTCTTCGCCTCCGTTTGGCGAGACCAGGCTGACCGTGGGCTGCCTGAGATGGAAATCGGCGTTGCTGTCATCATAGAGGTCGGGATTCTCGGTGCACACGATGCGCACGCGGCAAGAGTCCGACGCCGGGCCGGGCATAGTCGTGTAGCGCGAGCCGCTGTTCGAGATGTTCTCGTAGAGGGTCTCCCACTCCCCGTCGGGATAATCTCGATTCAAATAAAGACTGATAAGCCCCGAATAGCCGTAGCTGTCCCAAGTAATGCGATACGGATGGTTCACGGCGACCGTTTCGCCACCATTCGGCGCCAGAATAGTCAAAACCGTCTCGCCAATTATGAAAACATTATCACTGACATCGCTCAGCGTGTCTTCCCCGTAGATTTCGGCTTTGATCAACGCCTGCGTGGTCGTGGGGCCTTCGACTGTCCAAGTCGTGTCCGACCCAACCACAGTCAGAATCTCGGTCCAACTGCCGCCACCGTCACGCGACAGGAGAATCGCCGCCGGATCCTCCGTGACATTCCGCTGCAGCGAAATCGTCGCCGGCAATCCCACGGGCCAGATTTCTCCACCATTCGGTTCCATAACAACCACGTATGGCTGTGGAGTCAGTGTCAGGTCAAAGGTCATCACGGAATCCGCGCTGGAAATATTGGTCACGGCCACATCGGTCGGGACGAAGGTGTAGTCCATCGAATTGGGGATCGTCGTACTGGAGAAAGCTGTGCTGAGATACGTACCTGGGAAGGGATCACCCATATCGCCCGAACTGATATCCCGCTCAAGGCCCCAATCGCCGTCCGCTTGTTCGAGAGCCACAAGGTAGTGTCCATAATCCGTGTGCCCGGGATACCATTCGTGCGTGTTCGTATGCTGATTATCGTCAATATGCCAGATGAAGAGTCCCCGAATGCCGTGCATTCCGATATCGTACCCATAAGGCCCTCGATTCTCGATCAGGAAATACTGGTTTCCGGAACCGACGCCATCACGCCAGACGCGGTAGATGACCGGTGAGAACTCGCTGACAGGAATCTCGATGCCGGTAGAGTCTTCTGAAAGCACTGTCGCGGTAACGAATCCCACTTGGAGCTTGCACCAGGCATCCAGGTGAGAGGGTCGGTTGCCCAGATTCCCATTCCACGAACCCCCCGCCATGAGGCTGTAGTCGCCGACGCCCGCCGACGAGTAATCGGTATCATACAAGTCCGGCAGCCCAAGCTGATGACCAAATTCGTGGCAATAGACGCCGCAGGTCATATCGCCCGGCCCATACCAGAACTCCGGCTCCATCGAGTAAACCTGCAC
>CAZJAD010000002.1:0-20776 GCA_964543855.1 uncultured Alphaproteobacteria bacterium
TCTATTCCGAGATTTTCGAGCGCAGGCAGGATGCGCCAGGAAGCATCCCAGAAACCGAACGCAGGACCCGTGTCGATGAGCATGGACTTTCCGTGCGGCGCGCGAACGAGAATTGCGTCGCCGTTGCCGACATCAAGGAAGTACATTTCGGCGCGGGCGGTTCGCCACTGGACAACTTGTGGCCAAACGAGGGCATTCAGGATAATCAATGCTCCGATGGACGCCTGCTTCCACTGGAATCGCTCGCGCTGAAACCAGGCGACGGCAAGCCCGAGATAGATTCCTGCCAAGGCGAGCGGCGAGAGATAACCGGTCTGCAGACTTGCACCGGGAAGAGCTGAAAACCACTCGACGAAGATGTGCAGGAAATCCGCAAACGCATTGATCGTTGCTCCGACAGACGCGGCTACTGTATGCGAAATCGGGATGAGCGCAAGCAGGAAGATTTCCCACCAGAGCAAAAGAGCGAAGGCAGGAACCGCCACGAGGTTTGCCAGAAGACCCACGAGAGGAACTGTGCCGAAAACAGCCGCCAAGAGAGGGAGCGTGCCAATCTGCGCTCCGAGTGTCGCGAGACCAACATCCAGAATGGAACGCAACGAAGGCCTTGACAGAGTATCGAAGCCAAGGATCTTGACGGCGACGGCTCTGAGCCAAGTGTAAGTCAGGACCATTCCCAAGACGGCGAGGTAGGAGAGTTGGAAACCGACATCCACCAAGTCCAGCGGTCTCCAGAGAAGCTCCAGAAACGCCGCGGCTCCGATGATGTTCAGAACCTGCGCCCTGCGATGGATCAGGTGGCCGACCAGAAAGATGGAGCACATGATTCCCGCGCGCGTCAGCGAGGGAATGCCAAGTCCCAGGGCAACATAGAAGACGGTTGCAAACAGCGAGAGCCAGATGCGAAGCGTGAAGGGCACTGCGAAGATTGAGGCCGCCAGCCAGACCAATGAAGCGATCAATCCGACATTGAGACCGCTTAGAGCGAAGATGTGGCTGAGGCCTGTCGCCTTGATTTGCTGGTTGAATTCGCGTGAGAAACCAGAACGGTCACCGAGAAAAAGGGCTTTGCACAAGGAGGAGGCTTTGTCAGAAAGGTTGCTGTCTAGGGCGCGGGTGATGTCTCGCCGGAGGGAATGAATGATGCGTGCAGGCGTCGATTTCTTCGAAGGAACCACGAAGCACTGCGTGTTGTCTCCGACATAGACATACGCCGCGATTCGCTCCATCAGGGCATTTCGGACATGGCCGATCTGTCCCGGAACGCGCGGATCCTCCGGGAGGCGCAAAGTGCCTTCGACGGAGAGCCAATCGCCGGGTCGTAGTGTATCGAATGTGAGAAGACCGCGCACCTGCAACCTTAGCGATGTCACGCGCAGTGTATCTTCCGGCGCGATGAGAACCGCTCGAGAGAGCAGAAGCCTGTGGCGGGAAGCGCGATCCTCTTCCATGCGCACCACACAGCCGCAGACGGAGGCGTCTGAATGCTCGGAAACAAACTCGGCAACAGCGCGTCGTTCGTTGCGTGCGATTGATTCCGTGCCTCGAACCAGACCCAGCATCACCACGAAAAGAGCGAGGGCGGCCAGAGACAGACCGTACGGTGCACGAAACAAAAAGAGCACGCCGCTAAGGAGCAACGCGCTCGCGCTGAGGGCAAGAGCCGCACCGAGAGGAATATCTATGTAGAGCGCGGCGACAATCCCGCCGATAAGAAATAGTGCTGCGATAAGGGCTGGTCGGGAACTGACCATTCGCCTAATGAGAATTGCTTGAGCACCCTGCACAGCTTGTGAGGTTGCAGGATGCACAACTGCTCGGTCCTGCCGAGGAAGAGAACTTCACTGCGCCACCAATCCCGAAAGCAGAAAACAGCCGATCCGCTTTCTGTGATTGGCACTTTGGGCACGAAACGGTTTCAGGATGCGCTGAGGATACGAGCTCTTCGAATTTCTGTCCGCAGTCCCGGCAAATGTATTCGTAGATGGGCATACTTGACTCACTTCCGGAGGATGAAAAGCGTCGCGACTCCTCCGGAGAGTTTCTCTGTCCCCGCGACCGTCCAACCGATCCGCGTCAGGCGCTCTGCAAGCTCGGCGGTTGTGGGAAAATCCCGAATGGAAATCCGAAGGTAATCGTACGCCCGCCCGTCGCCTGAAATGAGCGATCCGACTCGCTTCACAACCTGGGACAGGTAGAACTTGAAGAACGGCTGAAAAATCGACGGGCGGTCGGGCGTGAATTCAAGAATGGCGCCTTTTCCACCGCGCCGCGTGACTCGGAAGAGCTCAGCCAGGCCGACATCGAGTTGTCGAAAATTTCGAATTCCAAAGCCGACCATGACGCGGTCAAATGATTCCGAAGCAAACGGCAGCGGTTCCGCGCTGGCGTGAACGAATTGCAGTGTTGATTGAGGAAAATCGGCGAGTTTCGTCTCGGCGCGAGCGAGCATACTTTTGGCCGGGTCCAACAGGACGACGCGCGCGTCGGGGACTTCTCGGCAAACTGCGATCGCCATGTCTCCCGTTCCCGCCGCGCAGTCGAGAATCTCACAACCCGGAGAGATATCGAGCGCTTTGGCACATCGACGGCGCCATGAGATGTCGAGACCGAGCGAGAGCAAGTGATTGAGCAGATCGTAGGTAGGCGAGATGGTGTGGAACATCTCGATGTTTCGCTCATCCGGCCCCAGCGATGATTCGACATCATGTCGAGAAAGCAGCGCGAGTTTGTCGATCGTTTCGGTTGTCAAAGCTTTCACTCCAGACGCTCTGGGTCAGCGAACCAGAAGATAGAGATAGAGCGCCGGTGTCGCCAGGAAGAGACTGTCGAATCGGTCCAAGAGGCCTCCGTGTCCAGGAAGGAAACCGGATGTGTCCTTGATGCCTGCTTCGCGCTTCAGAAGCGATTCGAGCAGATCACCGACCTGACCAATGACGCCGACGATGATTGCGAAGGCGGCGATATCCCAGATGTTGAAATCGAAGATGCCGACGGCTTTGAACAGCAGGACAACCAGAGGGGCGGCCACGAAACCGGCGATCGCTCCTTCCCAGCTCTTGTTCGGGCTCGCCTCCGGCAACAGCTTATGCTTCCCGATTGCGCTTCCGACCGCATAAGCGACCGTGTCCGTGATCCAAATACAAACGAACAGGACGAGAAGGAACCAACGACCGGCCGCAGGATTCAGGAGGTTATCGTAATCCCAAATCGTCCACCAGAGCGAGATGGGAATCACGACATAGACAATCCAGAGGGTCAGATGTCCCAGGTTGCGAAGCGGCGAGCGCGGAATGTTGAAGATTTGAACAGCGAAGAGTGCGAGGAGCACAACCAGAGCGAGGCACGCCGCGAGAGTGGTGCCGCCTGAGAACTGAAAGAACAGGATGGCGGCGGCGCTGAGCCATAGAGAAAAGAACGAGACCTTGGCGCCGACGCAGTCGCCCAAATACCTCCATTCACTTGCCGAGAGCAAAAGGATCAGAGAAATCAGGGCGCCGAGCAGAAGACCGCCAAGATAAAGAGACAACAGAAGGAGTGGTATGCCCCAGAGGGCGACCAGGAGTCGTTTCGGCAAATCGCCCATCGCGGCTTATCGTCCTTGCCTTCCCAAGAGTGTTTCTTCCGGTGGAGGCCAGCCGGGCTCTTCGCCACCTTCAGCGCCCTCCCCTTCGCCAGCGGGTCCGGTGGGCAGAAGTCCTTCCTGAGTCGATGCGGCCAGCTTGGTCGTGTCGAGTCGGTCTGTCAGCGTCGTGGAAAAAGCCGAGTCAGGATAGAGAGAAATGAGATGTTGGTAGACCGCCTTGGCTAATTCCTTATCCTTGAGTCGGTGTTCGTACAGATAGGCTTTGGCGAAGAGCACTTTCGGATAGTAGGGCCATTGCGGATCCGCTGTCATCAGCGACTCCAAAGCGACCAAGAGAGAATCCGGGGATTCAGCGGAATCGACGATGCTTTTTTCGAGACTCAGATATTTCTCACGAAGCGTATCGGGAGGAGCTGATTTCAAGGGAAGACCGAGGGCCTCGCGCGCTCGATTCTCAGCTCCCAGTGGAATTCCCTCGGTGACGAGGGCGGTCTGGTAGTACCGCTCAATGACTTCGTCACTGGCTCCGCGCTGAGCCGCCAGATGAGCAAGCATCATGTTTGCTCGCCAGCGCGTCGACAGGTCAAATGTATCTTTCGCCGCTATCTCGAAATAGTAGAAAGCCGAATCCGCATCTTTCAGATCGTAGAAGTAGAATTCACCAATATGGAAAAGCGTTTTTTGCAGGTCTCCCTTGGCCGTCAGCAGGTCTTCGAGAGTCAGTTGCTTGTCTCCGGATGCCGTAGCATTTCCTGACACTTCCTCCGGTGCGGCACCTTCGCTCTCGAGAGAGTCTTTGCCAATCTGATCCTCAACGGGTGGCGGCGCGCTATCCGATGCCGCGGGATTGGACGGCTCAGAAGGTAGGGTTTCTTCGTTCGGCACCGACGGACTGCCGAGAGTGTCGTCTTCGAGCGTGATTTGATATGACGAATCCTGCTGGACTTCAGTCAGGGAATTGACCGGTGCACTGTCGGGAGCGGCTGAATCGGGTGGAATGAGCAGAGAGCCTTCGTCCTTGGGAGCAGAGTGCCTCAGGACGGAATCAACGAATTGAATCTGTGACTCGATGTCGGCTTTTTGCTGGAAGAACGCGAGTCCACGATTCAACTGCCGGACTTCGGCACTCGCTGAATCCGCCAGCCCGCCCTTCCCCGCTCCTTTGGCGCTGTCGAAATAAGCGGCGCTGGTCGGGAGATCGCGATAATGATCACGGTAAATGAGTCCCAGACGGAAGAACGCTTCGGCAGCCTCCTCACCTCCGGGATTCGAGCGAATGTATTCCCGGTAGAGTCGAGTCGCTTCGTCGTAGTCTGCCTTGCTGGCGGCGATGTTGGCCAAGGTGAGGTCAATGCCCGACGAGTAGTCCTGGAATCGGATATCCCTTTTCAGACGATTGAGGAGATCCAAGGCTCCTTCGATGTCTCCCAGTTCTGCCGTGCATCGCCCGGCTTCGACCAAGGCCAAATAGACGAGGTCGCGGGGCGGTCTCAGTCTCGGGATCCGTTCGAAGGTGGCTTTGGCCTCCTCGAACTCCTTACGCAGATACAAGCAGCGTCCGAGCATATAGAGCGATTCTGAGTGCGGGACTTTCTTTCGATACTTCTGGGCGGCGAGTCGATAGGCGTCGGCCGCGTCGCCGTAGCGTTTGGCATCGAAGTGGATATTGCCGAGGAGAAAAGCCCCTCGCGCCCGGAATGCCTTGCCCTCGGACGATGCCAGCAATTGTTGAAGAACCAGCAGTGCCTCGTCGGTTCGCTTCATCTTCACCATGGTTTCGGCGAGCCACAGCTTCGCTTCAGGAATCAGCTTGCTTCTGGGATAATTGCTGATAAGCTCCTCGAACTTGCGCTGAGCCTGTGGGTATTCGCTCGATTGATAGTACGCTTTGCCCATCAGGAGAAGGCAATTGTCCACCCAACGGCTTTTCGGGTACAGTTCCAGGAGGCGGGCGCCGGTCTCGATGCACTTCCTGTAATTCTGAACATCCCGCGAGTGACCTTCGCTCACATTGCGATTGGCGCGCTCACCCGCCTGAAAGTGCCTCTTGGCGTTATAGAAAGTGTTGTAGTAAGCGCACCCATCCACGAGAAGGAGCAGCCATCCGAGAGCGAGGAGCCCAGCCACCAAGAGTACTGAGCGAGATATGTTGTGACTCATCACCTGCATTTTGATCTCATGTGGCTCTTTCGGCTCGCCATTGGACAAGGAGCTCCGGGAGAATCTGGCCAGACGGCCCTTCGAGGTACAGGTCTACTGAGGGAGTCAAGGCTGTTGGCGCCACATTAATCTCGATGAGATAAGCCCCGCTGGCGCGGGCGAGTTCCGGTAAGGAGGCCGCGGGATGAACGAGGGCGGATGTTCCGACGGAGAGAAAAAGGTCGGCACTTTCGGCTGCAGCGAAGGCTTGATTGATAGCCTGCGGCGGCAACATCTCGCCGAACCACACGACATCCGGGCGAAGGATTCCCCCGCAAGCACATGAGGGGACCTTGTCCTTAAAGTTAACTTCTTCGGCTTCATAGACGTTCCCACAGTCCAGGCAGCGATTGCGCATGATGTTCCCATGGAGTTCAATCACTCGGCGACTGCCTGCGCGCTTATGGAGGCCATCGACATTCTGCGTGATGAGACCGAAGTTGTCATGCGTCTTCTCCCATTCGGCCAGAGCGACATGCCCCGGATTGGGCTTAACAGATGAGATGATGTTTCGCCGATACTGGTACCATTCCCAGACAAGTTCGGGGTTTCTCATAAACGCTTGAAAATTGGCGAGTTCCTCTGCTCTGAACTTGCTCCAAAGCCCGTCTTCGCCCCGGAAAGTGGGCACGCCGCTTTCAGCGGAGACACCGGCGCCGGTTAATACACTAATACTGATGGAGTTGCGCAGGGCGGTTCGAGCGGATTCTGTGAGATGCATGTTCTGCCTTTTCTGCTTGACAATCAAGGGTATTTTTCTTATATTTGGGCTTCGAACCCGGGCACTGCAGCCGGGCCAAAGAATGCCGCTGAGTGGGGCGTCAACAAGTCGGTCGGCGCAGTGTTCATCCTTGTTAGTTCACGAAATGCCATAGTATGCCACAACACAGATCCTGTAAGAAACGAATGCGCACCAGTGCTGCTTCACGACTTCGGAATCGCGCGTACCGATCTGCGATGAGGACGACGGAGAAGAATGTGCTGGCCGCGAAGAACCGGGCTGACGCGGAAGAAGCTCTGCGAGCGGCGAACAGAGTGCTCGACCGGCTTGCTGCCAAAGGGGTCATGCATCCCAACACTTCCGCGAATCACAAGTCGAAATTGGCCCGCTATGTACGAAGTCTGACTCTTTAGATTTTATCGTTTTTCCCCGCCGAGCCGGTGTGACCGTGGCGAAATTTTCCCTCTTGCCAAGGTTAAGCACCGGCTCTTTGTTTATCCGGGATCGTGCCGGGGCTATTGCGTCGAGAAGCTTGCCGGCAGTTCGTAGTTCGGCGCTTCGCGGGTGACGGCGATATCGTGCGGGTGACTTTCCAGAAGTCCGGCTGATGAGATTTTCATGAGCTGTGTGTCCTTCTTCATCTGCCGGATCGTCGTGACACCACAGTAGCCCATCGCGGATCGCAACCCTCCCATGAGTTGGAAGACCGTGTCGGCCAGGCGACCTTTGTACGGCACGCGGCCCTCGATGCCTTCCGGCACGAGTTTTGGATCTGTTTCCGCCTGGAAGTAGCGATCCGCCGCGCCTTCACGCATCGCCCCAATGGATCCCATCCCCCGGAAGGTTTTGTAGCTCCTCCCTTCGTAGAGAATCATCTCGCCCGGGCCTTCTTCCGTTCCGGCAAAGAGACTTCCCACCATCACGGAATCAGCACCGGCGGCAATTGCCTTGGCAAGGTCACCGGAATAGCGGACACCGCCATCCGCGATCAGAGGGACTTCACGCGGCTCAAGCACGGCTACGCATTCGAGAATCGCTGAGATCTGAGGGACTCCAACCCCTGCGATGACGCGCGTCGTGCAAATCGAGCCCGGACCGACACCCACTTTGATTGCGCTGGCACCGGCGTCGACCAGTTCCAAGGCGGCCTGAGCGGTGACAACATTGCCCGCAATAAGCTCGAGTGTTGGATGGTGAGCGCGGGCTTCTTTGACGGTGCGGATGACATTGGCTGAGTGGCCATGAGCGGAGTCAACGACGATGACATCGACTCCGGCGTCCACCAGCACAGCGACCCGTTCGAGAGTATCCGGACGAACTCCGACGGCCGCGCCGACACGAAGCCGGCCCTGCTCATCCTTGCAGGCGTGGGGAAACAGGAGCCGCTTCTGAATGTCTTTGACGGTGATAAGCCCCGCCAGGCGTCCAGCGCTGTCAACCAAGAGCAGCTTTTCGATACGGTGTTTTTGGAGGATCGATTCGGCTTCGGCCAGCGGCGTCCCGACTGACGCCGTGACGAGACGCTCCCGAGGGGTCATGACCGCGGAGATTTGCAGAGTCTCGTCGCGCTCGAAGCGGAGATCACGATGCGTGACAATGCCGACCAATTTCTCGTCGTCGACAATCGGAATACCGCTGATGCCGTGTCTTTGCATGAGCTGGAGGGCGTCGGAGATTCTGGCGATTGGAGGCAAGGTGTAGGGTTTAGCGATAATCGCTGATTCGGAGCGCTTCACTCGATCCACCTGGTCAGCCTGCTCGCGAGGCGACATGTTCTTGTGGATGATGCCGATGCCGCCCTCGCGGGCGATGGCGATGGCCAACGCCGCTTCCGTGACGGTATCCATGGCCGCCGAAACCAGCGGGATGTTCATTTCGATGTTTCGGGTCAAGCGTGTGCGAAGATCGACCTGCGTGGGGAGCACATCCGACTTGCGCGGTACCAGGAGTACATCGTCGAAGGTGAAGCCTTCACCGATAATCTTTTCAGACATGATAAGACTCGCAATCTATTTGTCCACAGTCAATCGATGGAATCTCTGCGACGGATTTCATGCGCGGGGCAGTTATGTCAGTGAGGCAGGACATTGGAGTAGTAAATCCAGAATGAGACCGTGCCGATCGACGCCTGCAACAGGAGGAGAACCAGGAAAGCAACGAAGGCTCCTCCACCGAGCGCAACCAGATAGAGCCGCCCGTAGCTTGTCGCATAGGCGATGCGAAGAGCATTGAACATCCGAAGCAAGTGCCAGAGAGCAAAAGCCAGCAGAAGGAGCGTACACGGTACGGCAAGGGCCGGCAGACGCACCAACCGATAGAAGACCACTGCAAACGGCAGCAGGAAGACGAAATTCGCAGCCGACCAGGTCACATAGGTGACGGCCTTTCCGAGGGTAACTCGCGCACGGAAAATGAGGCCTGCGAGCTTGATGACAACGGCCTGGAGAAAGAGCAGCAGTAGAAACAGGATCGCCAGGTAGATGATGCTCAGGATGGGATTCCAGACGAGACTCAGAACCCCCAGTTTCATTGCAGGCCAGCGAACAAAATGAGTGAGGAGATAGTCGAAACCGTACGAATAGCGAAGACCGTAGAGCAGACTCGAACCCAGCAAGGCCAGCGTGAGCGCGTGCGATACCGCGAGCACGACGGTTTGACTGGGTTGCAAAAAGCGTCGGGCGTGGATGTCAGAGAAGAAGCCGTGCGCATGAAGAAAGACACGCTTGAGATTCTGCTTGAAGACATTGTTGCGGCGGAGCTCGAGACTCAGCAACACAATCAAGCCGAGACTTCCAACCGGAAACTCGACCGGCGGTGATTCACCCTGCGGTCTTTCTGACATGGGAGCCGATTCGCCGGTCTGCGCCAGGTCGCGGAGTTTGAAGAACGATACCCTTTCGTGACGGGCCAGATCCACGAGGCCAAAGGAATAGATATAGGGATCTTCTTTGTTGGCTTGCGCAAGGGGAGGCGTGTAGCCGCGATAATCCGAATAGGAGAAAATCAGCAGACCGGCATAGGGAGTGTCACCTGACACTTGGCTCAGTTGGTCAAGCAAGAAATCGGCCTGTTCGGAGGCGCTTCCCCTTCCCCCTTCGCTCACCATCGTGCCGACACGACTCAAGATGACTGGCCTGGTTAGTGTGTCAGGGTTCAAGGGCAAGTCCCGTCTCCAAGGCGCCAGACCAAGCAGGAAGAAACTCACCGGATAGTCTGCGACGGAATTCAGGTTGTAGGTTTCGACAAAAGTCGGGCGACTATCCAGCTCAGCGAGCTCACCGGCGAGATCGGTGATCGTCGCCTGAGTCCGGTGGCTTTTCCAGTCGAGATCATGCCCCAGTCCCCAGGCCGCGATGCACACATGGCCTCGGTCTCGGCGGACCAGGCGGCGCAGCGCCAACTCGCACCGTGCTCGATAGGCGCGCTTCGCGAGGATATCTGCTGGAATGCCGTCGAGTGGCAATCCCGAGAAAACGAGCATCCCCAGCCGATCACATACCGCGAGAAGAGCCGGTGGAGCAGGCGAGGGAACTACATGCAGCAGATTGAACCCCAACTCCTTCATCCGACGGACATCCGCTTCGAAAAGCGTATCGGGAATGACTGAGCCCGCAGCGGCACTCTCCGGAATATATTGCGTACCGCGCAGGGAAATCGGCGCGCCATTCAAGAGAAAGCCGTGCTCTGACAGAGAGAGTCTCTTGAATCCTATCTTCTGGCGGTAGAGATGAAGCAAACCGTCTGGTGTGTTCAGGCAGACATCCAGGTCGTAGAGAACCGGGTTGCCTGGCGACCACGCGAGTGGCCTGAATGGCTCGAATTCGAGAGAAAGCTGTTGAGCTTTCGGGCCGTCAACGGGAATGGCCACGGAGTATGACTCTGCCACGAGCCTCCCTTTGGCATCGTAGATTTCGGCGGAACAGACAATCGAATCTCCAGGAACGAGGAAGGAGACTGTCGGGCCTATCGCTCGGGCAATATCGATGGTCACGGTGGCACCCAGGGTTGAATCCGCCGCCGGCCAGTGCAAGACGGCACCCTCGATGGACCACGGCGGTGTGACCCACAGGTAACAGTCGGAGAGAATGCCGCCGGAATTGCGCGGCGCGTATATCTGCGGATACAAGGGGAGCGTGGTCTTCGATCTCAGGCGGTTGTCGACTTTGAGTTCGATCGTGTTTGCTTTGGTGAAGGTCAGAAGCTGGGAGGGGAGATCGAGAGTGAACCCGAGATGATTTCCTTCGGCGGACTCGATGAACTTGCCGTTGATCACGACGCTGACTTTGTAGTTCGCCTGCGCAACGACCAGATGGAAATGCCAGCCGCGAAGGGAATCGGGCAATGTGACTTCACGGTGAAAAAGGACTTCTCCCTGGTAATCATCAAAGCAGGAAGGAATCCATCCCGTGTGCCACGCTTCTTCTTTTGAAGTTCGATACTGCCAGGCGCCGGACAGGTCGATCCGAACCTCTGTCGGATTCTGGCCCGTTACCCATCGCTCGGGGGCTCTGCCAAGCCGCTGCTCCCGAAGCACAAAGCCCCCGGCGGGTCGCGAAGCCATCGCCACACCGAGGGCTATGAGAAGGCAGAGAACGCGGTGAATCATGGAGATGCAGGTCTCATTGATTACGACGCCAGTTCTGCGTTTTGGGTCAGGATTTCGATACAGAGGCGGCAGCACATTTCCAAATCAGAGACGGCGATGTGCTCGTCTGTTGTGTGTTCACCGGACATCCCGGTTCCAATGACAACCGTCGGGAGACCGTGAGAGTTGTAGATGTTGGCGTTCGTTCCCCCGCCGACGGACTGCGCTTCCATTTTGAGGCCGAGCTTCGTTCCGGCAGCGAAGGCCAGGCGGTATGGCAGGCTGTCCTCGGCAATGTTCATGGCTCCATATTCACGAATAATCGTCGCGTTGAATTTTGGGATGAGAATCTTGCCATCGAGTTCCTTTCGAAACTCGGGAAGGATGTTACGAAAACAATCTTGCATATGCGTGGTCTGATTCTCGAGGAATTCAGCGTCATGACTCCTTGCTTCGGCGCGAATCGTTGCCCGGTCGGCGACGACATTGGTCGCCCGTCCGCCCTCAATTGTGCCAATGTTCGCTGTCGAGTCTGGATTCAGACGCCCGAGGCGCATCTGAGAAATGGCTTTGCACGCCACTTCGATGGCCGAGATGCCTCGTTCCGGAGCCATGCCGGCATGCGCAGCGACTCCTTCGATTTCGAAGGTCATGCGATTTGCATGAGGAGAGCGCACGACAATTCTCTCGAGCTCCTCACTATCGAGAACGAAAGCGCACTTCGCTTTGAGTTCGCTGAAGTCAATTTCGCGGGCTCCGAGCAGACCCACCTCCTCGGCTGCATCAAAGATCACTTCAATGGGTCCCGTGGGCAGTTTCTGCTCGTAGACGACGCGCAGCATCTCGACAACCGCGGCGACACCGGATTTATCGTCCGCACCGAGTATCGTCGTGCCATCCGATCGAATCACGCCGTCCTCGACGCGCGGCTGAATTCCACGGCCCGGCATGACCGTGTCCATATGAGCGGAGAAGAGCAGTGTCGGCGCGTTCGAGATTGATCCTTTCATCCGGACATGCAGATTGCCGCAGTTCCCCGAAATTTTCTTGGCAGCATCGTCCTGCCAGATCTCCACGCCAAGGGGTTTGAGAATCTTGGTCAGATAGGCAGCGACATCCGCCTCCTCTTTTGACGGGCTGTCGATCTGAACAAGGTCGAGAAAAGTGCGAACCAAGCGGTCCGCGCTAGGCTGGTATTTCTTTGTTGCCATAATGTGCCTGAACGATCTTTCCTTGAACTCCGTTGGGATGCAGTTTCTCAATGTATATGCTGCAGGTCTTGCGCATGGTTGATTGCGGTGGTTTGAAGAAAACCCGCAGATAATTGCGAGTGTATCCGCTGGCGAGCTCTCCAGTGCCGCGGCTTTCCGGGACAATCTGCTGCACCGTTCCGATATGGTTTTCCCGAAAGCGGCGGCGCTTCTGTGTGTCGAGTTTCTTCAATTCAGTCATGCGTTTCTGGATTTCGAATCCTGGAACGCGATCCGGGAGTCGCTGTGCCGGCGTTCCCGGTCGCGCCGAAAACGGAAACAGATGCAGGTAAGTGAACGGGTTCTCTTCGACGAATCGGCAGGTGTTCGCGAAATGTTCCGGCATCTCACCGGGGAAACCAACAATGACATCGGCACCGAGTCCCCAGTCTTGGCGCAGAGAGAATGCGAATCGAATGAGTTCACGCAAGCGCGAGGCCGTGTAGCGACGGTTCATCCAGCGCAGAATCCTGTCATCGGCGCTTTGAATCGGCAGATGCAGATGGGGACATATCTTCTCTGACTGTGCGATGAATCGAATCAGGGACTCCGAGAGTCCCCACGGTTCAATTGACCCGAGTCGGATGCGCTGAAGTCCCAAGACGCTTTCCAGAGAAAACAGGAGCTCTTGAAGGCCATCTTCCGAACCGAGATCCTGGCCGTAGCTGCTCAAGTTCACGCCTGTCAGGACAATCTCGACGAACCCGTTGCCTGCAAGTTGTTCTGCCTGCTCGACTGCCTCGGCGACCGGTCGACTGCGCGCCTGCCCTCGAAGACGCGGCACGATGCAGTAGGTGCATTTCTCGTCGCAACCGTCCTGGACTTTCAGATAGGCACGACTGCGCCCGAGTAACCTATCGACAGCGCCGCTATCGACCCAAGTTGTAACGCCTGAGGTTTCCCCAACGGCAACGGTTCCTGCTTTCGCAGGCGAGAGAAAGTCGAGGATGCGCTCTTTTTCGCGATTGCCGAGAACGACATCAACCCCTCCAAGAGAGCTGAGGGCCGCGGCGTCACGCTCCGCCATGCACCCGACGGCAAACAGGCGTGCGTGAGGGGCTGACCGGTGGAAGCGCCGCAGGAGATTGCGCGTTTTGCTTTCCGCGGTTGCTGTCACAGCGCAAGTGTTGACAACGCACAAGTCAGCGTCTTCCGGAGCGTGGGCCACCTCGTAGCCGGAGCTGCGAAGCCGAGCCAGAATCGCCTCGCTGTCGTATTGGTTGAGTTTGCACCCTAAGGTGGCGATGCAGACTTTTTCCGCCATGCGTGACCTATCGAGAATTGCGGCGAGGCTGTCCGTCTGTTGGCGCGCCGGCGTCCGCAGTATGGCTATGCGCTCGTCTCTTTTCCGGGAGACGGTGGCTCATCCGACGGAGGTTCTTCGGACGAAGCGGCTGTATCTTCCTCGGAGGCAACCGGAGGCTGCTTTTCCTTAGTGTCTTCTGGTAGTTCTTCGCTCTCGGCGAATGCACTCGCGGCTGGTTCGTCCGTCGGAGTTTCTCCCTTATCTTTCGGCATCTCGGGGGCAGTTTCCGGCGGCGTGATGTCGGCGGCCTCCTTCGGTGCTTCGGCAGCAGCAGGCGGCGCCCCCTCCTCGTCCGTTGCGTCTTCCGTGGCAACCTCCCCCTTCGGAATCTCAGGGATTTCCTGAGGCGTCTGAACGGCTGCTCCCTCCGATGTCGTCAGATACTCGTCGTAGGCTTTTGTCTCCGCCGTCTTCTCAGCCTCCAACGCCGAGAGAATAATGCGCTTCGATTCCTTGTCAAACTCGATGACTTCGAGGGCCAATTCATCGCCCGCTTTGATCGTGCGACGCTCCGCTCCTTTTGCCAATCGTCGCAACTGGCTGTTGGGTACGAAGCCCTCGACTTCGAGCGGCAGTTCCACGACGACACCTTTTTCGAGTACGCGGACGACCTTGCCGGTCGTCTGAGTCTTGATGGGATAGGCCTGTTCGAAACGATCCCAGGGATTCTCCTGCGCTTGCTTGAGTCCGAGGGCAATCCGGCGCTCTCCACGGTCGAAACCGAGGACAACGATTTCCACTTCATCTTCTTTTTTCAGGACCTCGCCCGGATGCCGGATACGCTTTGTCCACGACAGATCGGAGATGTGAACGAGTCCATCGATGCCATCTTCGAGCTCGACGAAGGCCCCGAACGGGACCAAGTCACGCACAATGCCTTTGTGGCGAGAGCCGACGGTGTACTTCTGCTCCAAGTCCTCCCAGGGATCCTTCTCGGTTTGCTTGAGCCCCAGCGATATCTTGCGGTTTTCCTTGTCGATGGATAGAACGACAATCTCAATTTCATCGCCTACGGACACAAGAGCCGAGGGGTGTTTGATATGTTGCGTCCAGCTCATTTCGGAAATATGGATAAGACCCTCAAGTCCCTTTTCGAGCTCAATGAAGGCTCCATAGCGAGCGATCGACACGACCCTGCCTTTGACGCGCGACCCGACCGGATATTTGGTCTCCACGCCTTCCCACGGGTGTGGCTGAAGCTGTTTCAACCCGACCGAGATGCGCCGACGCTCGGGGTCGTAATCAAGAACCTTGACCTGCAGTTTCTGGTCGAGCTGCACGACTTCGGACGGATGCCCGACGCGACCCCACGAGAGGTCCGTGATGTGCAAGAGACCGTCGACTCCGCCCAAGTCGACAAACACTCCGAAGTCCGTGATGTTCTTGACGGTTCCCTCCAGGATCTTACCGACTTCCATTTCGCTCAGGACTTTTTCCCGGACGCCGGCCATGCTTTCTTCGACCAAGACTTTGTGCGATACGACCACATTCTTTCGGGAATCATTCAGCTTTACGATCCGGAAATCCATCGTCTGTCCAACGAGGGCATCGAAGTCGCGCACGGGACGGATGTCAATCTGCGATCCGGGCAAGAAGGCATCGACTCCAAGGATGTCGACGACCATACCACCTTTGATGCGGCGCAGAATTCTGCCGTCGATGGTTTCATTCTGGTGATAGATTTCGCCGATACGCTCCCAGAGTTTGAGGAAGTCGGCTTTCTTCTTGGAGAGAATCAGTTGACCTTCGGCATTTTCTACGCGGTCGAGGTAGACTTCGATGTCGTCGCCGACCTTGATCCCGGAGAGGTCATCGAATTCCTCAGTGAGAACGGTTCCTTCGGATTTGAAACCAATATCCACAGCGATTTCTTTGTCACCGATCGCAATCACCTTGCCTCGAACAATCTCCCCTTCTTTGAAATCCATAATGGTTCTCTCATAGAGCGACACCAGACCGCTGGTTTCTTCGGTCGAGTCTTTCTGTCCCTTCTCCATATCTTCAAGGGCCACGGTGCGGCCGCGATATTCCAGATTTTCTTCGGGGGAAGCTGGCCGTTGCTGCTGGGCGGCTTCCTGCTTGCGGACTTGTTCACCTCCTTCCGTGGTTTCATTTGGCCCCAGATTCTGGGGGGTTGAGTTTGTTTGTTCGTCCATTGGGTTAGCACTCCTTCACTTGGTTCACAGTCGACACCGCACAGCGCTCAACCGAATCGAGAAGTCCTCAACTCGAGCACCGGTGTGACCTTTGTTTATGAGTTGTTGGTTTTTTCAGCGCAGTTCAGGATACGGGATAACATCTCTTTCGTAGATAGGCCCTTTATTCTTGACCAGACGGCCGGGAGTTTCGAGCGACAGAGTCCGAATGCGTTCGAGGATTTCCTCGGCGATGCGGCGATAGAGTTCCTTTCCGTGAGCGCCCTGCGGCATAAGATCGGCAAGCGAGAGGGGCTGGCCGATGACGGCCGACATGCGAGGCCGACGAAAGAAAGCGAGCCGTGCTCGGTCACTGCCGTGCACGTAGACCGGCACAATCTGCGCGCGAGACGAATACGCGAGCCACCCAATTCCCGTCTTGACTCTCAAGAAACCGCCACGCGGCGCGCGGGTCCCTTCGGGGAAAATGAGAAGAGCCTCCTCACTCTCCAAGGTTTTCAGCGAGTGTCTGAGGGCTTCCCGGTCAAAGCCGGACCGCGTGACCGGAAAGGCATTCAGATAGCGAATGAGCGCTGCGAAAGGCCGGTTCTTGAACAGCTCCGTCTTAGCGAAAAAGTGTATCTCTCGCGGCAGAGCGGCTCCCAATATCATCGGGTCAAGATTGGAGCGATGGTTCGCCGCGACGATGAGCTTTCCGCGCGGCGGGATATTCTCTCTGCCCCGAACCTTCAGTCCGAACAAGAGCGAAAGGATCCAGCGGGACAACCCGGCACAGAAAGCGTAGCCGAATCTCATGACCCCTTTTTCGACTTTTTCGGCCTCTCTCTTTCGCGCGCAAGAGAGACGATTCTTCCAACCTGTTCGTCCAGAGTGAGATGAGTCGTATCCAGAACGACCGCATCCCGAGCACACGAGAGAGGGCTGTGTTCGCGGGTGCTATCCCGCTTATCTCGGTCGGCGAGCGCTTGCCGTATCTCGGTTTCGTCCTGTTCAATTCCCTGGACGCTCAAGTCTCGCAAGCGACGGCGCGCTCGCTCGTCCAAGTCGGCAATCAGATAGATCTTGAGCGGTGCGTCGGGAAAGACGACCGTGCCAATGTCCCGGCCCTCAAGGACCACCCCGCCTTTCTTGCCCATTTCCCGCTGCAACTCGACCAGAAACTCTCGCACGGTCGGATTCTCGGATACGGGGCCGACCCAGAGGGAAATCTCCGGTGTGCGGATGGCCTCCGTGACATCCTCACCGTCGAGCAGGATACGTGTCTCCCCATTCTCTTCTTGTTGCTCGATTCGGATTTCTCGAAGTAGTTCGAGAATCCCCTTCGTATCCTGAGGTTCGACGCCGAGCTGGAGCATTTTCAAGGCGACAGTGCGGTACATCGCGCCGGTGTCGAGATAGCGATACCCGAGAGTCTTGGCCACCAATCGGGCCGTAGTGGATTTACCTGAACCCGCCGGGCCATCAATTGCTATGATCAGTTTTCGCACGGCTGCTACCGTTTGATGCGAGCGCCTTTTTCCTCTTCGACAAAAATGTGGGCGACGAGTTTGCCCGGATGAATTTCATCAAGCGAATCCGACGCCACGCGGTCCCAAGGGAAATTGGACGAGGTATCTGTGGCATCCACGCTGCGAGCGCTCTCCAAGTAGTCTTCCACGCGGTGACGCCATGTTTCCATATTTGCCTCGCGCAGGTCCACCCAGCCATTATGAGCCCAGGTGTCCACCGTGTCCGGGGTAACGGAGAAGACGTCGCTGCCGGCGTAGGGTGGAATCTTCACTTCGGGACCACGGAGAAGAGACCGACCGTCGCCCATTAGAATCGGGATCCCGATGGAGAGGATTGCGACGCGGAGGTCCTTGTCGCCTCGGATCGCTTCCTCCGCAGCGCGGACAAGTTGGGCTGCGCTCTGTGAAGTGACCCCCTTGAGAGTTCCGACCGCTTTGCGCAGCAGATGAGCTTCATAGAGTAGTTTGGAGAGTCGAGGCGGCCCAAGAATCTCGAACGCGACGGACTCGACACCGTGCTCCTGTTCCAGTTTGGCCATTTGCTTCAAGGCAGTTTCGCGCAGGATTCCGGCGCGGTAAGTGGGCCCCATGACGGTGGCATCCATCGCTCCCACGATATCGAAACCGGTGTTACCTCCCTCGATTTCAAACAGGACGGCCTGGGCGATTTCTTCCGGCGTGACAAACTCCATCTGCTCCGCCGCCGTAATCGCAAAGAACTCGCCGGTGGAAAAGATGCCATTCTCCCCCGTATCAATATAGACCGATGTCAGATTCTGGTTGAGGGCCACTCCTGCGCCCGGTCTGTGCCGGGTGAATTCGTCCTTTAGTTTCTCGGCGTTCTCGGGCGCGCAATCATAGAGAGGAATCGGCTTGCCATGGCGTTTGACTTCGCCATAGGCGATCTTTTTCCATGCAATTGCCGCAGCCGGCTTTATTTCTTTGATGTAAGGGCAACCGGGTGTGCGTCCCATGAGAAAGAGCAGCATCGAATGCGCGCCTGCCAAGGAGGATTTTGACAGCAACTGTCCCGAGGGGCGCTCTTCCGAATGTGTGTAGGGGATGTTCAGACCCATGCCTCCGGTCCCGGTGGTCCCGACTTTGACATAGGTATGGGTGCCAGCGCGACGGGTCGCATCAAGAAGCACCTGAACATGCCGGATGAGCTGCGGGAGAGAAACCGTGCCGAGGAATTTTTCGGTTTCTTCGGGGAGAGCTTTGTCCGGGTGTTGCAGCGCGTTCTTGGCTCGATAGTAAGCGGTATAGACATCCTGGTAAGCCAAACCGGTGGCGCTGTTGACACAGTCCACAATGACATCCGGCTCATGCTCTGCGATAATTCGATAGAGAAAGAACCTCGACAGCCTTTCGGGCGTGGGGCGCTCGAAGATATCCTCGACGAATGAACGGCGCATGTCCGGATCTTCCATGATGTCGGATCGCGACCGATCCTTCAAGTCGTGAGTCACGAAAATATCACCCCAGAGCGGCACGAATTCGACCTGCGGGAAATCTTTGGCCAAGGTATCGCAGGCCTGTTCGGCTTCGTCTTTGCGCAGCGAAAGCAGGCAGAGTGTTCTTGGGCTCCGTGCCAGGATCTTTCGGCAAACGGCCATCCCAACCAGTCCCCATCCTCCCAAGACCATGACTCGCGCGTCGCGCAGATTCATTGCGTTTCTTCCTTCCTTTCAGCGGGAGTCCATTCCCGCGCCAGTTCACCGTCCCGTGGCAGTTCAGAGAGGTCCGCCAGTCCGAAGTGGCGCAGGAACTCCGGTGTCGTTTCGTAGAGAAATGGCCGTCCCATGCTCTTCTGTCGTCCGCGGACTGCCACCAGCCGTCGCTCAAGGAGTGTGCGCAGAACACCTCCGGAGTCCACACCACGAATCTCATCGATATCCACTCGGGTCACGGGGCTTCGGAACGCGACGATGGCCAGAGTTTCGAGAGCGGCCCGGGAGAGGCGATGTCGGCTGCGTTCCGCCAGCAGCTTCCCAATAGGCTCGGCGTAATCGGGCCGTGCAAAGAACTGATAACCTCCGGCGATGTGGAGGATTTCGAAAGCTCGGCCGTCTCGCTTGTAGTCTTCATTCAGTTCGTCGACTAATCGCGGCAAGGCTTCCTGCCCGACGGATCCGGTGGTCGCGACAAACTGAGCCTCGGTGAGCGGCTCGGCACTGGCAAAGATAAGAGCTTCAGCGACAGCTTTCAGGTTTTCTTCGGTGACAATCAACTTGACTTGCTCGGGCTCTCGAAATTCGAGAGGACTATGATTTCTTATCTATACGGCTTCAACCGTGGACTCTTGCGCTTGACACACCCACAAATCAGAGAAGGGCAGGTTCTGTTCGAGAACGATCTTGCGGCGGCGAGCCAACTCCAGAACGGCCAGAAAGGATACGATCCACAGGACTCTCGCCGACTCGACGCGGAGCGCCGTCATGAATGAGAACCGCAACTTGTCTTTAAGCTGCTCGAGGATCCAGGCCATTCGCTCTTCCAAGGAAACCTTGAAGAGCGTGACTTCATGTACCGTGAGCTCTTCGAAGCGGCGCCGCACTTCATCATAGGCGTTTGCCAGATCATAGAGCGAGACACGCTCAAGCAGGTCTTCCGGTGGAGGCTGGCTGCCGACAGGCAACGCCGGCAGGAGTCTCATGGAGCGCTGCGCCATCGCCTCTTCTCTCTCACCCAAATCGCCGGCGGCCTGTTTAACCTGCTGGTAGAGAAGCAGGCGCCGAGCCAATTGCAGGCGCGGATCCTCCATCTCTTCTTCGGCGGCTACCTCGGGTCGTGGCAGCATCATTCGTGCCTTGATCGCGATCAGCGTCGCACTCATGAGCAGGTAATCCCCGGCATCCTCCAGGCTGTCAATTCCCATCGTGTCGATGACCTGCAGGTATTGTTCGGTGATCTTGGCGATGGGCAGGTCGAGGATATCCAGTTCCTGCCGCGTGACAAGGAAGAGCAGCAGATCAAGCGGGCCTTCAAAGCGCGGAAGTTTGACCTGCCAAGCGGGCATCAGAACCCCATTGCTTCGTGTACTTCGGCCATCGTTCGTTCAGCGACCTCTCGGGCGCGCTCATCTCCGTTCTGGATGATGTCGAGAACCTCCTTGGGATGCTTCTCGAAATGTCTCCTTTTTTCCTGAATCGGCGCGAGGTACTCGGTGATCTTCTCGATACACCGCTTCTTGTCATCCACACATCCCAAGGCGCCCGATTCACATCCTGCGCGAATCTCCGGCACTTCATCGGCGTTAAACCGATTGTGATAGGCGAAGATGAGACAGATATCTGGGTGCCCGGGATCGCCGCGACGGACTTTCTGAGGATCGGTCACGGCTTTCGAGATTTTCTGTCGCAGAACATCCGGCGGATCTGCGATAAGCAGCGTGTTGCCGAGAGACTTGGACATGCGGCGTCCATCGGTTCCGGGGAAGCGGGCGAATTCTGTGAGCATCGCTTC
>CAZJAD010000002.1:20876-22232 GCA_964543855.1 uncultured Alphaproteobacteria bacterium
TGCACGAATATGGGTGATCTCTCCGGGTCAATCCCACAGGCGAGCCAGTCCATGACCATTTCCATCGTGTTCTCGGGGATGTCTCGAGAATGCTCGTAGTCCGTCGTGAGGTTGTGCCAGTCGGCGACGATGTGGAAGTTCTCGAATTTGTCCTGGAGTTGCACCCAGTTCTCGAGAGCTCCGACGAGGTTCCCCAGATGGAGCTTTCCGGTCGGACGCATTCCTGATAGTATGCGTGGTTTGCTGGCCATAGAGAGGTCACATGTTAATGCGAAACTTAATTATAATAAAAAATCCTTACATTCGCAAACCGTCTTCGTGAACTCGAGCCCTCATTTCTTCTCGTTATTCCAATAATAACAATCAATAACAATTGGTCGCGCATCCGTCAGAAGTCTTTCAATAGTGGAATATCCATTTCAATCCCCAGTACTCTTCCTTACGAATCATCAGGAAACCGGGGACATATTCGTAGTGTTTGGCACCAATGTTCTCGGTTCCCCAGAAGAGCATCAGACCGCGGATACGCATCGACACGCGGAAACCAGCCAGATGCACAGGGTCAAACTGCCTGTACCCCAGATAGCTGAAGGCGGTTCGCTCTCCAAGGTAGGTGTGCGACAGGCTTGCGCGAACATAGAGCGGTGCCTTAAAAAAGGTGCGGTCGAAATACAGCCGAGTGAAGCCGCGCGTTTCATCGGCTTTCTGGTAATCGGTCTCGGAAGTCCACAGCACCGACCAGCGGGATTCGAGGCACAAATCTCTCCGGAGAGTGAGGTGCATTTGAAATGCTCCTCCCCATCTCGCATCGGTCGAAGGATCGGGCATAGCGGTGGAAGTCCATGGGACGAACCTGTCGTCGGTCACGATGTTGACCGCCGCTACCCGCAACTTGAGCCTCGACCAGTCCGCCGACACGCCCGCTTCGGCCTGAGATATTTTCTCTTTTCGGAGTGGGCAGCCGATAAGGGAATCGCTGAGATTCGCGAGCGAAGGAGCAATCAGCAGAGGCCGATCCGACAAGGAGTAGCCGCCCTGAACCCAGAGCGGGGCAGGATATTGCTCGAACCGCTGGAAACCACCGAAAGCGGTGCAGACCTTGCCGACTGGCACAACTCCACGCACTCCATACCGTCCAGCCGTGGCATCCCAATCATCCTGAGAGTGTACACCACAACCGAGTTCAATTCCCATGACGCCCGCGACATCCACGGAATCGGCCAGCGTGAGCTCGAAGTCGCGAGTGTCCGTGTCTCTGGACGCTGGGAGATGCAAGGACGAAAGCCGAGCGAGTCCCGTGGCCTGCAGGCGTTGCCTTGGCAACAGGAAAGATGCATCAAAGAGAGCGCCACCGGT
>CAZJAD010000002.1:22332-77012 GCA_964543855.1 uncultured Alphaproteobacteria bacterium
TACCACCCGAGCCGTCCGGTTACTTGCAGGTCAAGCGTCTTGTAGACACCCTGTCCGTGAGCGAAGTCCACAGTTCCGAAACCGTAATAACCTTCGCGCAGGCGGATCTCAGAATAGGGGCTGTCCACGGGCAGGTCGCGTGTGATCAGGCTCATGCGTCCACCCGCACCGGGAAACAGTCCACTGACCGGCACAGATTGGAAGGTGATGGAGTCGATCTCAGAGACAGGCAGCATATCCGGATCCCACAGACCGTCGTAGCGCCTTTCCAAAGGGAGGCCATCGAGCACATAACGCATCTGACCAGGCCAGAGTCCCCACGGGAGAAAGTAGAGAGGCGCATGGAGGGTTCCGAGGTCTTGCGGATACATGCCGGGGAAGAGTCGGATAATATCCGACAGGTCCTCGTGATTGTAACCATCCATCGCGTAGGCGCCCATTGAAGGCACGGTGCCTTGAGCCATTGCCAACCGGCCAAGGAAGACGAATGAGATTAGGAGGACGGTGAATTTCTTCATAGCGGTCCTGCCATCTTCTTCAGTCGAATCAGAAGAGACGGAAGCACAATCGAGAAGAGGAGGGAATTGCTGCCGATGTGGAGGATTGAGAATCCTGTTCCGGCCACAAGCATTGCGAGTGTCTGCTGAGAGGAGAAACCAGCCTGCAGCGGGAAGGCCAGATTGGTCAGCAGGTCAAAGAGAAAGGTCAGAAGCGCTCCTGCAACGAACAATATGCGCCGGGCAGCAAAGGTTTGCGGATCCGGCAGGAATTTGGCTATCTGGCCACCGGCGAATCCGACCAGCGCCATGCCGCACATCTGGGCGAGCAGGAGCAGGCCGACACTGCTTCCCATCGGGTGAAATCCCGCAAAGAGAAACTCCGCCATCGCTCCGACGACGGCGCCCGCGACAATTCCCAGACTGTATCCAGCGGCGAAGCAGGTTGCGGTGACGAGCTCGACATTGGGAACGGCCACGAGGAGATAACCCAACACAACAGCAACAGCGATGAAGGAAGCGATGCGTGTCAGGAAAAGGGGAGAAGCCGGTTTGGACGAGGCTTTGCCCATTTAACCAAAGACCCCCACTTCAGAAGGAAACGGGGGTTGTTTTCCACTGCCTGTCCTCAAAGGGTCCGGTAAGCAAAAGGTGGACTTTCGTTTCGGCGGCTGGTTTGTCGGAGAAGGGGTCTTTGAATCCGATCTCAGGCGTTTTCGGAATCGTCTGAGACTGTTTCCGGTTCCCCGGCATCTTTCGTCTCTCGCGGTGTGGATTTCTCCCGGATGCGGGCGGCTTTGCCCTTCAGGGATTTCAGGTAGTTCAGGCGAGCGCGTCGAACATGACCGCGCCGCAGCACTTCAATCTTGGCCACACCCGGAGACTGGAGGGGGAAGATTCGCTCGACTCCCACGCCCATGGAGACCTTACGGACGGTGAAGGTCTCGTCCATTCCCACGCTGCGTCGTTGAACCACGACACCCTGGAATGCCTGCAACCGCTCTTTATCACCTTCAATGACCCGCACATGGACCTTGACGGTATCTCCCGCCTTGAAATCAGGGATATCCTTGCGCAGCTGGTCGCGAGTCCAATTGAGAATCCGATTCATACTGTTATCCGCGTTACGAGTACTTCTGTTGCTTCTGTTGATACTTTTCCCACAGGTCCGCGCGGCGTTCGCGCGTGCGCTTCTCTCTCTCGCTCTGGCGCCACTGGGCAATCCGGGCGTGGTTACCGCTCAGCAAGACCTCGGGGACGGCTAATCCATCGATTTCTTCGGGGCGTGTAAAATAGGGAGCATCCAGCAGTCCATCCTCAAAACTGTCGCTCGAGGCCGACGCCTCATCTCCCAGAACACCCGGCAGCAAGCGCACCAGCGCGTCAATGAACACGACCGCCCCGACTTCCCCCGCACTCAGCACGTAGTCACCGATGGAAATCTCCTGCCAAGGGTCTCTCTGCAAAATCCGATGGTCGATGTCTTTGTAGTGGCCGCAGAGCAGGATGATCCACGGCTCAGCTCTGTACCCGCGCACGACACTCTGGGAGAAAGGCTGACCCTGGGGTGTGAAGTAGACCAAGGTCGGTGCTTCTTCTGTTCCCTCGCGGAGCTGGTCCAAAGCGTTGAAGACCGGCTCGGCCCGGAGAATCATCCCCGCGCCCCCTCCGTAAGGGTAGTCGTCGAGTCGTCCGTGCGGGTCGCGCGTGAAGTGGCGCAAATTGTGAACCCACAGGCGCAGTTGATTTCCTTCCAGAGCACGCCGGAGGATGGAGGCCTGAAGAATGCCAGAGAACATCTGCGGAAAGGCGGCCAGCACATCAATCCGCATCCTTACATTCCTCCGGATTGACCAAGTCCTTCCAGTTGGCAATGCGGACTTTTCGTGCCGGAAGGCTCACGTCCAACACCCACTCGTCTACCAGCGGAATCATGAGTTCGCCGAAGGGTCCTTCGACAATCAGGATGTCCTGAGCACCGCCGGCGGCGACATCGGTCACCGTGCCGAGGACTGTATCGTCCGTTCCGATCGCTTCGATTCCGACGAGGTCGCTGATGTAGTATCGGTTCGGCGGAAGCGGCCAGCTTTCCTCGTCAGGCACAAGCACCTCGGCCCCCCGGTAATCCTCGGCCTGTTCGCGACGCGTCAGATCGGCCAGTTTCAGAAGAACATGGCGCGGGCCTAAGCGCACATCTTTCACATCGTGCTCAGAGAGCTCGCCGCCTGTGGTTTTCAGATAGACCCGTTTGAGCGCGGAGAAGCGTTCCGCAAAGTCGCTCCAGGACTCAATCTTGAGGGTTCCCTGAAGGCCATGGGCTGCGATCACGACACCGATGGCACGGAAATCCTCAGGGCTGGAACGGTGCATTCCCTTCTTTGGCCGGGTCGACGATTTCCAGGCCGGCCCGCTCTCCGGCTCGCGCCGCTGCCGCGATAACCAGGATGCGCAGCGACCTCGCCGTTCGGCCTTCCTTCCCGATGACCTGTCCCAAATCTCCGTCACCGACACGGAGTCGGTAGATAATCCGGCCGTCTTGTTCGACTTTGTCGACGGAGACGGCGTCTGGATCGGTCACCAGATGCTTGGCGATAAAGCTGATGAACTCTTCCATGGGAGCTTCACCCGTCTATGATTCCTGTCCCTCGGTCGCAGGAGCACTCTCGACTTCTTGCTTTCTTCCCTTGCGCTTGGGACGTGCCGCTTTTTCGGTTGCCCGCTGCGCCGCCTCCGTTTGCCAACGAGAGGTGACTTCAGCGATTTCATCGGCCGGAGTGTTTCGCTTCAGCAAATCATATTTCAGCATGATTCCCTGTTGCGACAGGAGATTCCGTACCGTGTCTGAAGGGATGGCCCCGGTCTGCAGCCACCGCAAGACCTTCTCTTCATCGATTTGGATTTTGGCCGGACGAAGCCTGGGCTGGTAGCTGCCGATCAATTCAAGATAGGCTCCGTCTCGTTTCCGTCGGGAATCCACCGCGACAATGCGATACAGCGGATTCTTCTTGCGCCCGACGCGCATTAGTCGGATTCGAACAGACACTGTTTTTTTATCCTTGTTTGTTTACGGCATATTTACAAGACGGCGAAGCGCACCGGGTCCGCCACCTTTGAAACTCTTCAACATCTGGCGCATCTGCTGGTATTGTTGTACAAGACGGTTGACATCCTGCACGCGCGTCCCCGAGCCTTGCGCGATTCGGCGACGACGACTCCCATTGAGAACCTTGGGATTTCGCCGTTCTTCGGGCGTCATCGAGAGGATAATGGCTTCCGTCTGCCGTAAGGCGCCCTCGTCTATTTTTGCATCCTTGAACTTCCCCGCCACGCCCGGAATCATTTCGAGGAGGCCGGTCAGAGAGCCCATTTTCTTCAGTTGCCGGAGCTGGTTCAGGAAATCCTCGAAGTCGAATTGCTGTTTGCGGAGCTTGCGAGCCAACTTCTCGGCCTGTTCCTCATCGATCGTGGCCTGCGCCTTTTCGACGAGTGAAACGACATCCCCCATGCCGAGGATTCGGGAGGCCATTCGGTCGGGATGAAAGACTTCGAGCGCATCGAGCTTCTCCCCTACCGAAAGAAACTTGACCGGCTGACCGGTCACCGAGCGGATCGAGAGTGCGGCTCCGCCGCGCGCGTCTCCATCCATCTTGGTGAGGATGGAACCTGAGAAGTGAAGCCTTTCGTGAAACGCCCTGGCGGAATTGACCGCATCCTGACCAGTCATTCCATCGGCCACGAAGAGGATTTCTGTGGGTGAAACTTGGCGGCGTATCTCTTCGAGCTCGACCATCAGCGCCTCGTCGACATGCAATCGTCCGGCCGTGTCGAGAATGACCGGGTCCAAGCCGTTGCGTTGTGCGTAACGAACCGCTGCCTCACAGACCTCGACGGGTCTCGTGCCCTCCGGTCGGAATGCCATGATGCCCACCGACTTCGCCAGCACCTCGAGCTGATCCTGAGCGGCCGGGCGTTGAAGGTCCGCCGCCACGAGCAAGGGGCGCCGACCTTTTGATTTCAAAGAGAGACCGAGCTTGGCACAGAAGGTTGTCTTGCCAGAACCCTGCAATCCGACGACCATGTAGATCGTTGGGGATTCAGGTGAGACCGTGAGTTTGGCGCTCGTGCCTCCCAGAAGCTGCACGAGTTCGACGTGGATAATCTTGATGATCTGCTGTGCCGGAGACACCGAACGGATGACTTCCTGTCCGATGGCGCGTTCCTGCACTTTGTCAAGGAAATCCCGCGCGACCTGTAGGTTCACATCGGATTCGAGCAGCACACGCCGGACGGCACGGAGCGCATCACGGATGTTGGCTTCCGTCAGGGTGCCCATCCCTCGCAGGCGGCGAAAGACCTTGTCCAGTTTTTGTGTCAGATCATCAAACATCTATTTGGCCAAACCTTTAACAATCGTCTCCAGAAGCTGCGTGGTGGAATAGCCCTCGCGGTACGGGAGAGACATGACCTTTCCGCCGTACGCCTGGACTTCCTCAGATCCGACAATCTGTTCGATCTTCCAATCTCCGCCTTTGACGAGCACATCGGGTTTCAGGGCCTTGATAAGGTCCAGAGGTGTGTCGGCATCGAAGACGATGACATAGTTGACAGGCACCAAGGAGGCGAGACAATAGGCGCGATCTTCTTCGCGGGCAAAGGGACGCGGGGCTCCTTTCACACGGCGTGCGGACGCATCGGAATTGAGCCCGACATACAGTAAATCGCCCAATGCCTTGGCCTCAGTGAGATACTCGACATGACCTCGATGCAGAATGTCAAAGACGCCGTTAGTAAAGACGACTCTCTCTTCGCGCTTGTAGGACACGAAGCGACGGCGAAGCGCCTCATCCAGAGAAACAATGCAACCCAAGGACAACTCTCCATGCAAGCGTGGGCGACATAGGACTCGAACCTATGACCTCTGGTATGTGAGACCAGCGCTCTAACCAGCTGAGCTAGTCGCCCTCGGAAGGAGGCAAGAATGACATGCTACCGTTGGTCACGCTCGATGGTACTGATCAGACGGTCACGCTCGATAGACACGACACCGACTTCTCCGCACGCGATCCCTGCCGCGTAATTGGCAAGCACTGCACTTTCGTCGAGGCTGCCGCCGCCGGTCATGCCGACGACGAGTGTACTGATAACTGTATCACCCGCCCCGGAAACATCGTGGACTTTCATTGCGCGGGTACGGATATGCTCGACCTTGTTCGGATCGTGGAAGAGCGTCATACCCTGATCTCCGCGCGTCACCAAGATATGGCGGCAGCCGAGTCGGTCGAAGAGCGTGCGCCCGGCTTGCTCAATCTGAGCATCTGAGTCCAAACGAACGCCCAACACGGCTTCAATCTCCTTGGTATTCGGTTTGAAGACCGTGACTCCTTTGAAGGCGAAGAAGTTGTTGAATTTCGGATCAACTGCAATTGGGACGCCTTGCCGCTTCGCGGCGGCAACGGCTCCTTCAATCACTCGGGGCGTCACAACGCCCTTGTTATAATCCTGAACGATAACTGCATCGACTTCAGGCAGAACATCTTCCAATGCGGCGATGAGAGTATCCGCTTCATCGTCCTTCAAGTCAATGACCGATTCGCGATCCGCTCGCACGACATGCTGGTCGCTGGCGATGATTCGCGTCTTTTCCGAAGTCGGGCGGGTAGAGATTTTCAGGATTCCCCGGACATCAGAGCAGATATTCTTAAGAATGCCGGAGAGCACTTCGCCGGCGGAATCCTGCCCGACGGCGCCGAAGGGAATCGGCCAAGCTCCGAGGGTCTGGAGATTGCTGACCACATTCCCCGCGCCTCCCAAGCCAATGGTCTCGGAATCAATTTCAACGACAGGCACCGGCGCTTCGGGCGAGATGCGCGAGACGCGACCCCAGAGGTAACGGTCGAGCATTAAGTCGCCGATTACGGCGATACGCCGTCCTTTGGCGTTGTCGAGGATCTGTTGTGCCCTTTTGGGTGAGATTTGGTCCATCGTCAGAAAGAAGAAACTCGCGGGGAGGGGTCGCCCTCCCCGCGATGGGTGGTATGCGTTCGGTAATTCCTCAGGCCAGGCTACGACTCCAGCTTATGAATGCAGTCAACGGGACAGACCTCGATGCATCGGGGAGAATCGAAATGCCCTTCACATTCCAGACAGGTGTCTGGATCGATGATGTAGATCTCATCTCCTTCACTAATGGAACTTGTGGGGCACTCCGGTTCGCACGCGCCGCAGTTGATGCATGTCTCGTCAATGTACATCGCCATAATAGGCCTCCAGATTGTAAGAGTTGAAATGAGACTGGACTTCAGGCAAACTCGCTTAAACTTCCATAATTTCTTTTTCTTTGAGTTCGACCAGGTGATCCATCTCTTTGATATGTTGATTCGTCAGTTCCTGTATCTTGTCCTGGGTCGTATGGGACTCGTCTTCGGAGATTTTTCCGTCCTTTTCATCCCGCTTGAGGTGTTCGTTGGCATCGCGCCGAATGCTTCGGACCGCCACTCTGGCATCCTCGAGGTACCTGCGGACGACCTTCACCAGCTCGTGGCGGCGCTGTTCGGTGAGCGGCGGCACGGGCAAACGAATAAAGGTTCCATTGCTCACGGGGGTGAGACCCAGTTCGGATTTCTGAATGGCCCGTTCGATTGCACCCAGAAGGCTCTTGTCCCAAGGCTGAACTGCGATCGTTTTGGGATCCGGGATTGTGATGTTGGCGACCTGTGACAAGGGAACCTGTGAGCCGTAATACTCCACGCGGATCGGTTCGACCAACGCCGCCGACGCTTTCCCTGTGCGGATGTGCATCAGTTCCTGGCGGAATGCTTCCACCGACTTCTTCATGCGCAGATCTGTGTCTGCAATAATCTCCTTCGTCATAGAGCGATCAACTTGTGATTAGGGTTCCGATTTCTTCGCCCTTGAGGATGCGTTGCAGATTTCCGGGCTGACGGAAGTTGAAGACACGGATCGGGATTTGGCAGTCCATGCAGAAGGTGACCGCTGTCGCATCAATGACCTTCAACTGCCGGTCGACCACATCCAGATAAGTGAGGCGATCGAACTTCTGAGCCTTGGCGTTTTTCAGGGGGTCATCGCTGTAGATTCCATCGACCTTCGTGCCTTTGAGCAAGATATCCGCTTTGATCTGCCGAGCACGAAGGGATGCCGCCGTGTCCGTAGTGAAAAAAGGATTGCCGGTTCCGCCAGCGAAGAGAACGACCCGGCCTTTTTCCATGTGGCGAATTGCTCTCCGGAGGATGAAGGGTTCGGCAACCTGATTGATGATGACAGCCGTCTGGACACGAGTCGGCAGTCCAGCCTCTTCGAGGACATCTTGAAGGGCCAGCGCGTTGATGACCGTTGCCAGCATGCCCATCTGGTCGCCGGTGACGCGATCAACGCCCAACTCGGAGGCAGAAAGACCGCGGAAGATGTTGCCTGCCCCGACAACCATTCCGATTTCGACTCCGAGGTGCGAGGCCTCAGCGACTTCCCCCGCTATCGTTTTCAATGCAGCAGGGTCGAGGCCGCACTCGTCAGCGCCCATCAGGGCTTCGCCGGAGATCTTGAGTAGAATGCGTTTGTAGATTGCCCTTTCGCGGGCAGATGGACTATTCGCCAATTCGCAACCGGACGAATGAACGGACAACGAGCGACCTGCCACTTTTCTCGGCGGCCTGCGCGATCAGGTCACTGACAGTCAGATGGGGGTCTTTGACAAACGGCTGGTCAACGAGGCAAACCTCGCTGAAATACTTGTTCAGCTTCCCCGAGACGATTTTTTCGACAACCTGGGGTGGCTTCCCTTTTATGTTGACCTGCTCGGCGATGATTTCTTTCTCGGTTTCGAGCTTGTCCTTCGGAATCTCCTGCCGATGCACGAAGAGGGGAGCCGCAGCCGCCACCTGCATGGAGAGATCTTTGGCAAGGGCCTGCATGTCGGTGTCACCGACCTCAGCGCCTTCGAGATCGACGAGGACACCCAATTTAGCATTCGAATGGACATAGAACCCGATGAGACCGGAGGCATCGGTTGCTCGAACGAAGCGGCGGATTTCCAGCTTCTCGCCGATTTTGCCGATGAGATCCGTGAGTTCATCGCCGATTGTCTTCGTGCCGGAGGTCGTCAGAGCCAGAAGGTCGGTCACCGGTTTGCCGTTGCCATCTTTCCAATCCAGCACGCGCGCGGCGACCTTATCGGCGAAGGCCTGGAATTCGGAATTGCGAGCCACGAAATCGGTTTCACTGTTCACTTCCACGAGGGCCGCATGGTGTCCGTCCTGCGAGACGGCGACTGCAATCACGCCTTCGTTCGCCGAGCGTTCCGCGCGTTTGCGAGCGGCAGCTTTCCCTTTCTTGCGCAGTAGCTCGACGGCCTTTTCCATATCTCCATGGGCCTGGATCAATGCCTCTTTGCAATCCATCATGCCGGCGCCGGTCTTTTGACGCAGCTCGGCTACGGTCGATGCCGTAATCTGTTTAGAAGATGCGTTCAATTCGTGTCCTCAGAGTCGCTTGGTATTGCCAATTCTACTGTTACTCCTGTTCGGTTTCCTCGTCCTCTTCCTTGCCGACGCGTCGCCTGACCTTCTCCCGTCGTTCTGCCGCATCCTCGGGTGATTCGTCCTCGGGGGGTGACTCTTCAGGTTTGGGAGGACGGGGTGTTGTACGGCGCCGGACTCGTTTTGGGGGACGGCGCGACGGGCGCGCTTCAGTTTCGGCGCGGGCGGGCGCTCTTTCCTCCGGTTCGGGTGCAGGCCGTTCTTCCTTGGCACGCACCTGACCCTCCTGAATCGCATCGGTAATCGCGCGGGTGATCAGTCCGATAGACTTGAAAGCGTCATCGTTGGCCGGAATAACATAGGGAATCGGATCGGGGTCTACATTCGTATCCACGATCGCAATCACCGGGATGTTCAGTCGACGGGCTTCGGCGACCGCAATGTGTTCCCGCTTCACATCAACGACATAAACCGCTCCCGGCAGGCGTTTCAGTTCTCGAATGCCACCGAGAGCAGTGGTCAGTTTCTCGCGCTCGCGGTCGAGCGACAGTCGTTCCTTTTTGTTGAGTTTCTCATAGGTGCCATCCGTGACCTTTTTCTCAAGGGCAGCGAGCGTTTTGAGTCCTCGGCGAATGGTCGCGAAGTTCGTTAACATGCCGCCGAGCCAGCGTTCCGTGACATAGGGGCAGTTGGCGCGGTCAGCCTCCATGTGGATGATGTCTTTGGCCTGCCTCTTGGTGCCCACATAGAGAATCTGCTCACCCCTGGCAGCGATCTCACGAACGGCGTCACACGCCTTATCTAAGCATTCCTGGGTTCTGCGAAGATCAATCAGGTGAATCTTGTTCTTCTCCATCAGGATATACGGCTTCATGCGTGGGTGCCATCGCCGCGTCAGATGGCCGAAGTGGGCTCCGGAGAGCAGCAACTGTTCGAGAGTTACACGTGGCATACGAGTCAAGTCCTTGCGTTTATGGTTTGTGACGACCCTGCCCATCGCTTCATCACCCGATCAGGCCGTGCCTGACAACCCGGGTGACAATCAGGCGCAGGTGATTATTGATTCCACCGTAGGAATAGCCAACGAAGAACGGAGTGGAGCCGGTCTACCCCACCCGAGTGCAACTTACCGTTTCGAATACTGGAAGCGTTTGCGAGCGCCGGGTTGACCGTACTTCTTGCGTTCTTTTTCCCGAGGGTCACGCGTTACCAGACCGTACTGGCGCAGTTTGGACCGGAGCTCAGGATCAGCAAGGAGGAGTGCCCGAGCGATTCCCAACCTCAGTGCTCCAGCCTGGCCGGTCAGTCCACCGCCAAGGACGGTCGCTCTCACATCAAACCTGCCGAGCGTCTCCGTAACGAGGAAAGGCTGCTCAATCACCATCTTGAGCACCTCTCGTTTGAAGTAACCCAAGAGGTCCTTGCCGTTGACTGACCATTGGCCGGAACCCGGTTCAATCCAGACACGAGCGACCGCCGATTTGCGGCGACCCGTTGCGTAGAGAGTAGATTGATTCATAGACATAGGCATTTTCACATTTAGATCGAAGCGTCCACGGGCTGTTGTGCCGCGTGGGGATGATTTGGGCCAGCGTATACATGGAGTTTCTTCAACTGTTTCCGACCCAACCGTGTCCGGGGCAGCATCCCCTTGACGGCGCGCGATACGATACGGTCCGGATGCGTCGCCAAGACACGGTCATAAGGAACATGCTTGCCACCGCCCGGGTAGCCAGAGTGGCTGAAGTAAGTCTTCTTTTTCGCTTTCAGTCCGGTCACCTTGACCTTCTCGGCGTTAATAACGACAACGAAGTCGCCGACATCGACGTGCGGCGTGTACTGAGGCTTGTTCTTGCCGCGAAGGACCGTGGCGATGCGGGAGCAGAGGCGTCCCAACACCTGTCCGTCGGCGTCAAAGACAACCCACTTGCGTTCCACCTGGCCGGGCTTAGCGTGATAGGTCGAGGTCATAGGATTTGCTCATCTTCCAAATTTTTACAATTTACAAAAAAAGCGGTAGATTGTCAAGGCCGCTTCTCCCCCGCCCCGCCATAGAAACTAAGCGGTTCCTCCCGATTTCCGAGGGTTTCGACGCAACCGGCGACGAAATCAGCCCGTCGATTCAGCAGATCCCATTCGATCTTGTCCGGAGTATCTGTGGGTGAGTGGTAATCACCGTGAACTCCCGAGAAGCAGAACATCACCGGAATCCGCTTTGCGTGAAAGGATGCGTGGTCACTAAACTCATGGAAAACAGGGCGTGGGTCGAATGTCACGTCGAGTGACTGGACTTCGGCGACTCGGCTCAGCTCCTCCTCAATCCACGGCGATTGGCTGCTATAGAAGACGGTCAGTTCGGAATCATCAATCCTGAGTGGTGATCCTTCCGGAATATGACCGCTCGGCTTGCGTCCCACGCAATCAAGGTTAATCATAGCGACCATGTCACCCTCGCCGGGAGGGTGCTCAACCAGCCATTTGGACCCGAGCAGGCCCTTCTCCTCTCCATCGAAAAGCACGAAAAGGACTGATCGCGGCGGAGGATCCGCCGCGACAGCCTGAGCGACGGCGATTAAAGCCACCAAGCCACTGGCGTTGTCGTCAGCACCCGGGTAATAGACATCGCCTTGTCGCCCAAGGTGGTCGTAATGTGCGCCCACAACAATGCGCTCCTGCGCCAACTCGGGGTTGGAGCCCGGGATGATGCCGACGACATTCCTCAGAGAGCAGGCCTCATCGAAGGTGAAGGCGATTGTCAAACTGGCCGCCAAGCCGTTTGGGCCGCCCGCTTGCTCTCTCTGCAATCGGTCGCCAGGAGCGATGTCCAAGTACAGAACGGGGAACACATGTGTTCCGGGAATCTGGAGCATGCGGGGGTCAAAACTCCGTCTTCGAGTCTGGACTTCCCGTTCCAAGCGACCGGAATCCCCGTCGGCCTGCACAAAAACCACCGCCAGTGCTCCACTTTCGTGCGCGGTCCGAGCCTTGACCATGGTCACCGTGTGGCGGAATCCGGTGCCGCCTCGCTGGAAGGCCGTGTCTGGAGGGGCACCGATGAAGAGCATCAGGACCCTGCCCCGGGCTTCCTCCGGCTCATAGTCCTTCCGTCCAAGTTCCGGAGCCACAACGCCATAGCCACCACTCAGGAGAGGGCCTGTTATCGTCTGGGTTTGCCCGTGGCGTGGGAAAAAGAGGAGACCGGAATTCAAGGTCGCTTCCCACGCCTGGCCGGAATCCGCCTCTCCTTGGGGATAGAAGCGGGCACAGGTACGGGTGGAGTCGAGCCGCGGAGTCTCAGCCAGGAAAGGCTGGAAATATCCGCCACCCGCCACCGGCTTCAGGCCAGTTCGCGCCATGAGAGCTGCCAGCGTGTCGGCCACGCGCCCGGCCTCCGGCGTTCCCGCTTCGCGTCCGCCGATTTCGGGCGAGGTCAAGAAGGCCATCAGTGCGCGCGAGGGCGATGGCGCTTTGGCGCATGTGACCGCGTGGAGCGCGGCAATGAGCAGAAAAACTCCGAGCTTTTTCATGCCAAGAGTGCCTCGATGCGCTGTTGGAGCACGGCCTTGGGAACCGCTCCTATTACCTGATCGACTGTTTTACCATCCTTGAAGAAGATGAGATTTGGAATCGCTTGGACACCATAGTTGATCGGGGCCCGGGGATTTTCGTCGACATTCATTTTTGCGACACGGAGACGGCCCTCGTAATCGTTCGCGAGATCCTCCAAAGCTGGGGAGATAACATGACAAGGGGCACACCACGGCGCCCAGAAATCCACGACGGTCAGTACGTCCGATTTCAAGACTTCGGACTCAAAAGTATCATCGGTCACGTTGATAGCAGATGACATCAGTGACTCCTCCTTTATGAATGCGTGAATCTGTCAGAGAGAAACCTCAACCTCTCGCAAGTAGTGCGCGGCATCTTCCGGTGGAGTGGGATTGATGTAGAAGCCCGTGCCCCACTCAAAGCCTGCCATGCGCGTCAGGCGCGGCATGACCTCGATATGCCAATGATAGTCATACGGGAGCGTCTGCCAGTGACCGGGTCGGCGTCCGCGCGCGAGCATATTCGGCGAGGTGTGTATGACGAAATTATAGGGTGGATCATTCAACGCCTGTTTCAAGCGCGACAGCGTCTTTTTCAACACGATCGCGAGTTGGTCGAGATCCGCGTCGGAAAGTTGTCCGAAATCATGGTGATGTTCGAGCGGAATCACCATCAGCTCGAATGGAAAACGGGACGCGAAAGGAGCCCAGACGAGATAGCCGTTCTCCGTGCTGACGATTCGACTCTCCTGCTCAAGTTCCTGACTGATGATATCGCAGAAGAGGCATCGCTCTTTGATGGCGTAGTGTTCCCGGGCTGAATCGAGCTCCATCGACACGGTGCGTGGAGTGATGGGTGTCGCGATGATCTGCGTGTGCGGGTGGCTGAGCGAGGCCCCCGCGATGAGGCCATAGTTCTTGAAGATGAGTATGTAGCGGAAGCGAAGGTCGCGCTCGAGGTCCGCCAGGCGTTCCCGGTACGCTCGGAGAATCTTCTTCATGTGATCGACGGTTTGGTCTCCGAGGTCTATATGATGGTCAGGACTTTCGATGATGACTTCATGGGCGCCAACCCCGTTCATCTGGTCGTAGATGCCGATCCCTTTGCGGTTCAAGTCACCCTCAATCACCAGTGCCGGGAATTTGTTGGAGACGACGCGCACTTCCCAGCCGGGAGTATTCGGCTTCGTGCCGTTCGGGCGGATGGCCCATATTTCCGGGGGGGTTTTGTCTTCGTTGCCGGTGCAGAACGGGCAGAAACTCATTTCGGGTTTGACATTTTCCACCAGGAAATCCGATGGACGGCGCCCTCTTTCTGTCGCGACAATCACCCATCGTTTCTGGATCGGGTCATGCCGAAGTTCGGGCATAAGGACTCCTTTTCATCGTTGTGCGGACTCAAGATTCAACTGACGGGGGTGCCACCACATCGGATCAAGGTGACGGAAAAGAACATCCCGTTTCTCTGTCTCTTCGACGCGCAGCCACTGGTCATCACCAACCGTTTCTCCGTTCGCCACGCGCCGTAGAATTTCATGTAAAAACTCGAAGTCGTGGGCGTGACGGAGCAAACGCGCTTCAGCATAATCGGCGGCGGCCATTGTGCTGATGAGAAATTGCCAATCCGAGCTTTCCAAGAGCAGGAGTTCGCGGCCCATTTGTCTCAGAAGTCGTTGCACCGAGGAGTCTCGGTTCTCGCCCAGGCGCACGACTTCGGTTTCCATTTTCTCCTCAGCGTCGTGGACATACGACCAAGTCCATCGGTTCGCATCGTTGAACCAGATATAGTGGAAACCGCCTTCCCCCCACGAACCTTCCGGGAGCTGGACGACCTTTGCCTCTTCGACGGATCGAACATACTCGGCCCCTGTGACAAGATCCACTTCCGAGCTGTCATGCAATTCTTCGATCACCTGACGGAACCACCTTGGCCCCTCGAACCACCAGTGGCCGAAGAGTTCCGTGTCGTAGGGCGCGCAGACAACGGGGTAGTTGGACTTCTCCTCTCCGATGATTTGTCTGACAAGCCCGGCAAAATGTCTTGCGTTTTCGTGGAGGCGCGATCCGATTACCCGAGGATCGTACTCGAGTTTGTCCCCGAGATCCGCCTTGGCGCTGGTCACTTTCCAGTAGCGATGGCCGCCGGGAAAATGCTTTTTGTGAAAATCGAGGTAGTTACCATCGGCCGGATAACCGTGTTCTCCCGACCAGACCTGCAGGCCTGTACGGGGGTCGCGTGTCAGGACCGCGACCGGTTGTTCGTGGGGCAAGCGCGACGAAACCCAATGGAGGTCATGGGGTGAACGGTCGGTTTGCTCAATCTCGCCCGAAGTCTGGCTCTGGGCAAATTGGTCCCAGAGTCGCTGAAGTCCTTCGAAACGGGCCAAATAGACGCCGATTGCCTTGCCTCCGGAAAGGAGGTGCGAGTCGATGATGAAGAAGCGAATACCCGACCGGGAGAGAAACTCCTCCACACCGCGGCGTGCGACTGCGGGAGCTTCGGGATGCGTTGGATTGATCCACTTGTAGGCGGGACGGTAAGCGCACTCCGGAAGCCAGATACCGACCGGATCGCGGTTGAAATGATGGCGGTAAGCCTCCACGCCCTGGCGAATCTGCGCGTTGACGGCGGTATCCCGCGAGAGCAGCGGGAGGTAGCCGTGTGTCGCGGCACAAGTAATCACTTCGATGTGTCCACTGTCCTGCAGACTCTTAAAAGCAGCCACAAGATTCTCGTCCCAGCGTTCGACAAAGTCGCGCGCCACATCGCGATAGTACTTCGCCCACATCTTGGCCAAATTCGCGAGGTGCGCATTTCCTTCCCGGGTGAATTCCGCGTCATTGAGCTGTGCTGTTTCAATCCTGGCCTCAAGGTATTCCCTGAATTCCGAAACAAAAAGCGGATCAGAGAGTTGCTCGCAAAGAACGGGCGTCAAGCCAAGCGTGAGCTTTGCGGAGATTCGCGCTTCGGCGAGTTCCTCGAGTACTCTCAGGATCGGAATGTAGCATTCCGCTGCTGCTTCGTTGAGCCAGTCCGTGCCATGCGGCCATCGCCCGTGGGAAAGCACGTACGGAAGATGAGAGTGAAAAACAAAGGTGAAAGCGCCATGCTTTGCCATAATAACTTCCTCGCTCTTTGTCGTCGTCTTAGATACTCCAATTTGCCGCCAGTTCTTCGGTGCTCAGGATTCTGAATCGCAGGACTCCCTCACGCGGCACGCGCTCGCGCACAAGATCGCCTTCGGAGACTCCGATGGCGAAAGCGCACTCCTGTCCCGGCATGATACCTGCTTCGGTCAGCGGAATCGAAATCTCCACGATATCCGCTGCGGCGCAACGGGCACGGGATGAACCCACTGCCAGGCCTTCGGGTTCCCGCAACACGCTTTGGAGCGCGAGATCTTGGCCTTTTCGAAGCAGCCAAGTGAACGTTGCGCTCATCTCACCGAGCGTCTCAACAAATACGGCTAACGCCGACTCTTTGTTCAGCAACAACCTATCTGCGAAATCCATGCGCAGGTGGAGAGTTTTCAAATCGAAACCGTAGTGGATTCCGGATATGAGTCTTTCCGTCTGACCCATGGGGACGCCAGTCTTCTTCGTGTCGAGGCTGACAGCTCCCACCCATTCGTAAAAGGAGGTCACACGGCCGTCGAGGACCGGTGTCATTTCAAAGGCAGGTTGGCCGCTGGCATCGAGCGTGAGGCGCGAGGCGACTGGAGTTTGAAGCAATGAGGGCACGCTCAGACCCGCCGCCTCGAGAGCGTGAGACAGGAACGATCGAAAGAGGCGATCGAAATCCGGTTCGTAAACGGAATGGAAAGGTTCTCCAAACCACCAGAACCAATCGGAGCCTTCGGCAAAGTAGAGGGCTCGCTTGACCTCGTCATTCTGCGATAAGGCCGCGTTCGCATGGAGTTCCAGGCGCTGCCTCATCTGACGCAGCAGGTTCCAAGCGCGGTTTTTCTCGGAATCGCCAATCCAGATGTGGAAATCGGCATCGATCCATGAGCCGGGGTGAAGACCGGAAATCACAGGAGGATTCTGGACCTTGGCCAGATGCTCAGAACAGGTTGACAGTACCAGGCTGCGGTCTGCGTTCAGGGCCTGATAGAGCCCGGTCAGGAACGCCTCACCTCCATCGGGAAAAGATTGCCACGGGTTCTCGCCGTCCAGAATCACCGCGACACACCGATTCGGTCTGCCCTTTGTGTTGCCCGCGATGCTGCGAAGTTGCGCACGGAAATCGGCCACTGCTTCTGACGGCGGATTATGAGCATATTGAAAACCGATTGCATCAGAGAGTTTCTTGTGGCGGAAGAAAAGGTTGATTTCGCGAGTTCCGGTGCGAAACTTGAAGGGCTCGAATGGATCTCCGGGATCTCGGCTATCGCGCTGTGATCGATGAAGGTTCTCCTCATCGCTCGCCGCCCACACAAATCCGGCAGCGCTCGCCAGCGCGAGCGCTTCTTCCGAGATGGATCCTTCCGAGGGCCAAAGGCCAGCCGCTGGCTTGCCAAAATGTCTCTCGAAAACTTTTCTGCCCTGTTCAAGCTGCCCTCGCGCATCATCCGGAAATTGAAACGGCGTTCGAGGCAGTACTGCTTTCGGAAGACTCACACTCGCGATATTCGTGTCGCAAAGGAGCGGGAGAATCGGATGGGCGAACGGAGAAGTGGAGAGTTCGAGCAGGCCTTCCTCGTAGAGGCGGCGATGCGTCGGGATGACAGCTTGGAGGAGCTGGCGGTGAGTTCCGAGGACCAGTTCGCGCTCCTGCAATGTGAAATCGCGACCTTTGCGGAGCAGGTCACGGATTTCAGGCTTCTTCCGCGCCGTAAAACCCAGCCAGACGAGATGGAAAAGAACCGTCAAATCCAGAATATCCTGGTCAGAGAACTTCTTTGCTTTCTTCAGAGCCTCGCCCGGATCCAAGTGTTCACCACGGCGACCGAGCAAATCTGCGTATCTTGGAATGGGGCGGACAAGCGTTTCCCAGTTAGCGGCGAAGAAGTGTTCGACGATGAAAGCCCGCTGATCCTCGGTCAAGTCGTGAACGGGAATGCGCGAGATGTGTTCGAACTCATCGGCCGTTGCGGCTTGGGCTTGCTCGTGAATCTGTTCCAGAAGCACCGGCGTGAAATTGAAGGTGACGCGAGCACCTTCCTTCTCGCAAGCAGCCGCCATATCGGTGTAGCCGCTGGCAGCGTGCAGTCGCACCCACGGAAGCAGTGCTCGATCCGCTCCAGGCAATCGGTAGCACGGCTGATGTTGATGCCAAAGGAAGAGAATTGGGAGCGGTTTTGCAGCAGTCATCGGGTGGGAACCAGCACTATTCCTTCAGGGATGACCGTAATCCCTCGATTCGTCACCGTGAACCTTGCGGCATCCTCCGACTGATTGACGCCAATCTGCATACCAGGAGGAATCTTCACGCCGTCACAGACAATCGCACGATGAACCCGCGCTCCGCGACCGACCTCCACTTCATTCATGAGAATCGAGTCCGTGACAAGACAATAGCTGTTGATCCTTACGCGAGGAGACAGCACAGACCGATAGACCCGGCCCCCTGAAACGATGCATCCGGGCGATAAAATCGAATTGTAGGCGGAACCAATGCGGCCTTCATGTTCGTAGTCGAAAACGGTCTTGGCAGGCGGGTTCTGCTCGTGATATGTTCGGATCGGCCATTCGGCGTCATAGAGATTGAAAAGAGGTTCCACGCTTACGAGATCCATGTTGGCGTCGTAATAGGAATCGATGCTTCCGATATCGCGCCAGTATTTGTAGACTTTTTTGTTCTCGTCTTTGAAGATATAGGCAAAGACCTTTTCTTTTCGGCTGATCATATCGGGAAGAACATTGCGTCCAAAATCATGAACAGAGCCGGCTTGTTTGGAATCTCGAATCGCCTCGCGGACGAGCTTCGCGGTATTGAAAACATAGACACCCATTGAGACAAGACACTTGGTCGGATCGCCGGGGACGGTCGGGGGATCGGGCACCTTTTCGAGGAATCCAGAGACACGCGAATCGGCATCAACATCAATCACACCCATGTGCTTGGCACTCTCTTTGTCCAACTCAACGGCACCGACGGTTACTTCTGCTCCGGACTTCTCGTGAAAAGCGAGCATTTCGTGGTAGTTCATCTTGTAAATGTGGTCGCCGGAGAGCAGCAGGACACGCTTCGGTTTGTGGCGCTCGAGGACGTTTATGTTCTGGTAGACAGCGTCAACATTGCCGACATACCAGCCCTCCGCTGTGCGGTATTGTGGAGGAACCGATTCGATGAACTCGCCCATCTCCTGCTTGAAGAGAGATGCCCAACCCGTGCGGATGTGACGGTCGAGCGAGATGGAGCTGTACTGAGTGAGCAGATAGATCTGGCGGACTCCGGAGTTCAGGCAGTTTGAGAGCGTGAAGTCGATGATCTTGTAGATTCCGCCGAAGGTCACGGCGGGTTTTGCCTTTTCCTTCGTGAGCGGATAGAGGCGTTCACCGCGGCCGCCCGCCATGATGACTGTGAGTGTGTGAACCATCTCGTCTACTCGGCTTCCTGTGCTTCGAGCAACTCGCGAATTCGCGACTTCAATTCGGTCAGGTCGCCGGATTTCACGACATAGGCATCGGCGGCCCATGTCATGAAATTGTCCTTGTAGACCGAGTACGCCGTGTTGAGGATGACGAGTTGCCGTTTGTCTTTGGCCAGGATTTTTTCCATGAGTTCGATGCCGTTCATTCCCGGCATCTGGATGTCCAGGATAATCAGGTCAAAGCTTTGGGTCTTGAGATGGTCGAGGACCTCTTGGGCATCAGCGGCCACAGTGACCTCGTATCCTTCGTCCTCGAGCTCCGTTTGATAGAGCAATCGCAGATTTTTCTCGTCATCGGCGACGAGCAGTCTCTTCTTCATGATCGCCTTCCATCTATTTCGAGGGATAAGTCCAGTGTTGGAGCGGAGTGAGTGAGCGCGCCGATGGAAATCGCCTGAACGCCGGTCTCCGCATAGGCTCGCACATTGTCCAAGTTGACACCACCGGAGACTTCCAGAAAAATTCCGGGCGGAACGCCTCGAACCGCTTGAACGACCTCGCTGACTGGGAAATTGTCCAGGAGAAAACTCTTGAAACCCAGGTGGAGTCCCTCCTTGAGTTCTTCGACGGATGTCACTTCCAACTTCCCGCGCTCGAGAATTTTGCGGCGGACATCGGGTGCCTTTTCAGAGAGTTCCTTGAGCCTATGGCTCAGACCCGGCAGCGACCCCAGAGCTGCCAGATGGTTGTCCTTGATGAGAATCTCGTCCCCTAAGTTTGTGCGGTAACAGTCACCGCCCCCTGTTTTGACCGCCTGCACCTCCAGCGCGCGAAGGCCCGGCGAGGTCTTGCGCGTGCAGAGGATGGCGACCGAGAGTCCCCGGATTGCTTGAACGAATTTCGCAGTCAAAGTCGCGATGCCTGATAGCCTGCAAAGGAAATTCAGCGCCGTTCGCTCGCCACGGAGGATTGCCCGGAGGTTCCCCTTGATATGCAGGATTTCATCGCCTGGCTTCAGAGTGTTGCCGTCCGTCTTGAGTGTTTCAAGCTGCAATTCGGCGTCGAGCTGATGAAACACTCTGCGGGCGGGTTCTGTTCCGGCGAGAATTCCGTCCGCTTTCGCCAATACGACTCCCTTAGCGACTTCACCTTCTGCGATAAGCGGATCGGTCGTCGCGTCGACGCCGTCCGGGAGATCTTCCTTGAGCGCCTGGCGGATAATTTCATCCAGATGAGAATCTATGGTGACACACTCCGGCTGACATTCAGCCGATTTTTCTGAGCGGAGCAACTCGGACGGCCAGCAGCTTCGAGCCGATTCCCTCGAAAGCAACACGCACCTTCAAATCCGACCAGTCGCCGGACTTCGCGGTGACCACTCCGCGACCGAAATCAGGATGTTCGACCAGATCGCCAATCTTGAAGGCGAAACCGGACGGGAACGGTGCGTCCTTGCGACGGCGTGAGACTGCTGGGCGAGATCGCGCAGGCACAGTCTCTTCATCTTCTGTTTCCCACCAGTCGAGTTCGTGAGCTCCCTTTTCGGGTGGGAGTGTCCAACCCTGCAGGTTGTCCGGCTGAATTTCGCGAAGGAACCGCGATGGTTCGCTTTCCGTGATCTTTCCGCCACGCCATCTTTGCGAGGCGTAAGTCAGGTAGAGTTTCTCTTTGGCGCGGGTCACGCCCACATAGAAGAGCCGCCGTTCCTCCTCGATGTCGAGTTCGCCATCGCCGCTGCGCTCATGGGGAAAGAGACCCTCTTCCAAACCCGCGATGAAGACGCAGGGAAACTCGAGTCCCTTGGCGGCGTGGAGCGTCATGAGTGTGACTGCATCGGCCTTGTCGCGCCAGTCATCCACATCGGAAATCAGCGCGATTTCCTGGAGAAAATCATCGAGAGTCATCGCCGGATTGCGCCGGTGGCGCTCCTGAGCACTTGCAACAAGCTGATCGAGATTCTCAAGGCGATCTCGAGCCTCCGGCGTTGCTTCCTCTTCGAGCCGCGCCCTCAGACCTGACGCAAGCTGCATTTCGGAAATGAGGTCGGGCAGCGACAAACGCGAAGTCTTCTCGCGAAGAGAACAGAGCAGGTCGTAAGTCGCTTTCAACCTCACTTTGGCCGCTGGAGTCAATTCCGGAACTTCATCCGTCTTCGCCAGCGCCTCCCACATCGTGGTCTGCCACTCCCGTGCCGCTCGGTCGAGTCGATGAATCGACTTGGGCCCGATGCCCCGAGACGGTGCTCCGAATAGACGACGCAGCGACAGCTCGTCGGCTGGATTGACTATCACGCGCAGATAACTGAGCGCGTCTTTGATTTCCCTGCGTTCATAGAAGCGAATCGCTCCGACGAGACTGTAGGGTATGGCCTGAGACAGGAGCGCTTCCTCGAAAGCTCGCGACTGTGCGTTCGTTCGGTACAGAATGGCGAAGGTGTTCCACGGGATTCTCTGGCGTCGCACCTGGTGGAAAATCTCACCGACGACCTCGTGAGCTTCATCCAGGTCGGTTCGACAGGGGCGAAGGATTGCTCTCTCTCCCCCTTTGAGAGATGTCCATATCTCTTTTTCTTTCCGCGCTCGATTGCAGGCGATAATGTTGTTGGCGACGCGCAGAATGGCCTCTGTTGAGCGGTAATTTAGCTCCAAGCGGCAGACGGTCGCATCCGGGAAATCCTGTTCAAACTCGAGAATGTTGCGCAGGTCCGCTCCTCGCCATCCATAGATAGACTGGTCGTCATCTCCCACAGCGAAGAGGCTGCGATGTTTCTGCGCTAAGCGCCGGCCGAGTTCGTACTGGAGGCGATTCGTGTCCTGATATTCGTCGATCAGGATATGGCGGTACTTTGTCTGGATGCGAGACAGAATTTCCGGGTTCGCATCGAAAACTTCAATCGGAAGCCGGAGGAGGTCATCAAAATCCACCGCCTGCGACTGGCGCAGTAGTTCATTGTAGCGCTCGAGCAGTTCCGGCACACGACGGCGACGCGGATCGCGCTTCCCCGCACGCGGCGAAGTTGGTTCGCGTCCATTCTTCTGCGCGCTGATCCAATTCTGAAGGACTGCCGGGGAGAGCTCATCGCGCGCAATCCCCTTTTCTCTCAGAATCTCGGCGAGCAGGCGCTGGCTGTCGTCCGTGTCATAGATCGTGAAATTGCGCCGATAGCCCAGGACATCGCCATACTCCCGCAGGACGCGTGCGCAAAACGAATGAAATGTTCCCGCCCAAGGGAGTGTCTCGCTCTGGCCCAGCAAATCGGTAAGGCGCTGCTGCAATTCGCCAGCGGCCTTGTTCGTGAATGTGAGGGCCAGAATGCTGTGTGGTTTGGCGCCGATCTCAGCAATCAGATACGCCACGCGTGCGATGAGGGCTCGCGTCTTGCCTGTTCCGGCGCCGGCCAGCACGAGCACCGGCCCTAATGGCGCCGTTACCGCGCGTTGCTGCGCTTCGTTCAGAGATGCAAGAATCGTGGCCGCTTCCGATTTCATCCGTGCTGGGTCGTATCCTCAAGGGCCTGTCGGCGACGCGCCTCACTGGCCTCGGCCTTAGCTCTGAAATGTTCCTCGGCGGTTCGAGAGAAAACGTGGGAACCGTCTCCGCGGGCGACAAAAAAGAGATAGTCGGTCTTGTCGGGCGAGAGCGCGGCACGAATCGCACGAAGACCGGGACTGTTGATAGGTCCAGGGGGCAATCCCTTATGCACATAGGTGTTGTAGGGACTGTCGACTTCCAAATCCTTCAGGCTAAGGCGCGTGGGCCCCTTTCCCTGTATGTAGTTGATCGTCGGATCCGCCTGCAGGAGCATACGTCTTCGGAGTCGGTTGTGATAGACCGATGACACCGTCCGCCACTCGTCCCGCCGGAGTACTTCCCACTGTAGAATGGATGCCAGAGTGACAATCTGGTGCCGATCCAGATTGCGCCCTGCGCCCGTTTGGAATACCGAATCCGGTGCCTTTCGCTTGAAGTTCCAGGCCATGCGCATGGCGGCGCGGCGGCCGCTCATATTTCGGTAGAACATGTAGGTGTCCGGAAAGAGATAGCCCTCAAGGCTTGCGCCGGAGAAACCCAAGGATTCGGCAAACGCCGTATCATAGACTGCGCTCAGGAACTCGTCGGCGTCAATCCCTGTGGCGGACTCAAGCAGCTCGGCGACCTGCGTTGCCATCAATCCTTCTCGGATAACGACGCGCACGCCGGCGGCTCGTACACGGGTCAAACGGCGAACCAGTTCACAAATGGGGAGTCCCGGCGATAATGCAACCTGACCGGCCTGCAGGTGCTCATCTGCGCGCAGGCAACGCGTGGCGAGTTCGAATGCACGCGGATGACTGACAAGTCCGGCTCGATGGAGAACGCGCCCTATTTCCGCGACACTGACGCCCGGAACGATGGTCACACTCACCGGGCCGGACGATTGGCTGCTCGGTGCCTCACCGACGAAGAGCAAACTGACCGCTTCCAGAACCAGAATCAGCACAGCCAGTGAAAGAAGCAGTCCGATTCTGTAGACGACGGACCATCGGGATTTCGGGTCAGGTGACATTGGCAGAGCCTCGCAGGACAATGCGCATCGTTGTTCCCTGTCCCGGCACCGAATCCTTCAGGTAGAGACGGCCGCCGTGGTATTCTTCGATAATGCGGCGTGCCAGAGACAGCCCCAGGCCCCATCCTCTCGTTTTTGTCGAGAAACCCGGCCTGAAAATATGCTTTCGATCTCGAGGTTCGATGCCTCGTCCGTTGTCGCTGACATCGACGATGACGCTGTTCCCCCGCGTGAAAGACGCGATTGTGATTTTTCCTCCGGTTTCCCCGAGAGCATCAAGACTGTTCTTAAGAAGATTCTCGAGGACCCAACCGAACAGCTGCCGGTTCACAGGAACAAGTGGACTGGAGTCCATCTCCTCGACGATTTCGATCGGTCGACCTGACTGAGGGAGGCGGGATCGGAAGTAGTCCGCTGTTTCGCTGATTGTATCGGTGATTGGATGCGGCGACAGAGTCTCGGTGGAACCGATTTGCGAGAAGCGCGCCGTCACTTTCTCGAGCCTGCGGATGTCGCGCGTCATCTCTTCCAGTGCGCGGGACTGATTCCCTTCGGCACGCAGCAGCTCGAGCCACCCCAACATAGAGGTCAGGGGCGTGCCGAGCTGATGGGCGGTTTCCTTGGCCAGTCCCACCCAGACCATTCGCTCCTCGCTTCGTTGGATGTTTCGAAACCCGGTGTAGCCGACCACGATGAAGAGAGCGGCTGCCGCGATCTCAATCCAAGGGAGCCAGCGGAGCTGCCGGATGACCGCAGAATCTCCGTAATGAAACCAATCGACTTGCCCGCGCGCCACTTCGATGCTCATGGGTTCGTTTCCACCGCGATCCATGATGGCGACGAGCCGCTTAAGTCTCGCGGTCGCTTCCGCGGATGTATCGCCGGAGGCGACTCCGACATTCTTCCAGTTCTTGGGATGACCTTTCGAATCGGTGACGACGATGGGGAAATCCACTTCTTGAATCTGCTGCAACGCGATGTCTGTCAGCAGCTCATTTTCGCTGCTAATGAACTCCCGGTACCGCTGGACGGTTAGTGCCAAAGATCGCCGAGTGCTGGCACGCAGTTGTTCGATCAGAACCTGTGTGTAGACGAGCACAGAGATGATGAGAACCACGGCTCCGAGGAAAAGCAATCCCTTGAAGGTTCCGATGGCGTGGTAGCTTGGTCGTCGGCGCATGACTATCCTTGGTGCGAAGTCGTGGAGCGAGGCTCCGCTGACTCCGTTTCACTGTCGAACTTCAAGCCGTATTCCCGGATCTTTTCATCCTTCTGCGTCATCATTTCCGCCAGGAGGCCAAAGGAGAAGAACTGCACGCCCACGACGATGAGCAACACGCCGAGGAAAAGCAGAGGTCGATTTCCGATCCAAATCCGCTGCAGCCATCCGATCACGAGATAGATGTTGATCGCCAAACCGAGAACGATGGCTATGAGACCCGCGGATCCGAACAGGTGCAACGGATTGCGAATGAAGCCGGTGATGTATAGAACTGTGATCAAATCGAGGAATCCGCTCAAGAATCGTTTGATGCCGAACTTCGTGCGGCCGTACTTACGCCGGTGGTGTTGGACGGGGATCTCGCTGACGCGAAATCCCTGTTTGAAAGCGAGCACCGGAACAAACCGGTGCAACTCTCCGTAGATATTGAGATCCTTGACGACTTCCTGACGATAGGCCTTCAGGCCACAGTTGAAATCATGGAGGTGAATTCCCGATAGCAATCCCGTGACGAAGTTGAAGAATTTCGAGGGAATTGTCTTCGATATCGGATCGTAACGCTTCCGCTTCCAGCCGGAGACGAGATCATAGCCTTCATCCAGCTTTGCCAGAAGGGCCGGTATCTCGCGCGGGTCATCTTGCAGGTCAGCGTCCAGAGTGACGACGAACGCTCCGCGAGTGTGCCGGAAGGCTGTTTGAAGCGCCGCGGACTTGCCATTGTTCTTCAGAAACGAGAGCACTCGGACGGTCGGATCGGTGTCGCTGAGTTCCTTGAGTACTTTCAGGGATGCGTCCGTGGAACCATCGTCCATGAACAGAATCTCTCTGGAGAGATTGTGTTTCTCACAGACTTCGGCAATAAGTGCATGGAGCTCGCGCAGAGACTCGTCCTCGTTGTAAAGAGGAACGACGACCGAGAGCTTTGGAGTTTCACTCATGATTTTGTCAGCAGAGTTATTGGAGTCGATTTAGCCCGACCGCTGCGAGCCGCGTGGCATGGCTCTCAAGACAGGCTTCTTTATTTTCCAAGTCAGGCAGACGCGAGCATCTTCGGTTGAGCATGTCACCTCGACCGGCACCAACCATCCGTCGTGCACTTCGTACTTTCGAAAGGTTTTGATCAGGACTTCGCGACCGTCTCTCTCGACTTTTTCGCGCAGGATTTCAGCTCGGCGAGCCGATGCGACCAAGCGGTGAGCGGCGCCTCCGCTGTGGCCGGATAGAATGTACATATCACTGGAAGCCACTGCCGTGTCCAGTTGAAAGCCTCCACTGCGCGATCCCAGAGGAAAGGGCATGATATCGCGCAAATCCCAATCAGGCAGGTCGAGCGGAAAGAGTCTGGCCACATGCAGCGTGTCAAGATTCGTGATGACTTGAGGCGAGGAAAAAGGTGCCCAATAGATGAACTCGGTCGGGGTCAGGAACAAATCTCCCAAGACAAACCGGTACGGCCGACGAAACTGAAAGCCCATGCGCTCGCCGGAGAGATACTGAAAACTCCCGGATGCACTGTAGGAGTCGTCCTCCACCTGCAAAGTCACGCTCAAGGTTGCGAAGAGTGATTCCCAAGCTACCGAGCGGTCGAGATGCAAACGGAGTATCTGCTCCGGACTCCAGCGCCCACCCTGGGGTGCCCTGAGGACGACACGGCTTGCGCAACCTGTCAGCAGGAAGAGCGCCGTGGTGATGCCGAGGATTCTATGAATCAAGCTTCTGCCTCACGGCCTCATTCCCGGGATCGAATTTCAGTGCCTTGCGGTAGTATTTGCGGGCTTTGGATTTCGAGCCACGATCCATGTAGACATCGCCCAGATGTTCCAAGACAGGAGAACTGTCGGGGTCGAATTTCAGCGCTTTGCGCAGCCAACGAATGGCTGACTTGTGGTTCCCCAGTCTGAAATATATCCATCCCATTGTGTCGAGATAAGAGGCATTCTCCGGTTCGGCAGCGCAAGCTCTCTCCGCCATCGCCTTGGCATGCTGCAGGTCCATTCCGCGCTCAGCGAGGGTGTATGCATAGTTGTTCAGGAAGACGGCGGCGCTGTCAGAAAGCTCGATCGCGCGCTCGTAGAGTTCAATGACTTTCTCGACGCTGTCCATCTGGTCATAGATTAGCGCGAGGACGCCCAGTGACGAGTAGGTCGTGGAGTCGAGCCTCAGGGCCTCTTGCAGGGACAAAATCGCCTCTTCCGTTTCGCCCTCACGATTCTGACAGGTGCCAAGGAGATTCCAGAGATCGGCATCCTCCGGCACGATCTCGACCGCTTTCTGGAGGGTATGACACGCGGTCGCGTAGTCATTCTTGTCTATTTGGAACACAGCCAGTCCCACCCAATAGCGGGCGACATCCGGACGCAAGGCAGCGGCGCGTTCAAACTCCTCCTGCGCGCGAGCGGTGTCTCCTGTCTGAAGATAGAGCGTCGCCAAGGAGTAGGTGACGGCGGCATCCGTTGTATCGATCTGAGCGAGTCGCTGAAGATACGGGAGAGCGCGTTGGGTGCTGTCGCTCATGAGCAACACAGTGGCCACCTGCAGGAGAAGCTGCTCCGACTCGCCTTTGATCGCCACCAGTTTATTGTACGCAATATCGGCGCGGTTGAAATCGCCTGCGCGCAGATAGAGTTGCAGGAGCTGGAGCATGTACTCCGGTTCGGTCGTGTCAATTCTCGCCAGACGCTCATAGAGGATAAGTGCTTCAGGCCACTTGATCGTGTCGAACAGGAGTCCCGCGTGGAGTTCCAGCGCGGGCTTGTAGTTGGGCTCTATCTCGAGCGCCTTGCCGAGAAGACTCAGCGCCTGGGGGACTTTGTTCAGGAGGACATAATCCTGGGCTAACGCAACATAGAGAAACGGGGAATCGGGGTCCGCCTCGAGAGCTTCCTGATATTCAAAGATCGCTCGATAGTAATCTTCCATCTTGTCGGCGATGGTGCCGCGGATGAAGTGATCCATCGCTGCCTGATTCCTGGCCATCTGCTTGCGAGCATGCTCCATCTCCGTGGCGAAACCTGCTCTGAATCCCAACAGGACACCCAGAAGATGTATCGAGATGGTCAGGACCGCACCGAGTGTCCCAGGCGCGACGCGGAAGGCACGTCGCTTGCGTTTCGGGCTATCGCCCCACGAGGCGCATAATATCATGATATGAAACCACCAGAATCAGGAGAATAAGCAGCACCATTCCCACTTGTTGGACCACGAGTTTGACTTTGGTCGAGATCGGTCGGCGAATGATGGTCTCGATCAGAACATAAACGATGTGGCCTCCGTCCAGAACAGGGAACGGCAGAATATTCAGAAACCCAATGGACACGCTCACGAAAGCCAGGAAGAAGAGAAAAGTGGCCAGGCCTTGACGCGCACTTTCGCCGGAGAATTTTGCGATGCTTACCGGTCCACCAAGATCGCGGATACTCGCTTCACCGACAAGGAGTTGCCCGAGGAACTGCAGGATAAGGCGCGTCGTTCCGTAACAGAACCGAATTCCCTGTCCCAAGCTCTCACCGACGGATGCTTCGCGGAACGACACATGAGAGACGATGCCGATGACACGACGCGTCTGTCCGCCATCCGTATGTGAAACCGTAGCAACGGCGACCGTCCAGGTCGAATCGTCGCGTCCCATAGTAAGGTGAACCGTATCCGACGCCGACGAGATGAGAGTCACCACATCATCCCAGTCCGAGACGGTACTGTCCCCAACACCGAGGATCCGGTCCCCCTCCTGGAGACCGGCCGCTTCGGCGGGCATTCCTTGCGTCACCTCGCCAATAATCGGCTCGCCGATTTGGGCGATCCCCACGGCCAGAGTCAGTGCTGTTACGATGAGACCGGCCACGAGATAATTCATCAGAACGCCGGCACTCAGGACAAAGATCTTCTGGACGGGATTTTTGGACATGAATTCGTCGGGGGCACCGGTAATCGTGGTCTGGTCGAGCGATTCGTCGACCATTCCGGCAATCTTGACATAACCACCCAGAGGAATCCAAGAGAGAACGAATTCCGTCTTGCCGATCTTTTTGCTGGCAAGGCGTGGAGGAAAACCGATGGAGAAGCGCTCCACACGCATCCCGGCCAGCCGGGCAGCGATGAAATGGCCGGTCTCATGCACGAGAATTATGACACCGGCGACAACAATAAAAGCGAGAAGGGTTACTATCATGGTGACGGGATGGTGTCTTTGCTACGCCTCTTCACTTCCTCGGCAGCCATTTGCCGAGCGCGCTTGTCAGCGGCGAGCACTGTCTCCACAGAATGCAGCAGCTCGTCGGGCCACTGCTCGAGTACTGCCGTAAGAATTTCGCTGATTTCGCGAAAAGTAATTCGTGTATTCAAAAACCCTGCGACCGCAACCTCGTCGGCTGCGGACAGTGCTGCCGGCGCCGTGCCACCTTTCTGTAAAGCCGTGTAAGCCAATTGAAGGGCCGGAAACTTGCCTTCCGGCACTTTTTCGAAAGTCAGCGGGCTGACTTCGGCGAGGTTTGTCGGAACGAGCGACGAATCGAGCCGCTCCGGATAGCCAAGAGCATATAGAATCGGCAATCGCATGTCCGGCACGGAAAGCTGCGCTTTGAAGGAGCCGTCGGTGAATTCGACCATCGAGTGAATCACGGACTGGCGATGGACGATGACACTTATTTGCTGCGGCTCCACGGAAAACAGACGCTGCGCCTCGATGACCTCCAATCCTTTGTTCATCAAGGTAGCGGAGTCAATCGTGATCTTCGGCCCCATTGTCCAAGTCGGATGCGCCAACGCTTTTTCCGGCGTCACTCGTGCCAACTCATCGTCTGGGAGATCCAGCAACGGACCCCCCGAGGTTGTGAGCCAGATCGTCCGAATGGACGCAACGCTCTCTCCCTGAAGGCATTGCCAAATCGCGCTGTGTTCGGAGTCGATGGGCAGGATCGGGACTTGCTTCTTCAGCGCTGCGCCCAGAACCAATGGTCCGGCTGCGACGAGAGTCTCTTTGTTGGCGATGGCGACGCTCGTGCCCGCTTCGATTGCCGCAAAGGTCGGGCTGATTCCTGCGGCGCCGACAATTGCGTTGACGACCCGGTCCGTCTCCTCCCACGCGGCCAATCGGCGCAAGCCGTCTTCCCCACCGAGTACTCTAATGCCGGTCCCGAAGAGACTCGACTTTGCTTCCTCGACCGCCGATGTATCGGCGACGGCAACCGCCTCCGGTTTGAACTCCCGCGCGAGAGAAACCAAGCGAGTCACACGCCGGTGCGTCGAGAGTCCTCGCAACTTGAACCGGCCCGGCAGCGACCGGACAATGTCGAGTGTGCTGCTTCCAATGGACCCTGTCGCTCCGAGCAAGACCAGTCGCGTTGCTCTCATGCGATTTCCTTCGCGTCGGGGATCCGAGCGACGCTGCGCATCGGTTCATGTGAGGCGACCGAAAATTCCTGTTTGAAGGCCTGCGCCAGATGCTGTCTCAGGAGCATCATGTCGAACGGGACGCTGAGTTCCTCGCGAATCGATGTGCTGGCGGCACACAGGCGCGAGTGGAGCTCTTGTCGCACCTGTTCTGACGGCAGTCTCAGGAGAGAAGTCAGACGAAGGTGATCCAGCCCACAGAGTATCGAGCCGTGCTGAAGCAGAGCTCCGTTAAGAAACCGTTGCGCACTCCCGACGATCTTTTTTCCCCGGACGCACACTTCCCAGCGTGAGGAACGAACGAAGCAGGAGGTGCGGTCGGGGAGTTTTTCCAGAGGATAGCCCCGCTCGACAACCTCAGCGGAAACACCCAGAGCTTGAAGTCCTCTTGCAAGCGCGTTGCCGGTGTGTTTCAGCGCTGATTTATCCTTCTGGAAGGGATGCTCCGCGGGCAGCACCAGACAATAGGTCAGTTCGTCACTGTGAAGCACGGCAGCTCCTCCGGTCGGTCTGCGCACCCACGGAATCCGTTCGCGTGTCAATGCGTCCTCGTCGAGAACTGACTCGCGCTGGTGAAAGCCCAGAGAGATTGTGGGACAAATCCACTGATAGAACCTCAGAACGGGTCCCACCTGGCGATGTGCAGCTTGTTCGAGGAGTGACGCATCGCGCGCCATCAGGATGTCACCGTCCTGAGCAGTTTCTTGACGGATCTCTATCGACATATCATTTTCCAAGATGCATTGACAAGATGAGAGACTTGTCCCTCAGCTACGAGTTAGTCTCGGGCTCCATCCGGCGGCGATAGCGGTGCGGCCCCGAGATGATGCCTCGCTTACTTCCTCGAATGAAATCGACCACATGCCTGACTTCCGGTGTTTGCTCGCACTCTGCTTCAATGCGTTCGAGAGCCTGCGGTATCGTCAGTCCGCAGCGGTAGAGAAGTCGGTAGGCTCTTCGCAAGGCACTGCGAGTTTCACTCGAGAAGCCGCGCCGTCTGAGGCCGACGGAATTCAATCCGTTGAAGACCAACGGCTCGCTTGCGGCCAGAATATACGGTGGCACATCCTGCGGCACACGAAAACCGCCACCGATCATCGAATGACAGCCAATCCGGACGAACTGATGAATCGGGACGACTCCTCCGACCACGGCAAAGTCTTCAATGGTTACATGGCCCGCCATATTTACCGCATTGGCGAGAATGATATTGTCTCCGAGGATACAGTCATGAGCGACATGCACGTAGGTCATGAGCATGCAATCCTTGCCCACGCGTGTCTGTCCACCCTCACCCGTGCCACGATTCAGGGTGCAGAATTCGCGGATGCTCGTTCGATCTCCGACGTGCAAATAGGTACTCTCACCCTTGAATTTCAGATCCTGTGGATGAGAGCCGAGAACCGCGCCGTGAGCGATTATGACCCCGTTGCCCAGGCGTGTGCCCGCTTTGATGCGGACACAGCTGGCGATCCTGCATCCCGAATTGATAACGACATCATCTTCTATGATGGTGTAGGCCTCGATTTGGACATCGTCCGCAATCGAGGCTCTCGGGTCAATGATAGCTGTTGGATGAATTTCAGGCATTGGCAAAAAAAGGAAAGTTGCGGTTAGCGATCCAGGACGACCGCAGACATGTCGGCTTCCGCCACGACAACATCTTCAACACGGGCTTCTCCATGCATCTTGCACACGCCCCGGCGAAACATCAGCATCTCGACACCAAAATAAACCTGGTCACCCGGGAGAACGGGTTTGCGGAAGCGCACATTATCGAGGCCGGTGAAGTAGACCATCTTCTTCTCCGGATCCTTGACAGAGTTCAGAAGCAATACTCCGCCGGTCTGACCCATCGCTTCAATGATGAGAACTCCCGGCATAATCGAATGATTCGGGAAGTGGCCGTCGAAGAACGGTTCGTTTCGTGTCACATTCTTCAGGCCCAGCACCTTCTCACCGGGAGTCAGCTCGAGGATTCTATCGACCAGGAGCATCGGATAGCGGTGGGGTATCAGGCGTTCGATGGCCTGAGAATCGAAAACATAACCCGTCCCGGCCCTGCTGCCGTACTTGCGAGTGATGAGGGTTGTCTCGTATTCCTTTCGCAGCAGGCGTGCCAGTTCAATGTGCGCGGCATGGCCCGCTCGAGCCGCCAAGACGTGACCTTTCAAGGGCAAACCAACGAGCGCAAGATCGCCTATGAGATCCACGACCTTGTGTCTCACGGCTTCATTCGGAAAGCGCACTGGCCGGTTGCCCAGTGTCCCCTTATCCGTGACAAGGTCTTCGTCTCTCAAGTGGAACAGCTCAGCGAACCGTCTGCGCTCGGCTCCCTCGAGTTTGCGATCAGCGAAGACCACTGCATTATCGAGACTGCCACCTTGGATAAGGCCGTCGGCCTTCAGATGTTCGGCTTCCGAGAGCAGACAGAAGGTGCGGGCGGGTGCGAAATCGTGGATGAACTCTTCCATGGAGTACAGGGATGTGTACTGCGTGCCCAGAGGTTTGTCCAGATAATCGATCATGTAGGTCACGCGAAACTCGTCGGAGGGAACAATCACGAGATCGACGCCCTGCTCCTCGTTGTGGTACATCAGGGTCTTTTCGACCGCCAAATATTCGCGTGGCGCATCCTGCTCGACCAGCTCGGCATCGAGCAGGGCCTCAACATAGCCTTTGGCACTTCCATCCAGGGCGGGAAATTCGTCGGCGTTCGCCTCGATAATGAGGTTGTCAATTCCCAGACCTCCGACGGCGGCCAGAACATGCTCGACCGATCGAATCTGAGCGCGTTCATTGCCCAGAGTCGTCTCGCGATCCACGCTGACAACGCCGCTGACCAGCGCCGGGATCACCGGCTCGTCCGGCAGGTCTGTTCGCACGAACCGAATTCCGGTACCGATCTCTGCGGGTCGGAAAGTCACCTCGCAGGCATCTCCGGTATGCAATCCGATTCCGCTCACAGACACGGGCCTCGCGATTGTCGTCTGTTTCGTCCCTGTCATTCCTTCTTCTCCGATGAAGTCACGGCTTGTTTCTGTCGGGATTCGAGCGCGCGTACACGCCGGAAGAGGTCGGGCAAGCGAGCGAGGCAGACCTCGATGCGCCGCCAAAGACTGTGCGGCCGTGCATAATGGCCGGAGAACACTGCGCCCGACGGAATGTTTCGACCAACGCCGGACTTGGCTCCCACTTGCGCTCCGTCACCGACAGAAATATGTCCAGCGAAACCCACCTGACCACCAACGCGGACATCACTGCCGATGCGTGTACTGCCCGAGATTCCCGTTTGAGCCGCGATGACACAGTTTTTGCCGATGACAACATTGTGTGCCACCTGGATGAGGTTGTCCAGCTTTGTGCCCGCACCGACAAGGGTTTCTTCCATCGTCGCTCGGTCGATTGTCGTGTTGGCTCCGATCTCGACATCGTCCTCGATCACGACCGTCCCGACTTGGGGAATTTTCCGGTACTCGCCGGTGTCCGGGACGAACCCAAAGCCATCGGCCCCTATCACCGCACCCGGTTGAATCACGACTCGGTTACCGATGCGCACGCGCTCGCGAATCGTGGTGCGCGAGTGGATTCGGCAATCATCGCCGATGCGACATTCCGGCCCGACCACGACATGAGGGAAGAGAACGGTTCGAGCGCCGATTTGAGTCGCACGGCCAATGAAGCAGAACGCTCCAATGGCGACTTCGGATCCCAGTTCCACGCCTGCTTCCAGGACGGCGGTCGGGTGAATCCCGGATTCCACCCAGAGTTCCTGGGGATAGAAGCGGCTGAGCACAGTCAGAAAGGCCAAATAGGGGTTCTCGACTTCGACGAGGGTTGGTCCAACCACCTTGGTCCCCGGCGAAACCAGAACCGCGCCAGCCTTTGATCGCGCGAGATGCGGTGTATAGCGCGGATTCGCCAAGAAGGTCACTTCGCTGGGGCGTGCGGTCTCGATTCTGCCCACGCCGTCGATTACGCAATCGGGATCACCGACGACCTTTCCGCCGACGAGTTTCGCCAGTTCTGCCACGGTGAGTTTGACCGGCACGAATCACTCCTTGCCCAGGACCTCAAGAACACGGTCTGTGAGGTCGAATTCTTCTTTGGCGTGGACGACATTTCCCTGGGACGCATCGAAGATGAAATCGTAGCCTTCCTCATCTCCAATTTCGGCGATGGCGGCATTGATTTTCTCCACGACGGGACGAGTCAGTTCGAGATTCCGCTGGAAGAGTCTGCCATTCTGACCCCAGATTTCCTGCTGGAACTGCTGGAATCTGAGATAAAGGGCCTGCAACTCTTCATACTTCTCGGCCTTTTTTTCATCGGAGAGCAGCAGCGACTGCTGTTCCAACTCGGCTTCCATGTCTTCAATCTGCTGGCGCATGCTGCCGGCCTGCGTCTCCCATTCTCGATTCTCTTCGGCCAGTTTGTCCTGAGCGGCTTTGGAATCCGCGAACTCTGACAGGATTCTTTCGGAATCAATGTACCCAAGCCTGAGGTCACGCGCCCAGAGTGGAGACAGGGTGCCAGGCAGGACGGCCAGAATGATGAGGGCCAACAAGTACCGCTTCATAGTTGACTCCATTTTGGCTATTGCAGTGAGATTGTATTCTCTGAGAAGCGTTCTGCGCGCACGAAAGGCGGTTATCAGAAGGTGCGACCGAACTGGAAGTGTGGCTCCCAATTCGTGGTGCGCAGACCGCGGGCATCTTCGTAATCGAGTCCGAGGCCGTAGTCGAGGCCGATCATCCCGACAAATGGCATGAAGAGGCGGATGCCGAGCCCGACGGATCGCTTGAGATCGGTCGGGTTCGTCTCCTCGAAACTGTACCAGACATTTCCAGCTTCGGCGAATCCGAGCAGGAACAGGGTCGGATTCCGCATGACAGGGAAGCGCAATTCGAAGCTCTGTTTGAAAAGCGTCTTGCCGCCCACGGCATAGCCACCGGATTGAGGGCCTACCCCCCGCTCGTCATAACCGCGCAGACTTGTTCCGAGCGAGAGCCCACTTCCACCCATAAAGTAGTAATCGAAGTAGGGTATGTCTCGTGGATCACTTGTGAATCCGTCGAGCGCTCCTGCCTCTGTCAACGCAACGAGCACAAAGCCAGCCGGCAACGGCATGTACCATTTCGATGAAATATCCGCTTTAACAAACTGGTCATCGCCGACGAGCGGTCCGCCCGTCAGTTCTGCCCGGAGAACATTGACCGATCCGCTGGTCGGAAACTCCGGGTCGTCCCGGCTGTCTCGCGTGATAATCTGCGTCAGGCTTGACGAGATCCGGGGTTTGTTTTCTACAAGGGATCGAGGGTTCGTAGCACGGAAACTTTCGGTGAAATTGGAATACTCGGTGCGATCGAGCCGATAGATATAGTCGAGACGGAAGTAATCATCCGGCCATTTCACGCGTCGCCCCAGACGCAGAGTGCCACCGATGATGTCTTCGTCGAAGCCGTAATAACTGCCGCCGCGATGCGTGTCAAAGAAGGACAGGCCGACGAGAGTCCGCGTGTCGAAGAGCCAAGGCTCGGTGAAAGAAATCGAGAAGGACCGATAGACCTTGCCGAAGTTCCAGTCCAGTGAGAATTGGTGGCCATTGCCGAGGAGATTGTTCATCTGAAATCCGACGGTTCCGATGAAACCGTCGCGCTGTGAGTAGCCCGCCGAAACCATCGCCTGGTCGGTCGATTTCTCCTCGACCTTGATGTAGAGGTCGACCTCGTTTTCGGAGACGGGGACGATATCCGGCACGATGTTCGAGAAATAATTGAGAATTGTCACTTCGCGTATGGAGCGCCGGAGACGGGAAACATCGAAAGTCTCTCCGGGAAAAAGCACGAGCTCGCGGCGGATGATTTTTTCCTTTGTCTTGGTATTTCCCTCGATGAATATCTGGCGGACCTTGAACTCATTTCCCTCGGCCGCAACAAGATGGACATCCACGGTATCAAGACCGCGGGGTGTTTCCGCCGGAACGATACCCGCGTAGATGTAGCCGCGATCATAGTACATGGCCCCGATGTCCTGCAGGCCTTCCTGGAACTTCTTTTCGTTGTAGCGGTCACCTTGTGCGACCTGCAACTTATCCCGGAGAGCCTCTTCCGTGAAGAGCTTATTCCCTGACCATGTGATGTTGCCGTAATAGTAGACTGGACCTTCCCGCACCGTAATCGTTACGATCATGCGGCGCAGATTGGGTGTGTAGCTGATGCTATCGGAGACAACCTCAAAATCTCGATGTCCCGCTGCACGATAGAAGTCGCCGACGGCCTTCAAATCCTCGCGAAACAGTTCCTCATTGAATTCACCGCCACGAAAGAGCGTTTTTCTGCGGGTCTTTTTGAGGCGCTTTCGCAGAGTCTTGTCGGAGAATGCCGTGTTTCCCTCGAACTCGATTCTCTTGATCTTAACCCTCTTCCCCTCCTTAATCCTAATGTCGACGACCTGCCTCCCTGTCGTCGTCGACGCGTAGGTTTCGGTGTCAACGGTCGCCAAGAGATAGCCTTTCGAGGCGTATTTTGCTTTCAAGCGGTTGACCAGCCGCACGATGTCTCTGGGATGCAAGACTTGGCCGGGGGTGAGGGCAATCACGGCGTCGAGGTCATCCCCTTTGAGCTTTCGGTTTCCCGAAATCTCCACCTTCTCCAGCCGGGGATACTCTTCGACCCGGATGGTCAGATAAACTCCTTCGGCGACTTCACGGTCCTCCAGAATCTGGATGTCTGAGAACAGATCGAGCAGCCAGAGCTGACGAATCGCACCCTGGATGTCGTCGCCACTGATTTCCTTGCCAACGGCCAAGCCTGAGTAGGCACGAACGAGCCCGGGATCTGTGGTCTCGTTCCCCTCGATGGAGATACCGAGAATGCGCAGCTTCGGCGCCGTCACCGCTCCAGCCGATGCGGCGACGAGTAAACAGAGAAGGACTGCAAAACGCGTTCGATTCATGAGAGCTGCCCACAGAAATCTTGTCTAAATCGAGAAGTACGAGTCATCATGGTTGAAGCGCGAAGGTGTACTTCAGCGAGACGGACTCATCGCGCCTTCGCTCCAAGTTATCATATTCAATGGAGAAATCGACGACCAGATCGCGAGAGATGGGGCGCATGCGATATTCCATGGTCCAGAGATGAACAAAGCCGAGGCGTTTCCCTTCCAGACCGACTTCGTCTCCCTCGGCCAGTTCCCCGGTGTAAGAGAAGAACAAGTCGTGAGTCAGGAATTTGCCCACGGTGAGCTGCGACCCGGTGAAGTACCGTGCGCCGGATGCTTCGGCGAGAGTATCGTTTGCGGCACCGTTGCCGGTTCGTCTCGACGCATAGCGACTTCGCAATGTGGGCGTGACGGACAGCACATCAAGGCCTGTCCACCGTCCCAGTCGCCGTTCGACGGGCCGAAGCAGCCATGATCTGAAGGCTCGTTCCACGATTGCTTGGCCCATTCGCCACGCTTGGTTCCCGACATCGTCGATTGAATAGCCCAGCAGGGCGAGGACTTCCTCGGGGCTCGACTCGACTTCGCCCTCCAGGACTACCGAGAGTTCATCGAGTCGGCCTTCCTTGGCTCGAATGCCCGTTTCACGGTCAATGGCATAGAGGGTCAGGTAGACGGGGACGCGGCGTCCCAAGCTGTCTTGCCCCGTCGTCTCGGCGCTTCCTCGCATAACAGGTCTGGGGTCGGACGCGTCGAACTCGGCGACAACTTCGTCAACACGAAAGGTCTGATCCAGGTAGTCAACCCGTCCTCTCGTTGAAGTGACCCGTCCCACTCCGTGAAAAGTCTTCTCTTCGATGGTACCTTCCAGGAGAACGCCTCGCTCCGTGGGATTGATCTCGGCATCCACTTCGAGACGATCCACGAGGTCGGCGAAGTTCCGCCACAGTGGCGAATCTCGCCAATCAGCGAAGATGTCGGAATCTTTCAGGCCGGTGAATTCGGCATAGTAGTGATTTCCCTCCTCGGGGACGATTCGCAAGTCCCAGCGAGCGCGCTTGAGCTGGCACAGGAGCCAGCGCGTGAATTTGGTCGTTCTCCCACTCCCCTCGATGAAGGGATAGGTGACGGTCGCGTCTCGAATCGCCACATCGCCCTGAATGAGCAAGTGATCGTTTTCCTGAGACAGCGTCAGAGAACGACCATCTGGGAGTCCGAAAGTGAAATCGCCTGCCCAATCGGCCTCCATAATCCCGGGGAAGCGCATCGGCATACCGTCAGGGCCGCTTGCGATTTCAATGATGCCCAAGTCCAAGGCGGGGCTTTCGACGAGTATCGGCGTGAGATCCGCCAATCCTTCCCTTGATGGATCCCTGATTGTGCGGACCGTCAGACGACGGGAACCCGCTCGAAGGTCCACGCGGCCATGCTCGAGAACTCCACTGGGAGAAAGGCGCACGGTCAGATCCATTGTGATGGAAGCAGGCGTCAAATCCGTGAAGGTGAACTCCCCATCCACCTGCGAGAGCTCCGCTCCGAGAAAACGAGGGTGATCCCAGGTCCCCCCGAGTCGCGCTTCGAGAGACCCGTGTCCCTTTCGCGTATGGAAAGTGCCGGCGAGCTCGTCGACGATGCAAAGGAACTGACCGTGTCCCGTGACCTCGCCTGCGAGCCGACCTCCCGGGCAGGGATTTGTAACCAGATGGCCCGCCAGATAGTAGCGCCCGAATCTCTCCATTCGAGCGTTCGACACGCGAATCTGTCTTCGGCCTTCGTCATCGAAATCCCAAGCCACAACCGCTGTCAATGTATCAAACGAAATATCCTTAAGAACGTGTCCGCGAGAGACCGAGATGACAGCCCGAACAGACGGAGCCGACAAACGACCGCTGATGACGGCACGGGCATCCAGCGTACCGTCGAGCCATCCTCCGTGGCCCGTCACGCCTCGCAAGACCTCATCAGCAATCCGTTCACCGCTGGAGGCGACGAGCTCGACTGAATCTGCTTGCAGATCCACACAGCCCGTGGCAGAGAAGATGCGTCCGATGTCGCGTCCGAATACGAAGTGGGTGACATCACAACGCGCTCCGAGTCCCGTCAGTACGATGGTACTCCAGTAGCCTTTGACATCGAATGCTTCGCCGCTCACGAGACTGAGGTCGGCTGTCCATGTGAGGGCACCCATGGATCCCGACGCGCGTGCGTGGCCGGTGACGATACCGCGTACGCGGGCTTTCTCCAACACCGGCAGGCGAACCGGGAGTAGATCCAGCGGCACGCCGTGAATTTCGAGATCAAGGTCCGCCGTGGAGTGCGTTGGCCACAGAGTACCGGTCAGAGTTGCGAAATCGGCGATGCGCACCTCGTGGAATTCGACGGTATCCGGTGAGAGTGCGAGGTCAAATGTTCCGGCGAAGTCCTTCGTCGCCTCAACTTCCCATCCTCCCAAGAGTACCAGCGGACCCTCGCGGGGATGAACATAACTTCCCCGCACGGTCGCTCTCCGAACCTGAGAGAAAGCACCCGGGAGCCGTTTCGTGGTATCCGGAGCCGCGTTGAGCGTGAAGCTGCCTGAGAGATCCTGTCCTCTGAAATCGACACTCACATCACGCATGTACTCAAGGCAATCCCGCCAAGCTGACGGAGCAAGCACGGCACGAAGTTGCTCGGCATGACGGATTTTGGCCGTGACCTCTGCGCCAAACGCAGCGATATCAACTCGGAGAGGCGGCCCGGTCACGCCCTCACCGGTCGCGAACCTCCATGTCCCGTCTTCAAGTTGAATCGAGCCTGCCACCAGTGAGTTGCCTGAGCTGTCCGAGAATGTCAGGAAGGCGCTCGGGTGCCTCAAAGTTCCGCTGAGATCAATCGTGACACCCGATACTTGATGGAAACCCGGTGGCTCATGCTCAAGAGCCAAGCGCAGGCTGCCCGTCGCCGAGAGCGGAAAACCACGACGGTGAGCCGCGACCTCGCCTTTCATGGAGAGGTCTCCGACAACGGTGTGGGCTGCGAGTTGTTCCAGTCGAATCGTCGAGCGAGACAACGACGCTCTTGCCCGGAGTTCCCGGAGCGTTAGAGGGCCAAGACGCAGCGTGTCGCCTGTGAGTTCGGCATCAATTTCGGGCTCCAAGAGAGGCCCGCGGACAGCCAGTGTCGCGCGGAGTTCTCCGGCTGCACTGGCCGGATTTCCGAACAGTATGTCCGCGAAGTTCTTACCTTTCAAAGATCGGATCTCGCCAGTGATGTTCCACGCAGAACCGCGGCGCAAGACCACATGGCCGTTTGCCTTTACGGTGCACTCGCGTGAGACCCCTTCGAGATGCGAAAGCAGAAGAGTATCGCCTGAAAGACTAAGCTGGGATCTCGAAAGATCAACACCTCCGTAGCCGGGGATCTCTACATGCAGGTCAGCCACATCGGCATCGCCGGAGATTCGAGCCGTCGAGCTGTCGGCCAGGAAGCGCACCCGAGCCAAGCCCTTCCCGCCTCGGATCCGGAAGCTGTCAGGCAGTGCCAGAAGTGAGGCAATCTGCTGTTCGCGGAAAGAAAGCTGCATCACGGCACCAAGGCGGTGCTTGTCGGTATTCGCAACCGCGGTCAATTGTAGCGTTCCAGGCTCCTGCCTGAGGAAACCGCCTTGGGCTTTGAGGCGGATCGACCAGGCGGCATCGTGAAAGACCGTGCCGCGAAGGTTCGAGACAACTGTCAGAGTGTCGCCAAGCTCGATGACATGAATATCCGCATCGCGAAACGAGATGCGACACAGACTATCGAGTCGACCGAGGGCTGAATAGAGCCCGGCAGGCATCGTCAAGGTCGGAAGAATCGTTCCTGTCGTGTCTGTCTTACCGGTGTCCCGGCTGATTGTGAGAAACAGTTGGGGGCGTTGGCAAGTTATCCGCCGAAGGGAACGTTCGGGCCTGCTCGGCGACATGGCGGCCCGCAGCACATTGATGCTCGCGCTGGCCTCATCAATCTCGAGATGGCTGCCTTTGCCCAATGGCAGCGACACGCCGGAGAAACGAATACTTCCCCAACCAACATCGACGCGTTCGACAGCTGCCTCTGGCCCCAAACGGCGCTGCAAATAGGCCGCGACGGCAAGCCGTGCACGGTCATTAACGAAAGAGCGCGGCACCAGCAACACAGCCAGAGTCCCAGCCAAAACGGCCAGAAGAATGACAGTAAGGAGCGTCTTGCGTTTCGACCACTGCATCGTTTCACGACCTAATGGTCGGCCCTCCAGGCAAAGAGTCCCCCGGGATCGAGCAGTGCCTGCAATTGAGACCATTTCAATGCAGGTTGGCCTGTCGAAACCGAGAGCGTGGTTTCGTGATTCTCCGGCAACTGCGCGGACTCGGTGTCCGGCGGCATCACGCGTCGCAGGCGAACACGGAGAATAATCCCGAGACGGCCCTGTGAGCCAAACAAGAGATGGCTTACGGCCGGGTCATTGATCGTACCGGTGCCTTCTCCGGCGAGCATCTCCAGATTGCCAGCAGCGGTAAGGACTTCCATCGACATCAGGAGGCGTTTGAGCAGTCGCCGCGCAGAATCCAAGGGAGGCTCTGGCTTGGTGGCGATGAGACCTCCGAGAGTCGCTCTCTGACCTTCTCCGGCGAAGATACCTGGATAAGAGGATGCAAGGCGATGGAGCTTCGTGCCTGCCCAGAACCAGCTCGAGAACGCATCCCCCCCACTTTCTCCTTCAAGCGCCCCCATGAGAATTCCCATCGTGTCGGGACGCAGACGAGAGTAGGTTGCGGGGAATGAGCTACCGCTTCCGAGCGGCAGAATTCGGAAATGCTCGCGTCGCGCCACTTCGACGGCCCCTTGCACGGTTTCAGGACTCGCCGGTGCGATGACCACATGGGGCTCTTCTTGGAGGAGTTGCGCTCCAAACCGGCTGCGCAGCGATGCACTGAGGTCTCGAGAAATGACTGCCATGGCTAACTCCCTGACCGGCCGTACCGACGCTCGCGCCTCTGGTAGTCCGCGATGGCTTGGTAGAGCTCGCGCCGCCGAAAGTCCGGCCACAGAACATCTGTGACATAGAGCTCGGTGTAGGCCAGTTGCCAGAGTAGGAAGTTTGAGATACGGAATTCACCCGATGTCCGGATCAGCAAATCCGGATCGGGAAGTCCGGCTGTATACAGATAATGCCCGAAGGCTTCTTCAGTCAGTGGGGCTGCAGCGTTCTTCAAATGGGCCGCTACGGCGTCGAGTATCTCTTGCCTTCCGCTGTAGGAAAGGGCAAGATTCAAGATGAGACCGGTATTGGAGGCCGTTTTTTTTACAGCTCTCTGAAAGGCCGCACGAGGCGCTTCAGGCAAATCCTCCATCCGGCCGATCGCTCTCAGCTGTACATTCTTGGCGACCAGATCATCGACTTCGCGCTCAATCGTGCGCAAGAGAAGCCTCATCAGAGCGGTGACTTCCCGACGCGGCCTTTTCCAGTTCTCGCGAGAGAAGGTATAGAGCGTGAGCACCTTCACGCCCAACTCCCCGCAGGCCGCGACGATATCGCGTACAGAATTAATCCCTTCTCGATGGCCAGCAACACGCGGGAGACCCCACCTCTTTGCCCAGCGACCGTTGCCGTCCATAATGACGGCGATGTGCCTCGGAATCTCCCCGCTTTCCTTCAGCCGCCGCTGCTTCTCCGCATCCGCTACCCCGCTCACGGGTTCGCTCACTCCCCCTTCAAAGCCTTCGCCTTCTCAATCGCCTCCTTCCCTTTGTCGGTCTCTCCCGTGCGAATGAGTGCCACTCCGTAGTTCGTCCATACCACGGGATTATCGGGGAAGTGCTCGGTCGCATTTCCAAACAGCTCTTTCGCCTTTTCGTTGTCGGCGAAGGTCCCACCCTCCAAATAGATGACGCCCAATTGGAAGAGGACTTCGAAGTCAGTCGGGTCCAGCGCTACAAAATCGCTTAGGCACTCGATCGCTTGTGCCGTATCGCCCATTTGCAGATGGAGCTGAGAGGCGTTGTAGAGCAAATCCGTGTTGTCCGGCTGAGCGGCCATCGCTTTCTGATAGGCGTTGATTGCCTTTTCTCGGAGTTGACTGGCCGCGTTGTAGAGCGAATCCGTGCTGTCCGCCTGAGCGGCCATCGCTTTCTGATAGGCGTCAATGGTTTTCTCTCGCAGTTGATTGTAGGAAAAGGCGATGAATTTTATGGCCACCAGATCCTGAGGATCAAGGGCGAGAATGTCGTTGCAGACATCAATCGTCTCCTTATAGCGTTTCAACTCGTACAGGATCTGCGTTAAGTTCTCCAGCATGTCAAGATGAGTGCGTTGCCATTCTTCCTCTGTCTGCCGGACCGTCGTTTCGCCTCCCTCAGTCGGTCGTGCGTGCTTCTCGATGGCGCTCCGCAAGCTACTCTCGGCTCCTTCCATGTTCCTCGCCGCCGATTGAATATTGGACTGGAGGGCATAGGTCTCCCATCTCTCGGGATCGATGGTCATTGCGATCGCGAGAGTCTCTCGGCTCCGATTCGAGAAGTTCGTCTTCGCGACATTGCGCAGCGAATCCCGCTCGGCAGCTCCCAAGGTCGCCCAAGCGTCTCCGGCGAGCCGGCTCGCGTATGCGTTCAGGGCGCTGTCATTGTCCGCCAGGCGGAACTTCTCCACCGCGTCGTTGTATTGGAAGATCCAGTATCTTTCGACCAGCTCGTCGATTTTGGGACGGTATTTCTTCACTCTCTTCGGGTCCTTGTCCGCGAGATTCAGGACGGCGTCAAAGGCTTTGCGCATTTCGAGGAAAAGCGCTGGCTTCTTCCCCTCATCGGCCATCTTCCCCAACAATTCCCCTTTTTCGTAGTAGCCGACAGCACTTTCGGGATGAGCTTGTATTTCTTTGTCATACCACTCCAGTGCCTTTTTGAAGTCGCCTTGCTTCCGATAGACGCGCGCCGAAGTGAGTTCCATCCCGGACTGAGCCACGACAGCGCTCAGCGCAAGTACCAAGACGGAAATGATGAGCTTTTGCATGATCAGCCTCAACATCGATTGAGAAAGATATCGAAAATCATCAAGTGAAGATTGTCATCGCGAAAAGCGAAAGAGTACGGGACCGTGTGCTCCCACAAGGTGAGAGCTTCCTGGACCTGGCGTATCAGGCGAAGGGCGGTTCTTCCGTGCCGCGTTCGGTGATGAAGCTCTTAATAAGACCTGCCGGTGTGATGTCAAAAGCAGGATTCCACACATCGTAACCTTGCAGTCGTGCCAAGCCCGGGATTCCGCGCGTCAATTCTCGGGGGTCGCGCTCCTCAAGTTCCATCTCGGCGGCTCCTTTGATCGAGACATCGACGGTCGTCGACGGCGCGACCACATGGAACGGAATCTCGTAGTAGGCCGCCATGAGCGCCAGAGCGTAGGTGCCGATCTTGTTCGCGGTATCGCCGTTGCAGGCGATTCGGTCGGCGCCGACCAAGACGCGTTGAACCTCGCCGGTGGCCATCAGAGCCGCCGCCATATTGTCGCAAATGAGTGTACACGGGATTGCCGCACGCACAAGTTCCCAGAGGGTTAGCCGGGCTCCTTGTGCTAAAGGCCTCGTCTCGCAAACGAAAACGTGCGCCACCTTTTTCTGGCGGAAGGCGGTCTGAATGACGCCGAGCGCCGTTCCAATCCCGCCGGTAGCCAGTGCGCCTGTGTTGCAGTAAGTCAGGACCTGCTCGCCTTCGTCCATAACGCTGGCGCCATGAGCCGCCATCGCTTCGCACCGGACGGCATCTTCCGTGTGAATCTGCCGGGCTTCAACGAGTGCGCGCTCTGCCAACCTGCCACGGCGTTGTTTGACAACGCGCTCCATTCGGGCCAATTCATAGAAGAGGTTGTAGCCGGTCTGGCGTGTTTCGCGCAGCCTTTCGACGGCCTCCAGTGTACTTTCGCGCGTGGCGTCCTTTCGGCGAGCGGCCAGAGCCACACCGTAGGCTGCTGCAATGCCGATGAGAGGCGCGCCACGGACTGCGAGAGATTCGATGGCGCTCGCGACTGTCTCTACGTCATGGCACCGAATCCACACTTCTCGGGACGGCAATTTGCGTTGATCGAGAATCCAGAGCTCGTCCTTATCCCACTGGACTGGTGGCAGCGGATTTCTCATGGAACCTGCGTCATCTTCTGGTATTCACGGTAGCGAGCGCTCAGAGCCGTCTTCGTGATGTTTCTCAGTCCGTCCGGTCCGAATGCTTCGACATAGAAAGACCCCACGACGCTGCCCCATCCGAGGGCCCGTCGGAAGGTTGAATCATAGAAGCGGGATTGCGAGGCCAGATAGCCCAGCATTCCACCCGCGAAGGCATCGCCGGCGCCGGTCGGGTCAATGACTTCCTCCACAGGAAAGGGCGCCACCATGAACAGCCCTTTGTCGCTCACGAGGAACGAACCGTGTTCGCCTTTCTTCACGACGACCCACTTGGGTCCCATCTGACGAATAGCGAGAGCGCCTTTGAGAAGGCTGCGTTCTCCGGTCAACCACCGCACTTCATCATCGTTTACGAAGAAGAGATCTACTTTCCCGAGGACTTCAAGCAGGCTGTCGCGCTGTGTATCAATCCACAGTTTGAAAGTGTCCAGCGCTATGAGCCGGGCCTCCTCCACTTGACCGAGAACGGACAGCTGGAGCTGTGGGGCAATGGCAGCGAGAAAGAGGACTCGTGGTTTTCGGAAGTGAGCGGGTATCTTGGGATTGAATTCGGCGAAGACCCCTAACTCGGTGCGAATCGTCTGCCGACCCGTGAAATCTTCGGAGTATCGCCCTTCCCAGAGGAAGGTTTTGCCGGCCCCGACTTCCAGTCCTGAGAAATCCACGCCTCGCTCATGCAGGAAGCGGATTCTCTCATGAGGATAGTCCTCACCAACCGTGCCTACGATTCCGACGGAGCAGAACAGAGAGGCGGCATTTGAGAAATGGATGGCCGAGCCTCCCAGTATCTTGCGGGCGGTGGCCGTCGACGTGTGCAAGACGTCAAGGGCCAGCGAACCGACAACGACCAGGTCCGGTGCGATTCGCTTGATGACGGTTTTTCTTGGCAATGTCTCACCAACGGCTATTCAACTTAGGTCTTGTAGATTTGTAGATGCGGCGCAGAGGGCTGTGCCGCGAAGGAATCACATTGCTTCCGGTGCACTCACCCCGAGCAGATCCAATCCGCGAGCCAAGGCGATTTGAGTTGCACGACAGAGCGCCAGGCGTGCGGCCTGCAAATCTGTTTGGCCGCCCAACACGCGGCAGTGGTGATAGAACCGGTGGAACTGGGTTGCCACTTCACGGAGCCAAGTCGTCAGACCATGCGGATCTTTAATCGTCGCCGCCTCGGTCACGACATCGGGGAGCTCGCGCAGACGCCGGAGCAAGTTCAGCTCCTCGACATGCTCCAGCGGAGTCAAATCAACCGAAGCATCCGGCGGCGCGACCTGTCCCTTCCGAAAAATGGATGCAATTCGGGCGTGTGCATACTGCACATAATAGACCGGATTCTCGTCGGACTGAGACTTTGCCAGCTCAATGTCGAAATCCAGAGGTGTGGCCGTGCGGCGGAGCACGAAAAAGTAGCGTGCCGCGTCGACACCGACCTCATCAATCAGCTCATTCATCTCGATGATCTCACCAGCCCGCTTGGACATCTTGACTGCCACGCCGTTGCGGAGAAGGTTCACCTGCTGGAGGATAATCACGTGAAGTTTCTCAGCAGGCTCGTCCAGAACACGCAGGGCGGCGGACATCTTCTTGGGAAAAGTATGGTGATCCGGCCCGAGAATGTCAATGAGCTCTGTGTAACCGCGTCCGAATTTGTCTACATGATAAGCGATGTCCGGCAGGAAGTAAGTCCATCGCTCGTCGCTCGTCTTCACGACCCAGTCTTTGTCATCTCCAAAGGCCGATGTCCGAACATAGGTTGCCCCGTCCTCCTGGAACACGGCTCCCGCCTTGTCCATCCTGTCCAGCACGGCCTGCGGTCCCCCGTGTTTGCGCAACTCGCTCTCATAGAACCAGCGCGAAAACGAGACACGAAAACGCTGAAGGATTTCGCGATGCTGTTGAACATGGAACTGGACGGCCAATTGTCCCAGATGTTCTCCCGCCTCATCCGGTGACATTTCGCAGAATCGATCGCCCTCTTTTTGGACGATGCTCCGCGCCAAGTCAATCAGGTACTCTCCGTGGTATCCGTCTTCGGGGACTTCGGTATCGCGGCCCAGGAGCGTTTCGTACCGTGCTCGCAGGGATTGCCCGAGAAGGCGCACCTGATTGCCGGAATCGTTCACATAATACTCACTGTCCACCGCCGCACCCTGAGCTTCCAGGAGACGACGGAGACTGTCCCCGACCGCGGCGGCTCGCGCGCTGACGACATTGAGCGGCCCGCTGGGATTGGCACTGACGAATTCGAGAAGTACTTTCGCACCGGACAGTACCTGTGAATCCGAATAGGCTGCACCTTTCTCCAGGATTGACCGTCCGACTTCGCGCAAGTAATCCGGTGCAAGAACGAAATTGATGAAACCCGCGCCGGCAACGGCATGCGACGCGATCAAACGACTATCGAGAGTGAGCTGCTCGGCAACATGAGTGGCGACCTGACGCGGCGCTTTCCGCACGGATTTCGCAAGCAGAAAGGCCACGTTCGTCGCGATATCTCCATGGGAGGAGTCTTTCGGTTTCTCGAAATGCACATCGGCATCGGGAAATGCCAGCGACTTTAGAGCGCGGCCGACCTCCTCCCGCAAATGTTCAACCGGGTCCTTCACGATGTGAGTTTGCGACTTCTTTTCGTGCGTGGCGTCTTCGGCTTCTTCGAGGCGGTCACTTTCGTCTTTGAAACACGGCGTTTCTTCTTCGCGGCCAGCCGGGCTTTCCGTCTCAGATAGGCATCGTCGAGGATTCGAAAACGAGCGTCTCCCCAGAGGTCCTCCAGGCGATAGTACTTGCGCCAGGCTGGTTGAAAAATGTGCACGACAACATCCAGATAGTCCAGCAAGACCCAGCGCATGTTGCCGTACCCTTCCTGGTGATAGACCTTGATGCCTTGCCGGGCCATCTGCTCCATGATGTGATCCGTGATGGCTTTCACATGCTGTCTGACGCTGCCGCTGCAGATGACGAAGAAGTCGGTGATCGCATCGAGATTGCGCAGATCCATGACCACGACATCGTCGGCCTTTTTCTCGAGGGCGAGCTCGCCCAATGCAATGGCAAAGTGCTCTACCCGACTAAGTGCCAGTAGTGACCTCCTGTGTTGCTAACTTGCTGCGCCTGTCAGGAACCCGTGGCAAAACAGATCAACCAGTATTCCACTATCTTCGTGACTGCAATTTCAACGAGCCGTGATCCCTGCCTACTATGAGTGTCAGATCAATGTCCACGAGCTTCGCGTCGATTTCCGTTCGCACGAAGGTATGATCCATTCCGAGACTGTCGGCCAGAGCCAAGCCGCGACTGAGGTTCCCTTTCCGGTCGAGGACGAGGGTATGGTCGTGGCGGAAATGAGCCGCGTTTCCAATTTCACGTACGTCGAAGCCGCGCTCTCGCAGGGCCGGCGCGACCTTTTTTCCAATACCGCGCACACCACAGCCGTTTAGAACCTGAACCCGTGTCGGCAGAGAGCGCGCAAGAGAATCCTGTTCGCTTTCCTTACGACCTTCTTGTGTCGAAGCCGCATCTGTAACTTCTCCAACCGCAACATCTTCCACCGTTGGCTTCATAAGCGATCCCATTTGAGAGACGGTTTCGGTTACCGACAGCGGTTCGGAATCAACTTCCGGCGGGCCTCCGGTGCGCGTGACGAGAAGTCCGATGGCCAGAAGCTGGAGTGCAATGAGAATCAGCAGCAAGCTATAGAGCCGCTTGTGCGTGCGGTCCATTGATCCCTGCTTTGCGGATTTTGGAGAAAGATAGAAGCGGCCAGACAACTTTAAGCCCACACAAAAAAGACCGAGCAGAGAGTCTCGGTCTCAGGATTAAAAGACGGAGAAACGGCGATACGGCCCACCCTTACGGCCGGAACCTGTAGGGATAACCACTCTGCCCTGCCCAACCGTAGTAGCCGAATCCAGTGTAATCGGGAACGATGCCACGGAACGCTCCCACATGAAAGAACATATTGCTTGTGGGGCGCCAGTTGAGTTCAGCTCCCCCCACAAACTGATTTCCATAGTTGGCCGGATTCCATTCCGCCGGACCGGATGGCTGGAACTGAATCCCAAGATGAGTGGTCACCGAAAGTGGGCGGGACACATCATAGGTCATGGTGTTCAGGTACATTCCGCGCGAGGCACTCGTCCCACCCATAAAGTAGTAACCCATTTGAACGGAGTGGGACATGTGAAGTCGCGACGGATCCAAGAGCGAAATGGCGTTGGCTGGTATGCCAAGAGACCTATGGGAACGCAGATAGCTGCCCGTATCCCTTTGGCCTTCGTCATTGCGGAACTGGGCGGTGGCGACGGCAACGGTCATCAAAATGAGTAGTGATGAAAGCAGAAAATGACGCATAAAGCACCCTCGCGATGGTCCGCCTTAATTTATTATTATATAAATTTTTCCACAAAAAGTCAATACTTTTTTGGCCTTTCGCGCCTCTGGAGAACCTCCATCTCCGCCTCGTGAAGGTCCTGACGGGTGTTGATCCCGCGAACCTCCCGAAAATCGGCAATGGCGCAGGCTTCAACCGGCAGCTCGGCCTCAACCATAATTGCTATAACATCCGTGAGATAGTACTCGCCCTTCCGGTTGTTTGGCGCCACTTGTCTAAGATAGTCAAATATTCGGGGGCTCTCAAACGCATATATACCAGAATTTATCTCTTGTATTTGCTTTATATCATTCGATGCCTCTCGCTCCTCCACGATCGCCTCAAATGCGCCTTCTGGATCCCTCACGATCCGGCCGTAGCCGGTTGGATTGTCCAGATGGCTAGAGAGCACCGTGGCGGCATTCGGCACACGGCGGTGCGTCTCGAGCAATCGCGTCAGAGTACTACCTTGGAGTAGTGGAACATCTCCCGAAAGAACCAGAATGTCACCAGAGAACCGCTGCAAGGCTGGTTCCACCTGCATGAGGGCGTGGCCGGTTCCCAGGGGAGGATCCTGCACGACGAGCTGCAAGTCTCGGTTCGCCAGGTGCTCCTGAACAAGCTCGCGCTTATGCCCGACAATCACGACGGTTCTATCAGGGCTCAGGTCACCGGCTGCAGCTAAAACATGGTCAATGAGCGGCGTGCCTGCCAGCGGATGCAAGACCTTGGGCAATGCGGACTCCATCCGCTTGCCCTTCCCCGCAGCCAGGATAACAACGGCCAGCAAAATCGACGCCTCACTTGTTAAAACACTTGAAGACAAGGGAGGTTCCGGCTGGAAAGCACCGTACCGGAACCTCGCCCCGTTATACCGTCACGGTCAGGTTATCGATGAGTCGCACCGAACCTATTCTCCCGGCCACAATAGCCAAGACATCTCCACGCACCTCATCGACCTGCTCAAATGATTCCGGCCAAACGATGTCGCTGTAGTCAGGCTTGAATTCGGGCACCTGGTCGATGACCTTGCGCATCGCCTCCCGCACCTTGTCCCCCTGTCTCTCTCCGGCTCGGATAGAGGCTTCGCCAGCCTTGAGCGCCCGGAAAAGGACTGTGGCCTTGGGTCGCTCGTCCGCCTTCAAGTAGGAGTTTCGGGACGACATGGCAAGGCCATCGGCTTCGCGGACGGTTGGCCCCACCAGGAATTGAATGGAGAGGTGCAAATCACGTGTCAGCTTCCGGAGGACGGCTGCCTGTTGAGCGTCCTTCTGCCCAAAGGCTGCCACATCGGGCAGGATGATGTTATAAAGCTTGGCAACAATCGTGCAGACGCCGCGGAAATGCCCGGGCCGGATAGCCCCTTCGTAGACTGAGCTAAGCCCCTCGACCTCCACGAAGGTGGCATGTCCCGCCGGATAGACCTCTCTTGCCTCGGGGGCAAAGATCGCGTCCGTGCCGCGATCCGCGAGCAGCGTCATGTCTCGATCAAGGTCGCGGGGATAGCGGTCGAAGTCCTCCGTCGGTCCGAACTGCGTCGGATTGACGAAGACGCTGACCACCAAGCGGTCACAGTAGGGACGCACGAGGTCAATGAGTGACAGATGGCCTTCGTGGAGCGCTCCCATTGTTGGCACAAGGCCGATACGCACTCCTTCGCGCCTCCAACGGAGCGAGGTGGATTGCATCTGATCGACGGTGCGAAAAAGGAGTATTTCGTTCATGGCTTGGCGAGCAAGGAACGGATTTCTCGGGTTCTCGACCTCTGGTTTGCCGGGGAGATTGTCTCGGTGGGGATCTGGCAGGTCGTTTCGTCGGGTGATCAGTAGCTTTCTTCCGGAGAGGGATAGCGGCCTTCGCGGACATCTTCAGCCCAGCGGGAGACGGCCTCGCGAATAAGCTGAGCTCCCTGCAGGTAGCGCCGCACGAATTTCGGCTTGAATGTCTCGATCATCCCCAAGAGGTCATAGTTCACCAGAATCTGGCCGTCGCAATGGGGCCCTGAGCCGATCCCGATCGTCGGAACGGCCAGTTGTTTCGTGAGCTTGGCTGCCAGCGTTGCGGGCACTTTCTCCAGCACAATCGAGAAAACTCCGGCATCCTGGAGCGCTTTGGCGTCCGCCAGTATCTGTTCAGCTTCCCCTTCCGTCTTGCCGCGCAGAGGATAGCCGCCGTAGATGTTCACCTGCTGCGGCGTCAGACCCACATGCCCCATGACGGGAATCCCAATCTCGACGAGCCTCCGAATGGTCTCCAGAAGATAGCCTGCCCCCTCCATCTTGACACCCTGAGCCCCCCCTTCTTTCAAGAATCGGACGGCGTTGCGGACGGTGTCTTCGACAGAGACCTGGAAGGTGCCGAAGGGCATGTCGGCCACGACCATTGCCTTGCGGCTCCCGCGAGCGACGCAGCGAGTCAGGAAGAGCATGGCATCCATGGTCATCGGGATCGTGGTCGTGTGACCCGCGATGACATTCCCGGCTGAGTCGCCGATGAGCAGGAGATCCACACCCGCTTCTTCTTCGATGCTGGCGTAGATGGCATCGTAAGCCGTCAGACAGACGATCTTGCGGCCCGCCGCTTTGTGTTCGAGCAGAGTCTTGGCGGTGATGCGTGGGAAGGGTTTCTGGTTTGCCGACACATTCGCCTCACATCGTTTTTGACGCGATTACACCCCCCGCGATAAGAAGATCGCCGCTGTAAAAAACGGCGGACTGACCCGGTGTGATCGCCCAGGCCGGCGCAAGGAACTCGACCAGGAGTGAGCCGTCGTCTTGGGGAGAGATGCGCGCGGGCCCACCGGGATCACGATAGCGAATTTGCACCTCCGCTTCGAAGGACTGCGAGGGCGCGTCCCACGATACCCAGTTGACACTCTCGACACGCATGGTGCGCCCAAAACAGCCGTCCTCCTCGTCCACGAAGACGCGGTTCGTTTCGGCGTCGATCTGATGGACATAGAGGGGTCGCGGCCAAGTGAGACCCAGCCCACGGCGCTGACCAATCGTGAAACTGGGGTAGCCGTGATGGACGCCGAGCACTCGACCTCCAGGACCGATGATTTCTCCATCACCGATATGCTGGAATGCTTCCGGGTTGTACTTGCTGAGGAACTGCCGATAGTCACCATCGGCGATGAAACAGACTTCCTGACTCTCGGCACGCTCAGCGTTTGCCAGCCCGAGATCGGCAGCCTTCCGCCGCACGGCGTCCTTGCTCATCTCTCCCAATGGAAAGAGCGTGTGCGCGAGCTGCTCCTGGGAAATTCTCCAGAGCGCGTAAGACTGATCTTTGTGGCGAAAGGCTGCGCGGCGAAGGTGCACTCGCGAGGGGCCCTCCTGCACGCGCGCGTAATGACCGGTCGCGAAATAGTCGGCGCCCAACTTCTGAGCCTTTTCCCAGAGGGCTTGCCACTTCACGAATGCGTTGCAGCGCTCGCACGGATTCGGTGTGCGTCCGCGCAGATACTCAGCAATGAAATCCTGCACGACCGAGCCGAAGAACTCCTCGGAGAAGTCCACCGTGTAATGGGGAAAACCGAGCGCAACAGCCACATCGGTTGCGTCCTGCTCCCGGCTCGGCGAGCAACACGATGTCTCTCCGCCATTGCCGTCTGACCACAGGTGCATCGTCAATCCCATCACCTGATAACCAGCTTCGAGGAGCAGAGCTGCCGTGACCGAGCTGTCCACCCCGCCGCTCATGGCAACGGCAACCACGCCTTTGTTATGTCGAGAGGAGTGAATCATTACGGGTCAAAAACTTGCTTCGGAGCGGACGGACTCTGTAGTCAGACTTTGATTTGCCTTCATCCACTGATCGGTCAAAGCAACCAATTCCAAAACAATGCTGCGATCTGATTTCAGGATATGGTCTTCCTCGAGCCAGTGTACGGTCGGTTTTCGCGGAAAGGCCTCGGCCAGTCTGTTGGCGCACGCGACAGGGATCCGGCGGTCATTCGCGCCATTGACCAGAAGCGCCGGGCGCTCGCCGCAACGCGCTGCCCAGCGTGCGGGCTCGAGAGGTCGGAGTCCAAAGGCGGCCAGTGCAGCGGCCAGCGGTGAAACGGGCCAGAACAGGCCGCGATTTGTCAGACTGGTTTGCACCAGCTCTCGTATGCCTGCACCTGCGAAATGAAGAGCAACCGGAGCCTGCGGCGATGCCAGACAGGCCGCAGGGAGTGCAAAAAAAGAACCCAGGGATACACCCACGAAGACGATTCGCTGCGTGTCGACGACGGAGTAGCCTCGCAGAAAATCATAGCCAAGGAGCATCGCTGCGACACCATCCCACACAGACTCCCGAATGTCCCCCAGCTTCGTGAGGAACTTGACGGTGGACATTTGAGTCGGACCGTCATAGGGGTAATCCAGCGTGACAAAGACATATCCGTCGCTTTCAGGCAGGTCATCGAGCAGCCAGAGAGCGTCTCTGCCCGTTCGCAATCCTCCCAAGAGCAGAACCGCGGGATATCCCTTGACCGCCGAGGCGGGCAGCCGTAGAAACCCATCGACGACCAGCCCTTCGTTGCCGTGGAGGCTCAAGGTGTAACGAATCGCACGACGGTCACGCTCGAGAAACTCGATATTGTGGAGCGCGAGCGTTTGGCGACGCTCCCCGAAGAACCGAACCTCGTCGTCCGGAGGTTTCAGAAAGAGCAGAAGAGCCGCTAATCCCAAAGCCAAAAGGCAGACAACCGCCAGGATTCCCCACCCCAGCATCCTGCGCAGACGAGTGGACATCAGCCCAGAACAGGTGACATTTTGCGCAGCCGTTGCACCAGCCTTGGCAGGACTTCCATCACACCATCCACATCCTCCGGCTCATTATTGCGCCCGAAGGAGAAGCGCAGAGACGCGTGAGCGACTTCTTCGTCCAATCCCAAGGCGACCAGCACATGAGACGCACCCCCTGAACCCGCCGTGCAGGCCGAGCCCGTGGAGACGGAGATTCCTTCCATATCGAGACCGACGAG
>CAZJAD010000002.1:77112-79448 GCA_964543855.1 uncultured Alphaproteobacteria bacterium
ACGCCCTTGGGCCCGTAAATCTTGTGACTCGAAATGGCCACCAAATCCGCGTTCAGGTCGGCGACCGTGCACGGCATCATTCCGAATCCCTGCACGGCATCCGTGTGGAAAACGACACCGGCCTCGCGGGCGATTTGGCCGATCTCAGCGACATCGTTGACCGTTCCGAGTTCGTTATTGACATACATAACGGAGATGACTGCGGTCGCAGGACGAATGGCCTTTTTCACATCGGATGGGTCGACTCGGCCGTCGGAACCCACGGGGAGTATTGTCACATCGTATCCGTGACTCTGGCACCAATGTGCCGTATCCAGAACGGCCTCGTGCTCGGTGGCCACCGTGATGAGATGCGGCTTTTTCGCTTTGCGGTGTTCGAGGACACCGAGAATGGCCAGATTGTCGGACTCTGTGCCACCGGATGTGAAAACAATCTCCTCGGCTCTGCAATCCAGGCTTTTGGCTACTTGACGGCGTGCCTCTTCGAGGCGCACACGCGCTCGGCGCCCGATTTCGTGAATACTGGAGGGGTTGCCCCAATCCCGCTCCATGATATCCGCCATTGCGGCGATGACCGCTGGATCGGGCTTGGTTGTCCCGCTGTTGTCCAGATAGATGTTTTTTGACGGCATATTCGTCCTCGAGTTTGCTCCTAAATATAAGCCCAAAAGTCATGGAAATCAAGGGCTTTTTCGGCGGTTTCTGGCGGGGATGCAGGAATCACCAACCGGGTTCTACTCGCAGAAACGCATTGACTTTTTGCTCTTGTGGTGCTAAATTAGTGAAATCGCGATTATGATCTTGTGGGTGGTAGCGGCCGGGAGTCTTTGCCGAGACCGATGCCCAACATCCTGGAGTCAACATGCGACACTTCGCGACCGTGATTCTGGCCCTTCTGTTGAGTGGGACTCTGGCCGTCGCTCAGGAGACTTACGATCCTGCGTTTGATCCGCCGCCTCCCGGCGTGGGCAGTACCACCGGGGGCATCCGATGGAACGGCGCGATCGGAGCGGTCATCATCGATGGAAAGGTTTATCAACAATTCAGTCTGCGGCCCGATATTCCGCTCGGGAAATTCGGAATCGGCGTGGATCTCACATTCTACTTCGACGAAGACGGCAAGCTGCGCGAGGAGGATTGGGACGAACCCCTTGATTATGTAGAGAAGATCTACTATATCCGTTATGGCCTGCCTGGCGACCCGCTTTATGTCCGCGTTGGGGCTCTGGACAATGTCACCCTGGGCTATGGCATCATCATGAGGCATTACTCCAATGCCATCGAATATCCGGCTGTCAAGCGGCTGGGGATCTACACCGAGGGGGAGCAGAACCGTATCGGCTGGCAGGCGATGCTGAATAATCTGCGGGAGATCGGCGAACCCGGGCTTATAGGGTGCCGGCTATCCTACCGCAGCCCGGTCGCGGGGCTGACTTTTGGAGCGAGTGTCGGCTACGACGGCAACCAGTATGCAGGACTGCGTGATGCCGATGATGATGGCGTGCCAGATGCTCTGGATCAGTTTCCGGGCGGGAACGACGGTCAACGCCGAAAGTATCTTTTTGATCACCTCTCCGAGGACGAGATCCACCAGCTCATCAGATGGGGCATCTTGCCAGACATTTACCTCCCACTGCAAAACTACAAAGACGAGAAAGACGATATCACAATCGTCGGTGCGGATGTGGGTTTGCCGGTGTGGCGCAAGCGGCCAATCTCGATTTGGCTCTATGCGCAGGCGGCCCAGATCCTTGACTATGGATGGGGAACGGCATTTCCCGGTGTTACCTTCGGAATCGGACCGCTCAAGCTCGGTTACGAATTCCGCCACTATCATAGCGAGTTCATGGGTGAATACTTCAATTTTGTCTATGAAATCGAGCGGGTTCGACTGGATAACTCGGTCTTCGTGCCGAAAGAGACAAGGTTGAAAGGGCTTTCACGGGCCGACGGCCACTATGCCGATATGCTGCTCTACATCGGTACGCTCGCCTATCTGAATGGCTGGTATCTGGACATGCACGGTCCGGATTATGCGGCCGGCAGAACGATGTATGGTGAGGCAGGATTGACGCCAGCTTTTGTGCCGAAAGTGCGCAAGGTTTCGGGGTATTTTATGCAACCCAATGTTCAAAGGCTGTTCAGAACAATGACGGATGGGACGATTTACGGCGCGAAGGTCTATCTTGCTCTCGGGAGCAATGTCACCCTCGTCTACGATCATCGTGTGACTTACTGGGGTGGCGAGCCACATCGAACCGTACGGATCGAAACGATGATGACCTTCTAATAGAAGAATATCTGCGCTGAAAGGAAAATGGATGAGCGACACACCT
>CAZJAD010000002.1:79548-82767 GCA_964543855.1 uncultured Alphaproteobacteria bacterium
CTCAAGGACGAGGACGGCGCCGTTCGTTGGAACGCCGGAGACTCCATTGGGCGAATCAAGGAAGAAGACTGAGATCCGCGCCCTTCTCTGGGATGTCGGAGGCCCTCTGATCGATGAGGAGGAGATGACCTCGGAGTGGCGTGGAGCACTGGGCGAGGCATATCGGTCCGTCTTTGGGCAAGAGCTTCCGCTCGACCGACTCCGAGACGCCATCGACGGGGCGATTGAGAGCTTCGCTCCTTTCGCCTTCCGCAGTGCGATGTGGCACCTGAGTACGGGTGACGAGGGAGCCTATTCCGAGATGATGAAGGCGTTTAGGAAAAACATCGGCCCTTATTCGGACCGATTGCGCCCCGGGGTTCGAGAGCTCCTGCTTGAGCTGGCTGCTCGCGTCCCGATGGGTATTGTGGCGAACCAAGGGCGTGGCCTGGAGGAGCGATTGGAGAAGATGGGGATTCGTGAGTGCTTTCGTACGGTCAATGGGAGTGACGATGTGCGGATGTGGAAGCCGGACACACGCCTTTTTGAACGGGCGCTGGCTACGCTTGGTGTCCGTGCGGAGAGCACAGCGATGATTGGCGACCGCCAGGATAACGACATCGCACCCGCGAAGACGATGGGCATGTACGCCATCCTATTCAGAACCGGCACGCACGCGCGTCAGCATTTTCGGTACCCGGAAGAGAGACCCGACTCGACCGTTGGTTCTGTCACGGAGCTGCGCGAGGTCCTGAACGCGCTCATCTGAGGCAGTGCATCATCGAATAGATCGCTTGAAGAACAGGGAATGCGAAGAAACCCCGGCCGAAATGGCTGGGGTTCTTGTTATCGGATGCTTGAGTGATCCGCGGGTCAGGGGATGGCCGCGAGGAGAAGATTCAACACGCCTGCGGGAAACGCTCCCACGAGGAGTATCAATACCGAGGTCAGGACGAGCGCAAATGTGTATCCGCCGAGGCGCGGCACAGGCTCTGCTTCGTACTCGGCTTTGGCCATGTACATGTAGCCGATAATCCGCAAGTAGTAATAGGCGGCCAGAGCGCTGTTCAGGACGGCGATAACGACGAGCAGGATGTAACCTTTTTCGACGGCTGCCGAGAAGACATAGAGCTTGCCGAAGAAGCCTGCCGTGGGTGGAATTCCTGCAAGCGAGAACATGAAGACGGCCATCGTCACACCCAGGAGTGGATGGGCGAATCCAACGCCCTTGTAGTCGTCAAGCTGATAGTCTCCTTTGCCCCGGCGATTGACGAGCATGGCGACGGTGAACGCGCCCAGATTCATCAGCGCATAAGCGACCAGATAAAAACTCGTCGCGGCGAAAGCACGCTCACCGCCTGCGACGATGCCAACGAGCAAGTAACCGGCGTGCGCAATGGACGAATAGGCCAGCATTCGCTTGATATTTTGCTGGCGCAACGCCACGATGTTGCCCAAGGTCATTGTCGCGACAGCAATCACGACGAGGGCATCGGTCCAGATTTCGGCGGTGCTTTGCAGTGAGACACCGAACACGCGAATCAGCGCGACGAAGGCAGCGGCCTTCGGTCCGACGGACATGAAGGCCGTTATTGGCGTCGGAGCACCCTGATAGACATCCGGTGACCAGAAATGGAAAGGCACGGCCGCCACCTTGAAGGCGAAACCGACGAGGAGCAACCCGATGCCGACGACCAGCAGCGGGTCGCGCTGTGCCGCTTGCACTCCTTCGAGAATGCCGGCGTATGAAGTCGACCCGGTGACGGCGTAAAGCAAGGCGACTCCGTAGAGAAGGAATGCCGTGAAGAAGGCTCCGAGGATGAAGTATTTCAAAGCCGCTTCGGTCGAACGGGCGTCCCGGCGATCGAGACACGCGAGAACATACAGGGCAATGCTCATGGTTTCAATGCCGAGGAAGAAAAGCAGCAGGTCTGCCGCCGACACCATGACCATCATGCCGAAAACCGCCATGATTAGGAGAGGGTAGTATTCTCCCAATCGGATGTCCCGGTGCAGCAGATAGGGCGGCGATACCAGAACCGTGATTGCTCCAACGAAACACAACACAGTCCGGAAGACTGCTGTGAAATTGTCGGCGGCCACCATATCAGAGAAAACCAGACCTCCACGATCCCAGAGGAGGGTGCTGACAATCCCAGAGCCGACAAATCCTACGAGCGAGACGATCACGAGCCATGACTTCTCCTCGCTTCTGGTCAGAAGGTCAAGAACGAGGACAAGGACCGCCGTGACGACCAGAAGTATCTCCGGCAATATGCCACTGATTTGTGCTGCGTAGGAAACCAAGGTGTAGCCTAATTCAATGTTACGGCAGCAGCGACGCGGCCGCACCCGCTTCCTTCACGCGGTCCAGTACGGCCTGAAGTGCCGGTTCCATCCGCGACAGGAAGGGATCGGGATAAATTCCTATCAGAATGATGAACACAACCAGAGCGATCAAAACGAAGGCTTCTCGAGCTGAGCAGTCGGGCAGTTTCTCGTTTTCTGGGTGGGTAATCTTGCCAAAGAAGACTCGCTGATACATCGAGAGAAGATAGACCGCCGCCAAGATTACTCCAGCGGCACCGAAGACACCATAAGCAATGTTGGCCTTGAAAGTTCCCAGTAGAATAAGGAACTCACCGACGAAGCCATTCAAGCCCGGCACGCCGACCGAGGAGAGCATGACAATCATGAAGAGCGAGGCATACAGGGGCATCACCTTGGCAATCCCGCCGTATTCTTCGATGCGGCGCGTGTGTTTTCGGTCGTAGACCACGCCCACGAGCAAGAAGAGCGCTCCGGTGGACAGGCCGTGATTGATCTGCTGCAACAGACTACCGGCCAAGCCTTGAAGATTGAGAGCGAACATTCCCAGCATGACGAAGCCCAAGTGCGCCACAGACGAATAGGCTACGAGCCGCTTGATGTCGGTCTGCACCATGGAAACCAACGCACCGTAGAGAATTCCGATGAGGGCCAGGACGGAAATGAGCGGCACGAACTTCAGCGTGGCTTCGGGAAACAGGGGCAAACAGAAGCGCAGGAATCCATAGGTCCCCATTTTGAGCAGAACACCGGCAAGAATGACGGAACCTGCCGTTGGCGCTTCCACATGAGCATCGGGCAGCCAGGTGTGGAATGGGAACATGGGCACTTTGATTGCGAAGGCGATGCCAAACGCCAGGAACAGCCATGTTTGAACCGACAGCGGGAAATGGCACTGCCTCATGACGGTGA
>CAZJAD010000002.1:82867-90221 GCA_964543855.1 uncultured Alphaproteobacteria bacterium
CCCCAGGAACTGATGATACAAAGAAAGGTCAGGAAAGTGGTCAGGAGAACCAGAAAAAGCGAAATGCCGTCGATGCCAATGTGATAGCTGATTCCCAGAGAATAAACCCACACCCAGCTCTCTTCGAATTGGTACGCGGCGGTGCTGCCGTCGAAATTCACGAAGACAACCAGGGTCAACGCGAAGGACACGGCGGTAGCCACCAAGGCAATCGAGCGCTGAAGAAGCTCCTGCTTGCGTGGAATGAGCAAGATGAGAAGCCCCGCGACCGCGGGAATGAATATGCTAAGCGTGAGGAGCATCAGAAGAAGACTCGATAGAAGAGGCTCGCGAGAACTAAGACAATCCCAACCCCCATCAAGACGGCGTAGTTCTGAACGAGGCCAGTCTGCACACGGCGCAGCCATCCGGCCACCCAGCCAAAGAAGGCGGCCACGCCGTTGACCAGCCCGTCAATTATGCCGAGGTCAAACCACTCAGACATCACTTCGGAGAATGTCACCGTGGGCTTCGAGATTGCCGTGTCGTAGATCTGGTCCACATAGTACTTGTTTAGCAGCGTTGTGTAGAGTGCCCCCTTGGAGAGCTTTCCCGGCCAGGCCGCTTGCCGCAGGTAACCGGAAAAGGCAAGCCAGATACCGAGCAGAGCCGCGACGACCGAGATAAGCATCACCAGGTACTCGATCGGCTGAACGCCATGATGGACTTCACCGAGCAGCGCATGAACCTGCGCGCCCTGGCTGACCACCGGATGGAGCCAATGTTCGAACGGATTCGAGCCTCCCAGAGCCGGTGGTAGACCGATGTAGCCGCCGATCGCCGCCAGCACCGCGAGAACGATGAGCGGGATGGTCATGACGGGCGGCGATTCGTGCAGGTGTTGCTCCTGAGAACGCGACCCGCGGAATTTGCCGTGGAAAGTGAGATAGAGCAAACGAAACATGTAGAACGCCGTGAAGAGAGCCGCCACGACTCCCACGATCCAGAGAATATGGTGTCCGCCCTCGAAAGTCTTCCACAGGATTTCGTCTTTGCTGAAGAAGCCTGCAAGGCCTGGGATCCCTGCGATGGCGAGCGTTCCGACGAGGAATGTCCAGTAGGTCACCGGCATTTTGGCCTTCAGCCCTCCCATGTGGCGAATGTCCTGCTCCCCCGACACACCGTGGATAACGCTCCCGGAACCGAGGAAAAGGAGCGCTTTGAAGAACGCATGGGTCACCAAGTGGAAAATAGCGGCGCCATAGGCGGCGACGCCGCAGGCCAAGAACATGTAGCCCAGTTGACTCACCGTAGAATAGGCGAGCACTTTCTTGATGTCGTTCTGAACAAGACCGATGCTTGCTGCGAAGATGGCCGTTCCCGCGCCGACAATCGCGACGACTTCCAGGGCTACCGGTGCCATTGAATAGAAGAAATTGGAACGAGCGACCATGTAAACACCGGCGGTCACCATCGTGGCGGCGTGAATCAAAGCCGAGACGGGTGTCGGACCGGCCATCGCATCGGGGAGCCAGACATAGAGCGGGAATTGCGCCGATTTCCCTACCGCACCGACGAATAGCAGGAGGCAGATCACCGTGATGACACTCGATCCCACGGGAAAGGAGGCCATGCGCGGGATAATCTCATGGAATTGAACGGTGCCGAAGGTGGTCCAGATGAGAAAAATCGCCAGCAGGAAACCGAAATCGCCAATGCGGTTGACAATGAACGCCTTCTTGCCCGCTGTTGCTTTTTCCTCATCGGAATACCAGAAGCCGATGAGCAGGTAAGAACAGAGACCCACGCCTTCCCAGCCGATGAACATCACCAAGAAGTTGTTGGCGAGCACCAGCAGCAGCATGAAAAAAACGAAGAGATTGAGGAAGACGAAATAGCGGCGGTAGCCCGAGTCCCCGTGCATGTACCCGATCGAGTAGATGTGGATAATGAGCGAAACGCCGCTGACCGCCAGGGCCATCACGCAGGAGAGCGGGTCCACGAGGAGCGCCGCCGGTGCATGAAAGCTCCCCACCCGGATCCAGTCGAAGAGCACCTGTTGAAAGTGACGCGCGGACGCATCCATTCCCAGGAGGGAAATGTAGGCCGCTACAGAGAACGCGAACGAGCCTCCTACCATCGCGGAGCTGAGCCAGCCAATGGCTGCCTCATTCCAACGGCGTGCGAAGAGAGTATTGACGACGACGCCAATCAGTGGGAAAAGGATGATTAGGAATACGAGGTGGGGCATTGCGCGTCTCTTACCACTTCATCATTGTCAGTGTGTCGATGTTCACCGAGTTCTTGTGCCGCCAGAGTGCTATAAGAATCGCCAAACCGACCGCAACTTCCGCCGCCGCCACACAGATAACAAAAAAAACGATGAGTTGCCCCGCCGCATCTCCCATCTGGTGGGCGACCGCCACGAAGCTCAGGTTCACGGCGTTCATCATCAGCTCGAGAGCCATGAAGAGGACGATGAGGTTCTTGCGCGTCAAGACACCGGCGACGCCGATGCTGAAGAGAACCGCTGATAGCAGAAGGTAATGCGATAGATGAATATCCATCAGCTTCCCTGTTTGCGGACGAGAGCCACCGCGCCTACGATGGCCAGCAGCAGCAAAACGGAAACGACTTCAAATGGATAGAGGTATTTCGAGAACAGGAGCTGACCAAGGGCCCCGACCTTGCCAAAACCTTCGGGAAGGTATCCCGTTGGCAGGGTGAGCAGAGTCGTGCTCATGGCCACCATCATGAAGCCTGCAGCCAGAATGAGGAGAGTCACCACGATTCCGGCTGCCTTCCAGCCCGGAGTCGCTGTCTCCTCTATCTTTTTGAGATTCAGCAGCATAATGACGAAGACGATCAGAACGAGGACCGCGCCTGCATATACGATGATCTGGATGGCAGCCAGAAGCGGAGCGGACAAGAGGACAAACAATCCGGCCAGGCAGAAGAAGGTCACGACCAGATAAAGCGCACTGGCAATGGGTGTTGGGGTCGTGATAACGAGCAGGGCGGAGAGAATTGAACCGAGGGCGAATAGAACGAAAAGGGTGGTTTCCATCAATACGCAGGCTTAGAGTCCGGGAAAATGTTCATCGCAATATATCGAAACGACAGGAAAAAGTCAATCACTTTGTGAAGAATCCCTCACAGGTCCCTTGAGTGCATTCAATTCCCGCACGAACTGTTCCACATCGTCAAACCGGCGATAAACGGAGGCGAAGCGGACATAGGCGACATCGTCGAGGCCACGCAGTTCGTCCATCACCCACTCTCCGATCTCCCGCGAGGGAATCTCCCGGCCGTTGGCGGCGCGAACCTTTGCCTCGACGGCCGCCACGACCTCTTCGATGCGATCCAGAGAGACCGGCCGCTTCGTGCAGGCTGTCTTGATACCGTTCAGGATCTTCATCCGGTCGAAGGGTTCGCGAGACCCGTTGCTTTTCAGGACGAAGTTTCCGATTTCCTCGACGAATTCGTAGGTCGTGAAGCGCTGCCCGCAACGCACGCATTCCCGCCGTCGACGGATTGCGCTGCCTTCCCGCGCCGGTCGCGAGTCGATGACCCGGTCTTCATCACTTTCACAGAATGGGCATTTCATCGCCCGTTCCTGTTTCCCTATTACACCGAAAATCGGATATTTAGGGACAATATCTTAATGCGATAGATGCAAGTCATGGCAACTCGTAGAGAGGGAAATGCTGACACAGTTCATGCACCTGTCCCAGCACACGCTTTTCGACCTCTTCATCCTTCAGGTGCTTGAGCACATCGTCGATCATCACGCCGATACGGCGCATTTCGTCCTCCTTCATGCCGCGCGTGGTCAGAGCCGGCGTGCCCAGACGGATACCGCTCGTCGTGAAGGGTTTCTCGGGGTCGAAGGGAATCATGTTCTTATTGACCGTGATACCCGCCCGCTCGAGAGCATTCTCGCAAACACGGCCTTTGAGGCCCTGCGGCGTCAGGTCAATCAGCATCAGGTGGTTATCGGTGCCGCCTGAAACGAGTTTCCATCCCTTACTCATGAGGGCTTCGGCGAGAGCTTTGGCGTTCTTGATGACCTGCTCGCTGTAGTCCCGAAACTGAGGCTTGAGCGCTTCGCCGAAGGCGACAGCCTTGGCCGCGATGACATGCATCAGCGGCCCTCCTTGAGCGCCAGGAAAGACCCAGCTATCCAAGGCTTCCCAGAAGGTCTTGGGTTTCGGCATGCCCGAGAGGATCAGTTCGCCGCCTTCTTCACTCGAGACGATCAGCCCGCCACGCGGCCCCCGAAGCGTCTTGTGCGTTGTTGAGGTGACCGCATGACAATAGGGCAAGGGATCTGAGTGAAGCTTCGTCGCGACGAGTCCGGCGAAATGCGCCATGTCGCAAATGAGGTACGCGCCGACCTCATCGGCGATCTCGCGAAAGCGCGGGAAATCCCAGTCTCGCGGATAGGCGCTGGCGCCGGTCATGATGAGCTTGGGTTTTGTCTCGCGGACGGTCTTGGCCACCTGATCGTAGTTGATGCGACCGGTTTCCTTCTCCACCCCAAAGTGCACGACATTGAAAAGGCGGCCCGAGAAATTGACGGGGCTGCCGTGGGTGAGATGACCGCCGTGTGCCAGATCCATGCCCATGAAAGTGTCGCCGGGTTTCAAAAAGGTCAGGTAGGTGGCGGTGTTGGCCTGAGCCCCGGAATGAGGTTGAACATTGGCCCAACCGGCGTTGAAGAGTTGTTTCGCGCGTTCGATGGCGAGTGTCTCTGCTTCGTCGACGAACTGGCAGCCGCCATAGTATCGTTTCTTGGGCAAGCCCTCGGCGTATTTGTTTGTCAGCGCGGTACCCAGCGCTTCAAGCACGGCAACCGAAACGAAATTCTCGGACGCGATGAGTTCGAGGCCGTCGTTCTGACGCTGGTATTCATTGCGAATCGCGGCGTATATTTCGGGGTCAGCTTTCGGAAGATACTGCATGGTCATATTTATGTCACTTGTGGATTCATTCCGGGTTCAGGTATTCCGGCCAGGTTGGGAACCTGGCTCGGCGAAGGGAACGTGGCCGCGCCCGCGAACTTTGCTCAGCGAGGACGCAGTCACCCGGGACGCGGGAGCGTCCCGGCTAGTAGTTCCTCATATGGTTGATCGTTTATCAGTCACATGAAGCACTCTTATCCAACTTCTCAATACGGCGGAGGTGGCGGCCGCCTTCGAAGGGCTCGGTCAGGAAAATCTGTGTAATCTGCCACGCCGGTTCATTCTCTATGAAGCGCGCGGGCAGGCAAAGAACATTGGCGTCATTGTGCGCGCGGGCCAGGCGCGCGATATCGGTCGTGAAACACACGACAGCTCGGACACCCTGAATTCGGTTTGCTGTGATAGACATCCCGGCGCCGGAACCGCAGCAAAGAATGCCGCGGTCAGCCTGGGCTTTGGCAATCATGCACGCTGCCGGATGGCCGAAATCGGAATAATCGGCGGCTTCGGCGGAATCAGTTCCGACATCGACAACCTCATGCGCGACTCTTTTCAGTCTCTCCTTGATGTGTTCCTTCAGGTCATAACCTGCGTGATCCGCGGCCAGAACGATGCGCACAGGTTTCTCCTCTATTTCGGGATCCGAGGCTCGGGGCGCTGGAACCAGAGTTCGTTGGCCTCGATCATCAGGGAGAACCGCGTGAATATCTCTCTCGCTCCGAAGGATTCGCTGCCGCGTTGGCCAACTTCGGCCGCCAGGTGAAAGGCACCCGCCCGATTGGGCGCCGGAATCGAGACACCGACGGCCCCGCCGATGTCCGCCACTTTTTCACCATTCTGCTCGGGCCAATAGTGCTGCCTGTAGAAAAGGCCAGCCCGGTAGCCCCACTTCTGCCATGTTGACACGCGTGGTCCGTAGCGCGCAAGCCTTTCGACGCCAACGGAGAACCACACGGGTTGCACCGGCGTGCGGTCATCGCGAGGGCCCAAGTCGCCTTTCTTCCACTGGCCAACCGAACCATCGACGACCGCCATCCATCTCGGCGAGAATTCCCACGCAACGCCCGCTCCCAACATGCCCGGGCCGGATCCGGATTCTTCCTCTTCGGCAACGGAATCTTGATTGGCGTAGCTGTATCGCGTGACCCAATTCCCCTGCTGGCGAGGACGGAACACGGCTCCAAACGAAAGACGCGGATGTGGCTGAACGAGAGCTCCGATGTTTACCATCCAGCCTCGCCATGTGTCGTCGAAATGGAACTCGGCATCCTGCCAGTCTGTAGGACTGAAATCAATAGTCGTCCATCTTTCTTGGCGGCGAAACGCGTAGCCGACCGCAACGCCCAGCGAGAGCTGCGGTGAGAATCTGAAACCACTCAGGATCTGCGCGACCGTCTCGCCTCCCGTGAACCTCCGACGCTCTTCGTAGGCCTGATATTCGTAAGCTTTCCACTCAAAAGTCCGGACATCCATCCGACGCAGGGGCACGAAACCGAGTCCGAGTTTCCAGATTGGCGTCAACGGGAAGCAGAGTTGAAACGCCTGCCAGCCAGTTTCGGCATCGGCATCGGTTTCTCCGGCGCTCGTGGTAGACCAGAACGCCAAGCGGCCTCCGAGGCGAACCTCAGTTCTCGGAATCAGGGCCACCAGCGCCGGGTTAGAGAAATTTGCTCCATGACTGTCCGCTAAGGCAAAACCTCCCCCTCCCAAGCCAACAATCCGGGCTCCACCCACGACGAGTGGTTCACCCAGACCATTTGCGCTGTACATTGATCCCCCAGCATGAACAAGGTGCCAAGGGCTAACAAGCAGCAGGAGAATCAGTAGGCGGCGAGGTACCAAATTCGTAGCTCCGGAACAACTGTTATATCTTGTGCGAGGCGATTGTAAAACACGCGACGCCCCAGGGCCTGTGCCTCACCCGACGCCGCGACGAAAAGCCCGGTATTGGTCTCGGGATTCTGAACCCAGTCTGACACAACGGCGGTTACGTCAAAGACAACCTTTTCGTTGTTGGCGTCGAAAGGATATGAAGCAATGGAAATCTGGTCGGTCTGGGTTGAGTCGAGATCCCGGCGCCAAGCGTCTGTTTTCAGCGTCCCGTTTTTGAAGAGGGAGACGCTCCCGAAATTGGCGTCGGTGAGATTGTCAGCCCAGATAGAAAACTCGGCATGGACGACGGAGACTCCGTAGTCAGGAAGGACCGATTCCACAGGAAAATATAGCAGCAATCGTTGCGACAACCCTTGTGTCACACTCATGCGTCCGTCAAGGGGCGGTTGCCGATCCCAGGCCAGATAGGCGTCGTCCTCAGGACCGACAAAGGTATCGAGGACTGACTCCTCCCACTGGCCCTCGTCATTGGTATCGTACTGCGCTCCATAGAGGAAGAGGGCTGGAGCGAGCCCGAT
>CAZJAD010000002.1:90321-92676 GCA_964543855.1 uncultured Alphaproteobacteria bacterium
GCAAGGCCGGGCGCGAAAGTCCCTTCAGGGAGAGTAGCGGTGCCTCTCAAACGCAGGCGATTGGAATCGACTCTGAAACTGTCCGGCAAGACGGAGGCAGGCAGAAACCTCAAGAGACAGACGGCATGGAAATTTCCCGCGTCTCCCCATTGCAGGGACAAGCCGAGCCCATTGGAAACCTTGGGGTGCCACACGGTGTCCTGAGTGCAGGCCACTGCAACCGTATCAAACTGTGCCTCGGACGGAGGTCCCGCGGCGTCAGCCCCGATGGAAGTCTCGCGCTGCGTGCAACCGATAAATGCCAGCCACACGAGGAGGCAGAGCGAGGTGAAAACGAGCTTTTGTCGAAGGGTGTTAATCAAGAATGCATTCCGGTTTCTTTCAGGTCTTTGAATATAACAAACGGATTTCACAATGTCAACGACAGTCTTCCTATGCAATCCTCGTGTTCCGTACTGTCCGGTTGAGTCCTTCGCTGAATGAAAGTTATTTCATCGTCATGGGATGGTTCAGGCGGGACGCAGCCAGTATTGCCCGTGCGAGACCGTTCCGAGAGTGCGGCCTTTCAAACGCCATCCCGCAAAGGGGCTGTTGCGCGACTTACTGAGGAAGTTCTCGGGGGTTACGGTCCACTCGCATTCGGGATCAATGATGGTCAGATTCGCCTCTTCACCCACGGCGATGCGTACTTGCGGCAGTCCCAAGATCTGCCGTGGCGCTGTTACGACCTTGCCAAGCAGCGCCTCGAGCGGAAGACGATTCGGACTGACATGTGTCAAACAGAGGCCCATCGTCGTTTCCAGACCTACAACGCCAAAAGGAGCTTGATCGAATTCGGTGGCCTTGGCTTCGAAGGGATGAGGCGCGTGGTCGCTGGCGATAACATCAATTGTGCCATCGGCCAGCGCTTCGAGGCAAGCCTGACGATCCGCCTCCTCTCTGAGTGGCGGATTCATTTTTGTCGAAGTGTCAAATGATGTACATGCTTCGTCCGTAAGGAGAAGATGGTGAGGCGTCACCTCCGCCGTCGCGCGGATTCCTCGTGCTTTGGCCCAGCGCAGCCAGTCGACTGTAGCTGCGGCAGATACATGGCAGATATGAACGCGGGCACCGGTGTACTCAGCAAGCAGAAGCGCACGGAGCACGCCGATGGCCTCGGCGACATCCGGCATTCCCGGCATGCCGAGTCTCGTGGAGACCGCGCCTTCGTGCATAGCACCGCCTTCGGCGAGGTCATGATCCTCAGCGTGTTCACAAATGACAGCCCCCAGCGCACCGCCATATTCCAAGGCTCGCCGCATCAGCCTACTGCTGGCAACCGGGGAACCGTCGTCCGAAAACGCCCGCACACCGTGGTCCCAAAGCTCAGCCATCTCCACGAGCTCTTTGCCTTGGCGTCCCTTGGAAACGGCGGCAATCACTTGGAAGTCCACTGGATACGGCTCGGCCCGATCCATCACCCAACTGACGATACCCGCATGGTCCAGCGGAGGTGTCGTGTTCGGCATCATCGCCACACCGGTGAAGCCACCGCTGAGCGCGGCGAGGCAGCCACTGGCAATGGTTTCGGCTACCTCGTTGCCGGGTTCCCGGAAATGAACGTGGAGGTCGAACCAACCGGGAGTTATGAGCTTGCCCGAGAGATTGACGACCTCCGTGTCAGCGCCTGCCTCTACCGGGCCGATTCGTGTGATGACACCGTCCGTGATGACGAGGTCCGCGACCGTGTCAAGCTTCGAGGCTGGATCCACGACGCGCGCTCCCATCAGGTGGAGATGGCGCGCGGGTTTTATCGGGAGAGTTTCTTGCCCGTGGTCATGTCTCATAGTTCACCTTCGCCGATTAAGCTTCTTGCTTTGCTCCGCTGAGCACATAGAGAACTGCCATGCGGACGGCTACGCCGTTTGTTACCTGATCCAGAATCAGGGAGTGTTCGCTGTCCGCCACATCACTGGTGATTTCGATGCCGCGGTTGATGGGTCCGGGGTGGAGAATGGTCAGCGGCTTGGGGGCTTTTTCCAGCCGTGCGCGTGTCACGCCGAAGTATTTCTGATATTCCCGCAGTGACGGAAAAAGCCCGGCTTCCTGGCGTTCCAGTTGGATGCGCAGGACATTGAGCACATCACTGGTGGCGATGGCCTCGTCAATCGAGTGAGTCACTTCGACACCAAGGCGATCAATGTCGCGCGGGATGAGAGTTGGCGGTCCGCAAATCTTGACATGAGCTCCCAGTCTTTTCAGACCGTAGATGTTGGAAAGCGCCACGCGGGAGTGAGCGATGTCTCCGACGATCGTCACTCTCAGGCCATCCAGATTGGCGAACCTCTGGCGGAGTGTCAGGATGTCCAGGAGCGC
>CAZJAD010000003.1:0-22889 GCA_964543855.1 uncultured Alphaproteobacteria bacterium
GCTTCATATTCAACAGGCTCGAATCCGACTGGGAAACTGGCTACAACCGGCGTTATTTCGGTGAAAAAGGGCACTTCGACCGGGCCGACTTCCATAGAATGCTGAAGTCCTGATCCATCGGGTGCCACGAAGTCGAAGGCATAGGTGCCGTAGGCATCATCGAAGTTCTCGCCGGTGATCTGCCGAGTGAAACGGCCATCTCCCGGTACAATGTCGCCGGAACGCACTCCGAAGAGACCGCCTTCGGAGGGATGATCATAAGCCGATCCGTCGTCATGAAGATAGAAACTGAGATACAACTCGTCATCCGGGTCGGATATCCAGCAGAGGAGTGAATCTGTTTTCGGCTCATTGGGTTCCAGCCGCACGATGATTGGAAAATAGAGGGCAACACCGACGGGTAGAGCTTCGGGCATCTCCTCGATTGTGATAATGTAATCCGCGACGATGTCTCCATTATCATTGTCTGCACATGAGAGAAAGAGGCCTGAGACAGAGGCGGCTGTCAACAGCGCGAGCAGCAGAACGGAGCAGCGGTGAACAGGTTTTGTCATTTCGGCCTCCCCTATGGTTTCTCATTGTAGATGACATGCAGGAGGACGCGCCCGACATCCTCGAGGGATTTCCGGCTGCAGTTGGCGGGCGTGTCATGCACCGTGTGCCAGAAAGCATAGTCGAAGTCCACGATGTCGATGGTCGGCAGACCCGCTTCGTTCAGCGGAATATGGTCATCATAAACGGAGCGGCCGATTTCCTGCTGGAAAGTTGAGATGCCCAAGTTCCGCGCGGCACTCCAGACTTTGTCGACGATACCGGGAGCATAGTAGTAGGATGCCTGTTCGACGGGGATCTCCAGGTCGCGGTCACCGATCATGTCGAGCAGAATGCCGTAGCGTGGAAAGGGGCGCGGAATGTTCTTGGCGAAGTGCTTCGAACCTATGAGCCATTCGTCGGGTGAGTCATCGAAGCCATAGTCTTCCCCGTCAAAGAGGATGATATCCAAGCCGATGTCCGGCGGGCTGAGCGCACATCGGCGCGCGATTTCGAGCACCACGGCCACACCGGAGGCTCCGTCGTTCGCTCCGAGGATAGGTGTGCTGCGGTTTTCCGGTATCGGGTCATGGTCGGCGACAGGTCGAGTGTCCCAGTGGGCGCACAGGAGAATCCGGTCGCGCTCTGTGGGCTTGGTTCGTCCGATGATGTTCGTCAGTTCGATTGTCTTTCTCCGACCTTGACTGTGATGGGTGAAAGACTGAACGAAAACCGTATCTGTCCAGAAGGAGAGCTCGCGCCAAAGGAATTCCAGGCACTGGCGGTGTCCTTCAGAACCCGGGTCGCGCGGGCCGAAGGCGCATTGAGCTTCGATAAGAAAGAAGGCGTGGTTTTGATCGAATTCCGGGACTGCCGCCGCGCCGCTGACGGCCGAGACGCAAAGAGACAGGACAACCAAATACCAATGTGTTTTCGGATATGTTTTTCTCATGCGTTATCCTCGGATCGCCACATTAACCTGGACGCCGAACTCGAAGCTGCGTGATTTGCGTGGTGGAACCTTGTCATTGTTCGTGCTCATCTGCATATAAATCTGTCCGTTCACGGTGTTGGAGAAGGTGTAGGTCAGGCGTGGAGTCAGGTTCCACGAACTGGTCTCGCTCTGGGTGATGAAGTCGCTGCCTTGCGTGTACTCGGATTTGGACGATCGGTAATCGAACGCGAGCGAAATGTTGGTCTGGTTGGTCAGCCGAAGCTTTCGCAGGAAGGGCAGTGGGAGGCGAAAACCCGTGCGCATGCTGTAGCCCATGGTCAGCCCGATCTGCTGTTCGCCGGAGCGCCGCTTCGTCCCGGTGTTCACCTGATCCTCGAAGGAATTTCCCTGACTCAGCCGGATCTGAGTGTCCACTCCTCCCTTCCAACCGATATTGATTCCGAGAAGGGGATTCCATTGCCGGTTGTAGGATTTGTTGGTTATTTGGTCCTCGCTGCCCGTCCAGCTCTGGATCATGCGATTGGACAGGGCGTTGTTGACGCTGACGACATCCGCCACCTTGGCAAAGAGCGGGAGAGACGCCAAGCCGGACCACTCGAAGGTCCAGTCGAAAAACGGTATGGCTGTGACATCTCCTCCTTTGCCGGCGAGGAAGAAGGCCGTTCGCTCGCGGCGACCGGTTCGTGCATTCGAGATGGACGACGAGATCTTGAGAGCATGCGTCAGGCCCATGCGGATATTCTGGCCGAATCGAAGGCCCGTGCGCATGTCGTAATCATCCGACTTCTGCAACGAAGGAACCTGCGTGTAGCCGCCGACGGTGTCAACTCCGGGAGTCTGTGTCAGACCGAACTGATAACCCCAGCTCGCCTGGCCAAGCGTTGCGGACTGGGCATGGGACCGGCCCTGATTATAGCGGAGACTGATGGGATCCAGAACGCGCGCAGCCTTGCGCAACGGATTCAGCACGAGGTTGAGCAGACTCTGTCGAGGCCTCGGTGGCGGCGGTGGAGCTCGGACGGTGTCTGAAGGTGCCTTCGTGGTGTCCATAGCCAGATCGTCTCCCGGTGGCGGCTGCTCCCCCCCTCGCCCTCCCGACCTCGATTCGCCACGCTCTTCTTGTTGAGGTTCGCCCAAGAGATTGAAGAGATCCACCTGGAAATCTGCACCGATGTTGCGCTGGTTGGACACGCTCTGAGCGTTTTCCTGTGTGAAATTGCCCCGTGTCCAGCGGTAGTTCGCGCTGTAGTTGAAATCGGAGCGTAGCCATTCGGCGAAGGTCGGGTTGTAGAGAGATGTGAAACTCTGGGTTATATCGGTGTTCCGGCCGAAATGGAGCCTCGCCAGATCTCCCCAACCGCCGTAACTGAGGTCTGACCGGAAGTTGCGCCTGTAGTCGACCGATAGGGGTTCAAAAAAGTTGAAACCGGTTCCGAAACTGCGATTGACATTCATAATCCGTGAGTCCGTTTTGACTCCATCGCGCCGCTCCTGATGGCTGGAGGATTCACTGGCATCAATGCCTGTATTGAACTTGGTCGGCTTGTAGTAGAAGCGCGTGGAGCTGAATCGTCCGATAAACGGAACGGGTCGCAAGAAGAAGAACGGAGCAACTCCCCGGCCACGACTTATGGGCAGGCTATAGGCGAGATTTGCGCTCTGAGTCTTGTTCCAGCGCTCTCGGTCCTGGTAGCTGTGGCCCTTGCTCCGGCTCATGGAGAAACCGGCGGTTATGCGATCCACGGTATAGCTGAGCACAGGGAAGCGGCCACTGCCAGATCGGGAGAAGCTTGTTTGAATGCTGTAATCTTGGTTGACATTCTTAATGCTGTCTGGTGCATGATCCGGATCGACGCGGAAATCCGAATTGGGGTAGTATTTCGGTGTCTGCTCCGATTGGGAGTAGCTCAAGTTGAGCGGCAAGCGGACTCCCAGACGATCAAGATAGAACTTGGACAAACCGATGTTCGCGGAGGCGCGCTGCATTTGTCGGGAGGATTGCTCGCCGATGCGGGTGTTCACATTATGGAAATCTGCATCCCGCGTCTCGTAGCCCACATTAATCGTGGCCAGATCCGCCAGCTTCACCTGGCCGCTGATGTCGGCTGCGGTTCCAGGGTCTTTGTAGATCTCCGAGAGCCGCAGCTCATCGACCCATATCTCCTTGTTGCGCACATTGCGCAGATCCGAATCGGGTCGCAAGCGCACGCCGAGCGCGTAGAAGCCGATGCGAGAGAGTGCCGGGTTGCCCAAAATGGCAATGCTGTCCCGTCGACCGCCCGCGGTGTCCAGCGGCACAACGAACCGCACCTGCGATGAAAAAGTCGTGTCGGCATCCCGCAGCGTCTTGAGTCTCGTCAGTTCATTCAACGCGATATCGATCACATTTGACTCGGCCCATCCTGTGGAGACGGTCTTGATGATTTCGTAGTAGCTGTCGTTGATATTGGAGTAGTTGTAACCCAGGCGGAGGATGAGTTGAAGCTGCCCGTCCGCATCCGCGAAATCAGCGGCGTCGACTCCACCGCCGTGAACGAACATCTTGAGGCGGCGATATTCGAGGAGGTTCAGGTGGGTGTAGAGGTTCTTGGCGACCCATCCTTCCCTCAACTCCGGGCTCAGCGGATTGTTGAAGAGCTCGTGGATTTCCAGGACGAGCGACTGCTCTTTGGAGCGCACGCGCGAGATGGGGTCGATTTCGCCCTGCACGCCCGGCGGGCTGACATAGCCGGGGCTTTCGTGATTGTTGATGACGGCGATCCCAACACGCTCGGTGGAATCGGCGTCATAAACCTGTTGCCACTCATTTCCCACGATGTCGAGCTGGACGAGCTTCAAGGTTTTCACCGGTGACTGGACGCCGGTGAGCCAAATCCGGGCGAACCGAATCTGGGTGAAGGTCGGGTCGCCGACCTTGCTTGTGTAGTCCGTCAGTGGTATTCGGAAGAGCCGCCAGCCGGCCGGGTTTCCCTTGCCCCCCACGATCAAAGGGTTGGAGTCGGATCTGTCAAGCGGGAAATTATAGGAGAAATAGTGGTTCTGCAGGTCGAGCACTTGGTTGTTGTTGAGATCTTCGGTGTCGGGATAGTTGCCGCTCTCGTCATTGAGGTTTCCTTCGGTGCCACTGATGGTACCTCTGGCCTCTTCGTAAACCGACGATCCGGGATCATAGTACCAGTTGTCCCACGACGGGACCTTGGGGCGAGACAGCCCGTTCCAGTAGGCCGAGTCGGCGGGCCCGGCGATGCCGTCAATCCCTGTATCCTCATACGAGCCATCAATGATGCCGTTGCCATACTCCCAGCGTGGATCCCAGCTCGCGTCTCCCGGCTGCGGTTGTCCCGGCTCCGAGTGATCTTCTGTGCTCATCCGATTGTCTGGCAACGCGTCCTCGGAAATCTGCCCGAGGTCGACGACGAGTCTCCCTTCGTCCGGATCATCCCACTTGATCCAGATTTCGAGGAATTTCGACAGCGTCTGGTCGGCGTAGCCCTCACCCAGATAGCGTGTGACTCCAGCCCAGCTCTTCTCGGCATGACCCGTGCTCGTATCCGGGCGGTAGATGATGTTCAGAGACTGCAGAGTATTGGCGACATTCTCGTTGACTTCTCTCTCTGGAAAGACCTCCTGGACCGCGACCTGCCCGCGGACAGTCGGGTTGTACCAGACGATGCGTCCTCTGAGAGAGTCAATGTCGGAGTCTACGGGGATTGAAGAGATGGACCACTGGCGCCGCAGAATCCCGAGCGGCACGGACCGCCTCGAACTCTCGAAGTCATCGAGATAGGCCAGTCCTCCGTGGTCCCCCGTGGCGGGATTCTCCATTGAGTTCGGATTCGGGAAGACGCGCGCGACTTCCGCATCCACGGTCACCTGCGAGGGTGTTTCGGTGATCACGAGCGGCAGCATGTCCACCGCGCGTGTGAGGAAATAGGGGCGGAAGGTCAGGTGCGTGTTCATGTCATAGAGTGTATTGCGAACCGGTTCCGATCCCACACGCACGCGCTTCTCGAGCGGTTTTTCGTTCAGGTAAAGCCACATGCCGCCGATGTAGGAGTCTTCCCAGAGGGCATAGTCCGCTCGAAGACCCAGAAGGGTCTTGCGCTCGAGCTGAAAGACCGTTCCACTTTCGTAGAGGATTTCGAGGTCCGCGTTCTCGGCCTTGGCCGCTTCGTTCAGGATGCGAAGCTGGCCTGACATATAATCGATGGTGTAATCGACGCCGCGCTGCAGCGGCACTCCGTTCAGGGTGACCTCTTCGGAGCCCTCCAGAACAAGCGGACCGAGGTCGTAGACGGAGCGTGCGCCACGAAATTCGGTGTTGAAGTTCCAGAAAGCACTTCGGCTGTTAATGGCTGTCCGCGTCTCGGTGTAGAGCGCACATTGCTTGTAATCGCCGGAATCCGGCAGGCCGTAGACGATGAAATCGGAGGCGCTGGGTCCGTCCCAGAATCCGGACGGGCAAAACGGGGTCAAGTCCTGGAAATGTATCTCTCCCAGATCGAACCGAATCAGGGCGGGATAGTTGTCCACTTTGCCGTCGGGCGTCAGCCCGCCGGTCGCCTGCTCCATGTCGAAGCGGAAATGGGTCAGATAAGTCGTATCGCGAAGACTCGTCTCCGGGATGTTCGAACTGCTCGCCACCCGGACGATCTCCATCTTGAAGTTGTCCGGATTGATGTCCTGGGCGTTGAGCGAATAAACATTCCGAAACATCAATCTCCAGGTCCGGTCGGACACCAGAGGATTCTCCGGTTTGAGCAGGAGCAACCGCAGGCTGTCCGGATTCGCTTCCAAGACGCCGAAAGTGTCTCCCGCTGCCGTGCTGAAGGCGACGGCCAGGATGTCGCCCTCGCTGACGGGAGATCGCAGCCGGATGTAGCCCAGCGCATAATCGAAATCATATTCACCCCCGGCGTAGTCAAGCCGACGGAACATGCCCGTGCGGTGATCCTGGTCTTGAAGGGAATCGAGACTTGGTTCTCCAATGTAGAACCACGAGACCGCAGTTCCACGCAGGGGTGTCGAGGCTTGACCACCCGGGTAGGTGTTGCTCGCCACATAGACTTCGATGTCGGCAATGCGCCAGAGCGAGTCTACCGCGATGTGGGTCCGGTTCCAGAAGTGCCGGTAGTCCTCGCGGTAGTTGTGAAGGGTCCGACCATCATCATACATTTTGCCTGTATCGCTGAGGAAGAAGTACGTGCCGCGCAGGAAGTCTTTTTCCGAGAAAGGAGGACGTGCCTGAGATTCGCTCGCGTTGGGACGCTGCTTGTTCTTCTGTCCTTTTTCCAGAGAGGCAATGCCGGTCATGGACAGGGCGCCGACCTTCGCGACCGTCTTGAGGCCGAAGAGACCCTGATTGCGTCCGGAAAAGGTAGCCAGGCGTGTCCCCAACCGCAGGTCAATGTTCCCCGCTTCGATGGACTGAATGATTTCATCTTCGTCACCGGTGTAGTCCAGACGGATGGAGTTCTGGAAGTCGAAGAGGCGTTCCGAGTCCTGGTCTACTCGGACTTTCACCTTCTCGCCGACTTTTCCTTCGATGGTGAAGCGTTGGGTCTGATCGATGAGGAAGGAGGTGGAGGTGTTCTGGTTGTTGACCGTCTGGATCTGGGAGAACTTCTGGCGCCGGATGTGGCCGTTGATGCTGATGTCGCCGGTCACACGAAGCCCAACGCGTTCCCCGCCGAAGATGCGGCGGAAGGTGCGGCTCTTGATGCGAAACGGCACATCGATGGCAATGCCTTGGCCGGTCGTGCCCCTTTTCTGGAATTTGAAGGTCGCCACCGCACGCTCGCGGAAGAGTTGGCGGATGTCGTAGGCGAGTCGCAAACGGCGATATTCGTCGTAGGTCAGGATGGTAGGTGGACGGATGTCGTTGCCGAGGACCCGCTCGCGGATGGCGACGAACCGGAGATTCTTGTCAATCTCGGTGTCGAGGACAAAAACACTGGAGGTGGGGTAGTCGAGCAGAGGGTGGGTGCCGAGAGAGAGTCCTTTGGGGAGTCGCCGGACAAGATAGTTGGTGGTCAGCGAATCCGCAAAGGAGCATTGAAAGCCAATTTTCGCTGCTGAAACATCCGGTTTCACGAGAAGCAAAAGGACGATCAGCAGAGACGAAAAATGGGCTAAGAAGAAGCGGCTTTTGCTCAAGAGCATCACGGGAGCAGGCATTCTCGCGCCATAGCTTGGACCGACTCTTTGGCCCAGAAGTCTACATGGAAAGATTCCTAACCAGGGGGTGAAGACGCTCCTCTCCAGAATGCCCGCAGATGCCGCAACGAGCTAATGTAGCATTTTTCTCGGCGAATTGCAAGGCCAATTCACGTGGCCGAGAACAATCAGACTCCCTCGCCGAGACGCTTTCTCAAGTTACTCCTTGATATATAGCGTGTTAAAGTGGGTCGCTTGTGAATCCACGTGCAGAGTCTATGCCGATCATGCTCCCTATTGAAAGAACGCATCAATAACCGATTCGTTTCATCCTCATCGGTTTTTACACGCCCAGATCGGCAACATATGGAGGAATTGTGCCTGCGAGGGTCGTGCCTATACCGTGGAGATTTGTGTTGCATATGTATCAGCCAGTTGTTATATTTGACTTCATAGTATTTGGCTCCTCAGACAACCCACGCAAAGGGGACATAGATCATGAAGCGACGGAATGCAAAGTTCGCGCGCGCACTTTGGAGGACGGCTCTGGTCGCCGGGATTTTCGCCCTGCTCTATACCGGCGTTTCCTACGCCCAGACCGGGACGGCGGATCGCTATATCACGATGTCGGAACGCATCGGCGTCTTCATTGTTCTTTTTCAAGCTTTTGATGTCTGGATTTACTTTTTTCAGGCCATCCTGCTGTTCCTGGGAGTCGGGCTTACATCCTACTACCTGATCCGCTTCCACCAGAAGAACTTCCTGGGCGGGCTTCGTGTGACGATTGGCAAACTGGCGGCGAGCAGCGCTCTTGATCCCCGCAACGCCGTGGATTTTGAGATGGAGAGCCTTCAGAACCGATTCCTCTTTCTGGATATGATGATTGCTGCGGCTCCAGTGTCGGGACTTCTGGGAACGGTCGTCGGCTTGGTGCAGGTCTTCCGTGAGCAGACTCTGGTGGAGCATGTCACCATGCAGAGCCTTGCCGGGGGCATGTATGTGGCGATGGTGACCACCGTTTGCGGCCTCGTGGTCGGATTGATCGGTATCATTGGACGCCATTTCTTGCTGGCCCGCGTCGCCGAGATGCGGGAGCTTCTGGCCGGGCCGGGAGGGTCGTGATATGCGGTCCCGAAGTTCTTTCGGCGAAGCGACAACTTCGCTGATTGACATCGCGTTTATTCTCATCCTCTTTTTTTCCATCTCCCTTATCTTCACGCCGGAGAGTACGATCCCACTCGTACTTCCCAACGACTATACGGGCGGCGAGAAGGTGGTCGAAGTCGGCGACGAGCTCATGGTTCAGGTCGAGAGAGAGGGAGCCGTCTATGTGGGCGGTGAGCTCCTGGCGCCAGCCGAGGCGTCCGATTCGGTCCTCTACGAGTTGTGCGACCGGCTCTTTGCAGACCTCAAGGCCCAGAAGCCGGAGGCGCGCGTGCTGCTCAGAGCGGACAGTGGCGCGGTTTGGGATCGTCCGATTCAGGTCATGCAAGCGACCGGTCGCCATGGTGTCGGACTCAGTATTGCGCTGAACCCCCGCAACATAGCAGGACAGACGCAATGAAAGAACGCCATATTCTCATTGGGATTCGGGGGATGGCGTTTGTTCTCAGCTTCCTTGTTCTCTCGATCATCCCTGATTGGACCGGCCTGCCTCGCCCTCTTACGACCGTTCCGATTGTTATTATTCCCATCGAACGAATTATTGAATGGCGACCTCCTCCGCCACCGCCTCCCCCGCCGCCGCTTCCACGACGCGCCGCATCAAAGGCCGCGCCCAGCGCGGCGCTCGCCCCGGTCCAAACGATGCCTCCTCCTGCAGCAATCGAGGTTGCCGGAGCGAGTGCCGGACCTGCCGAGTTCGGCCTGCTTGACCGAGCGCTTGAGGAGCCGGTGGAATGGCTCCCGCGCCTGGAACCCGAAGCGGCGCCGCTGCCCGAAATTGTGACGCGCACAACGGAAGTGGGGGAGCGTCATCTTCCGATGGCTCTTCCCGGTCCACTTCCGACCCGGGGTGAAGTCTATCAGGGGCGCGGCGCAAGCGACCTGCCCACTCCGTCCCAACCTTCCTACACCGGCCCGTCAACCGATGTCCCCGGTGCAACCCTGCCCCAAGTCGGTCTTGCGCGAGGGGAGCAAGCGCCGACGACGCGACTGCCCGGCTTGGCGAAAGGCGAGAAGTATCAGAGTCCGGCGGGCCTCAGCGAAACGGCAAGAGCCTCGGACAAACTGAGCCTCGGCGAAGACATTGTGGACGAAGAGGTCCTTTCGGGACTGCTCAGGTGGCTGCGTGGCCAGTCTGGAGCGAGCTTCGCGGCGGTTGTCATGGATTATCTGGAGACGGAGCCCGGGCACCTTAAAGGACGAGCCCGCTTTCAGGGTTGGGATATCCATGTGCAGTTCTCAGAAGTGGATCACCAGCTCAAGGTCTTCCTCGTGAAGGGCGAGACGGCCATCCTGCTTGCGGATTCCGATTTTCGGGAGCGAAGCCAGTTTCTGGGCTTGTGCCGCGTGACACGGGGTCCGGTCGAGCCGACCGCGATTGTTGCGGTTCGTGATCGCCCGACTCTGGAAAGGACGCGCGACTTCTACGAGGTCTTCCGCGGGTGGATGGTGTCCGAAGGAATCACGCTGGGTCCCGCCGCCTCGAGACGATAAGGCTTTTCGATGATGTGTCACACCGTGGCGACCAGACCCCGACGAGGGGCCGAGGTCGTTTTCGTTGCGAGCGTTGCCTTGCTCTTCGGCCTGCTTGTATGGGGCGGCTGTGCAGCGAGTCGGCGCGGTCGCACTGATGTGCCGCGAGGCATTGACACGACGACGGCCGTGGAAGCGGATTCGCTTGCGCGGGCGCTCTATGGCGCTCCCGAGGCTGAAAAGCTCGCCGACCGCGAAATGGAGAAGGGCCGACAGGATTTCGAGATGGGCGAGGGATTCCTTCGGACGGCTGACTCGCTTGCCCTCGTCGAGAGCCGTAACACCGGGAAGGCTGCTCCTCGCGGGCTTCTGGGCAAGTTTCGTGGCCTGCTTGGGGACACGACGGTGATGTCCCCGGCCTCGGAAACCTCCGTGCAGGCCGAAACGGCCTTTCGCTCGGCAGCCCGGCATTTCCGCCGAGCGATGCAGCTCGTGCCTCAAGCGCCTGACCCGCCGTTGTGGCTCGCCGCCACCCTCGACCGCTTGAAGGAATGGGACGAGGCGGCCAAAACCTACCGCATTGTTCTTCAGACCCGTCAGGGTGATCACCGACTCTGGTTCAACTACGCCTACGCCAGCCTCCAGGCTGAGAACTATCAGGCAGCGATCACAGGCTTTCTGAAAGCCATTGATGTCTACAAGCTCACCCAGGGCGAAGAAGTATCGCTGCCCAATCAGTATCGAGTGTTCTTAGCGGACGCCTACACGCGCACCTATCAGGATGGCCTGGCTCTCGCGACCTTCCGCGCGGCGTTGCCCTTCGCCGCGGCAGAAGACAGCGCGCAGATTCTTCGCACCATCGACTGGATCACTTGGGATGACGGCGGGATCCGCACGGCGGAGTATCGCGACGAGGCTTTTCGCGCCGAGCGAGAGAAGCGATTCAGCGATGCCCGTCGCGCTTACCTCTCCGGTATTCAGGTCGCGCGAACACAGGCGGCTCACGAGGAATTGGAGTGGCGCTTGGCGCTTCTGGAATATACCGAGTTCGATCCGCTGCTTGGGCTCGACCGGCTGAAGGCTCTTCTTGACCGGCATCCCGGCACGGAGCAGGAATACTGGGAGGGCTACGGCAAAATGTGTTACGGCTACGCGCAGACCGTCGAAGCCAAAAAGGACAAGCGCACTGCCCTGACTTACTTTTTGCAGGGAGCGGGCTTTTCTTGGAGCGGGCAGGGGGCATGCTTCGTCGAAATCGCGCGCCTGGCAGCCAATGATCCATCACGAGCCATCTCTTACGGCACAAGAGCGCTTGAGTTCTCGCTGACCAAAGAGCAGCTCCGGACGACTTATGCCATCCTTGAAGAAGCCTTCCGTCAGCAGAGCAACTGGGAGATGATGCGCAAGTACCGTGAAGCTTTGGAGAACTTAGATTGAGAAGATACCTTACCACGATTCTCGTGGCCTGTTTTCTGGCCGCGCCTCTCTGGGCGAAAGACGATGTCGAATTCCGCCTCGTGACGGCCAAACTCATCAATGAGGTTGCCCAGATCGAGCAACTTCGACGAGAGCTGATCCTGGGAGACGAGTCCATCGAGCGAATCATGCTTGTGGATGTCATGAATGATGGCTTTGATGCAACGGATGTCGTCCTCATTTATCCCTCGGGACGCGTGTTGCGCCTGCAGCCGATTTCGCCCAGTCTCGATTCACTCTTGCGCGGCTACACGGTGCCGGTCAATGTCGCGGTGTACGAATCGCGACGCGATGCGGCCAGCTTTGACACCTTGGCTTCGGAGAGTATCGGCCCGAAGGCTCTGGGCTACGGTCTCTTGGGGGGCCTTTCGCGTGCAATCGACCGGGGCTATTTCGGGACCGATGTCGAAGGGACTTTCAAGTTCTCTATGACGGGTGCATCCTTAACCGCGTGGAATTTCGATTCCGTGCGAATCTACTTTCCTCCGCCGGAGGCTCCGCCGCGAGATACGGTTCGAATCACGAAGGTGATCAATCGCGTGGACACGGTTGTCATCCGAGATACGGTCTATGTTCCATCCGAACTTCTGGAGCCGCCGCGAACCATGTATTACCGGATCGCGCTTGGTCTTATCGGCGGCCGCTATGACAACACGCAGCGCAAATCGGGTCGGCAGCGCCTTCTCTTGGGCGCGGGAAACGAATGGGACTTCTCGGTTTGGTCCCCCTGGGTGAGCGGGCGGCAGGATGTTCGGTCTCGGGTCGGATTGCGCTTCATGGTTGACATGGCGCCGTGGGTGGTCGATAGTCTATCGCCCAGCTTTCTGGGGACATCGTTCGAGGTGCTGTGGATTCCGGCCTGGGACCGGAACCTTTTCCTCTTCGGCGGTGTTCGCGCCTTTTATCGCGATGACTTTTTCTGGGATCCGATTCGCGCGGCTCGGGACGATAATGAGTATGAAGAGCCCGGAGTGCAGGACATGTCGCGCTATGAAGTGACGGCACGGTTCGGCGCGGATAAGCTCGCGGCCTACGGCCCTCTGAAAAAGCTGGGCGCGTGGCTGAAGACCTCAATCTGGTTCGGCGGGGGAAGTTCAGAGCAGCATCTTCGAATTCCAGAGACAGGAAATTCGTTTGAACACTACTATTTCAAATACAAAAATGCGACGGAAGTCGAGGGGGCGTTTTCTCTGCGATTCTCTGAGACTGGACAGGCGGTTGCCAGCCTTGGCTATATGGCAATTCCGAATCTTGATTATCTCCATGAGTGGACAATTCTGCGCGATGCGCCGATTGACGGTATAGTGAGCTTGGGCCAATTCTACCAAACGCTGAATTTTCGCTGGGCGCCATTTGAGTCAGCCGATTTCAGCCGACTCCTTTTTGAGATGCAATTCCGCAATAATAGCCTCGTACGGAAACATGTCAAGCGAGGCTCGGATGATGAGCGATTCGTGCCCGAACTCGAGGAGGTTCTTTATCCCTACCTGGAGACGCCGGTATTTTCGGGAAGCCTGCGTCTCGATGTTTCCATTTTCCGGATCTCGGGGGGTGTGAGCTACTACATGCCCCCTGAGAATCTCGACGCACAAACCCGCTTTTTTGCTGACCTGCGGCTAATGTTTCGATAGAGAGCACAATGAAAGGAGGAAGAAATGAAAACACTCCTCTTTGCTTGCAGTGTGGTGGCAACGTGTCTCTTGGTGACCTTAGTTGCGTGGTCCCAGCCACCGGACAGTCTGTGGAGTCGCACCTTCGGAGGGCCGTATGATGAGCACGGCTTTTCTGTTTTGCAGGCTTATGACGGCGGCTATGTTTTGGCCGGGTACACGGCTTCCTTCGGAGCGGGAAGTGCGGACATGTGGCTGGTGAAAGCGAGCGCGGAAGGCGACAGTCTATGGAGTCGAACGTACGGGGGGAGCCGTTGGGAAGAGTGTCGCTACATGCAGAAGACATCCGATAATGGCTACGTCTTGGCGGGCTGCTCCTATTCCTTTGGGGCCGGAGACTCCGATTTCTGGCTGGTGAAAGTGGATGCCAACGGCGACAGTCTCTGGAGCCGAACCTTCGGTGGACCTGGCTCGGAGAGTGCGTATTCTGTTCGGCAGACATCCGATGGTGGGTATGTCCTGGGGGGAGGGACTGAATCCTTCGGCGCGGGACAGGAAGATGTGTGGCTGGTGAAGACGGATGCCAATGGGGACAGTCTCTGGAGCCGGACCTTTGGAGGGGACAGCGCGGAGTACTGCCGTTCTGTTCAGCAGACGGCGGACGGCGGTTACATCTTAGTGGGCGGGACCATGTCGTGGGGGGCAGGAGATTGGGATTTCTGGGTCGTGAAGACCGATGCCAATGGAGACAGTCTTTGGAGTCGCACTTTTGGGGGGAGTTCTTTTGAGTCGTGCAGTTCCATCTGGCAGATTGCAGACGGCTATATCCTAATCGGAACCACGGGAATCTACGATTTCTGGATGGTGAAGATGAGTGCCGATGGCGACAGTCTTTGGAGCCGACGCTTCGGAGGTCCCGGCTGTGAGAGGGGCTATGCCAGTGCACCGGTTCCAGATGGCGGCTGGATACTGGGGGGTTGCTCCTGCTCGTTTGGCGGCGGGTGGTATTTGCATCCGGAATTCTGGCTGCTCAGGACGAGCGCCAACGGCGACAGTCTGTGGAGCAGAACTTTCGGCGGACCAGATTGGGATCAGTGCTGGTCTGTTCAGGTGACTTCGGACGGCGGTTACATCCTGGGGGGTGTCACGCTTTCTTTTGGTGCGGGGAACCGGGACTTCTGGCTGGTGAAAACCGGGCCGGATCCACTTCCAAGAGCGATCCGGACCGCATCCATACCTAGTCACTACAGTCTCCAACAGAATTGGCCAAACCCATTTAACCAGTCCACGGAGATTGCCTATGACCTGCCGCATGCGGGTCATGTTTCGCTGAAAGTCTTCGATCTCTTAGGGAGAGAAGTCGCAACGCTCGTCAATGAAAAGCAATCCTATGGAACCTACCGTTCGGCTTTTGATGCCTCGGGATTGCCATCAGGGATCTATCTTTGCCGTATTGATGCGGGAGACTGGACACAGACGAGGAAAATGGTGTTGTTGAAGTAGGATGCTCCTGGCAAAGATGAAGAAGAGTGGGAATGTTGTTGTGAGAGCGATTTTCGTTTGTTCTCTTCTCCTCGCGCTGGGCATTGCCGGGTGTCAGCGCGGTCCCGGTGTGCCGGACAGCACGGGCACTTTCGAGGCAACGCTTGTGGATATTTCCTGCATCGAGCCGGGCCAGATCATCTCGCTGAGGGCTGAGGAAGGTCAGGCGCTGCAGAAAGGGGATACGATCGCCGTTTTGGATACTGTGCGGTTGGCGATTGAACGAGCGTCCGTTGAAATCAGCCTACAGGAGGTTGCGCTGAATCGCCGCCAGGCCGAGACGCAGCTCGCTCTGGCCGAAATCCAGCTCAAGGCTGCCCAGCGGGAATTCGCGCGTGTCTCTGACCTTCACGACAAAGGGTCGATCAGCTCCATCGAGTTCGACAAGCAAGAGACGCAGCTCGACATTGCGAAGAATGCCGTGGACGCGGCCCGGATCGCTCGTGCGGACCTGGATTACCGCGAGCGATTGCTGCGCGAGAAGCTCCGCTTAGTAGAAAAGCGTATCGCCGATGCCGTCATTCGCGCTCCCATGGACGGCACGGTGGTGGAGAAGTACCGCGAAGAAGGCGAGACCGTGGGCCTTGGCGAGACGGTCGTCTCTCTGGCGGATCTTCGCCGCATGTACGCGCTGATCTACATTCCGGAGCCGAAGCTTGGACGCGTGGCGCTGAATCAAGCGGTTCGATTGCGCATTGATTCGCATCCTGACCGGGACTTTTCGGGCACGATCTCGTGGATCTCATCCGAAGCTGAGTTTACGCCGAAGAATGTGCAGACACGCGAGGCTCGCGTCGAACTGGTCTATGCTGTCAAGGTGACGGTGGACAATCCTGATGGAATCTTCAAAATCGGGATGCCCGTCGAGGCTTACCTCGACTTCAAATAGTCTCTCCACGGCCTCCCTTCGTACACTCGCCGATGACGCAGATTCGCATTTCGAAGCTTGCCAAGCGTTATGATGATACCGAGGCGCTGTGCGATGTCAGTCTCGATGTTGAGGCGGGCGAAATCTTCGGGCTGATTGGGCCTGATGGCGCTGGCAAAACGACGCTGATGCGTATCCTTTGTGGCCTCGTCGCTTCCGATAGCGGCGAGGCTTTTGTCTGCGGTTTCGACGCCATCGGGCAAGCGGCGCAGCTGAAGTCTCGCGTGGGATACATGCCGCAGCGCTTCTCGCTCTATCCTGACCTCTCTGTGGCCGAAAACATTCGCTTCTTCGCTGATCTCTATGAGGTGAAGCGGGGCGATTTCGATGTTCGGCTGCGAGAGCTTCTCACTTTCTCCAAGCTCGGCCCCTTTGCGCGACGGCGAGCCGGCCAGCTTTCCGGCGGCATGAAGCAGAAGTTGGCCCTATGTTGCACGCTGATCCACACGCCGGAGGTTCTGGTTCTGGATGAGCCGACGACCGGCGTGGACCCCGTCTCCCGTCTGGAGTTCTGGGAGATCTTAGCGCGGCTTGCTGGTGAAGGGGTGACGATTCTCGTGTCGACGCCCTACATGGATGAAGCACTGCGGTGTCAGCGAGTCGCCTTCATCCACAAGGGGCGAATCTTGGCGACAGACACACCGCAGAACATTCCAAATCTTTTCGCCGAACGCATGCTCGAAATCGAGGGAGAAGGCCTTTTTGACCTTGCTGGAAAGTGCCGGACGCTTCCGCGGGTGAAGTCTGTTCATCTTTTCGGAGGCCGGCTTCACATCGTTACGGATGATGTGGAGGCGTGCCGACGAGAGGTGGTCGACGCCACCGGTCTTTCCCCTGACGATATTCGCGCAAGTCGACCCTCCATCGAAGATACCTTCATCAGCCTCCTGAAGATCGAATGACCGCAATGACTGCCGACAACGCTGTTGAGACGCGCCAGCTTACTCGGCGCTTCGGACATTTCACCGCCGTGGACGGGGTGACCATCACCGTCCGACGCGGCGAGATTTTCGGTTTTCTTGGTGCCAACGGTGCCGGAAAAACCACGGCGATTCGTATGCTCTGCGGCCTTTTGAAACCGACTTCGGGAGAGGGGTGGGTGGCCGGTTTCGATATCACGCGCGAGAGCGAAAAGGTGAAACGACATATTGGCTATATGTCTCAGAAATTCTCTCTCTACAATGATCTCAAGGTCGAGGAGAATTTGCTTTTTTTCGGCGGCGTGTATGGTTTGCCGGATCGAGAACTGGAGCTGCGCGTGGAAGATGCACTCGCTCGTTCTTCCCTTGAGGGCGTGCGCCGAGAGCTGACCGGGCGGCTTCCTCCCGGATGGAAACAGCGGCTGGCCCTCGGTTCGGCGCTTCTGCATGATCCCGAGATCATTTTTCTTGATGAGCCGACGAGCGGCGTCGACCCGGTGGCTCGCCGCGACTTCTGGGATGTCATTCACAATCTCGCCGCGGCGGGCAAGACCGTCTTCGTTACGACACACTACATGGATGAAGCGGAGTATTGCGACCGGATTTCCATCATGCATCAAGGGCGTATTGTGGCTCTGGACACGCCGGCTGCCTTGAAGAGGAAGATGCACAAGACAACCGTTCAGGATCTCTTCGTTGAGCTCATTCGAGGCGAGGAGGTTGCGTGAGGCTCTGGGCTGTTATCAAGAAGGAATTCCTTCACATCTTGCGCGATCCCCGCTCGCTGGCGATCATTGTTCTGATGCCGCTTCTGATGATTTTCATCTTTGGTTATGCGATTGACCTTGACTTGAAGAGCATTCCCATTGCGGTGGTTGACGGTGACCGCACAGCCGCTTCACGCAGCCTCGTATCTTCCTTCACCGAATCCGGCTATTTCGAAGTGCGGTACTACTTGGATAACGCGGCAGACTTTGAACATTTCTTTCGGGCGGGAAGAATCAAGGGGGGATTGACAATTCCTCGCGGCTTTGCGAAGTCTGTGGCCACCCAGTTTGAGACACCGGTGCAGGTTATCGTCGATGGCTCGGACGGGAATGTCGGGCAGACAATTCTCCATTACAGCGAGGCTGTTCTTGCCGATTACAGTGTGCGAAGCGGTCCGCGCCAACTGCAGCCGCTGGTGGAGCTGCGTCCCCGCTTCTGGTACAATGAATCCCTTGAGTCGGTCAATTTCATTGTTCCGGGACTTGTCGCGATTATTCTGATGATGGTCTCGGCGCTTCTGACTTCGATTACGATTGCTCGCGAAAAGGAAACCGGAACCCTTGAGCAGCTTCTGGCCGCGCCCGTTCGTCCGATTGAGATTGTCATTGGCAAGGTCATCCCATACATTGCTTTGGCACTTCTGGACGGCCTGATCATTATCGGCGCGGGTTTGTTGATCTTCGGCGTGCCGTTTCGAGGGTCGCCGGCCCTGCTTTTGGCAGGAACTCTCATCTATCTTTTTCCTTGCCTGGCCCTCGGACTTCTTATTTCCACACTCGCCAAGACACAGCAAGTTGCAATGATGCAAGCCTTGATTATCACCATTCTGCCTTCGGTGATGCTTTCCGGTTTCATCTTTCCGGTGGCGAGCATGCCGAAATTTCACCAGTTTCTTTCCAGCATCATCCCGGCCACCTACTATCTGCGCATTATCCGTGGGGTCCTCTTGAAGGGTGTCCATGCGGCGGCGCTCGCTCCCGACGCCTTGATTCTTCTTTGTATCGGTATGGTGCTGATGGTCGTAGCGGTGAAGAAGTTCAAAATCAAACTTGATTGAACCGTGCTGAAACACCTTCTTCGAAAAGAGTTCAGGCAAATCTTCCGACAGCGTGAGATGGTGGTGATTATTTTCTTCATGCCGGTTGTTCAGCTTCTTATCCTCGGCTACGCCATCAATCTGGATGTGAAACGAATCGAGCTGGCCGTTTTTGACCAGGACCGCACCGAGCTCTCTCGCGCGCTTGTCGGCAAGTTTGGGGCGAATAGTTATTTCGAGCCGGTGGCGATGGAAGATCAGGACGCGGCATCGCTTTTGGATGCGGGGCGAGCGGATATCGTTGTGAAGATTCCACGCAATTTCGCCCGTGACGTTGGCGCGCGCTACAACACGGAAATTCAGATTCTTGCAGACGCCGAGAACTCCAACATCGCCAGCATTGCTGTCGGCTACACTCAGGGGCTTCTGCGCCAGTTCTGGACGGGTGAGGTATTTCGGAAAGTGAAGCTGCAACCTCACCTGCGGCAGGCTTTGCACCTGGTCAGCCTCCGTCCGCAGGCGTATTACAATCCTGAGCTCGTGTCCGTTTTCTACATGGTGCCGGGCATTGTGGTGGTGCTTCTGACTGTCATCACGACATTGCTTACGGCGCTTGGAATTGTGCGCGAGAAAGAGATGGGCACGCTCGAACAGCTTATGGTGACTCCCATCGGCAAATTCCACTTCATCGTTGGCAAGACGCTTCCCTTTGTCATCATCGCCTTCATTGAAATGTCCGTGGCGCTTCTTGTGGGCACGGTTTGGTTTGGGATTCCGTTCCGGGGCAGTCTCGCGCTCCTGGCATTGGCGGCTCCCCTGTTTCTGTTGACGACGCTGGGCGTGGGACTCTTTATTTCGACGATTTCGGGTACGCAGCAGCAAGCGCTCTTCTTCGCCTGGTTCTTCATGGTTTTTGGGATGCTTATGTCGGGTTTCTTCACACCCATCGAGAACATGCCCCGAGTCTTCCAACTCCTCACCTATGTCAATCCCCTCCGGTACTTCATGACCATCATCCGCGCCGTTTTTCTTAAGGACAGCGGGGCGCAGGACCTGGCCGGTGAAATTCTTGCCCTGATGGTCTTCGGCCTTGTCATTTTTTCGCTCGCGCTTATGCGATTTCGCAAGAGGATCGTGTAGAAGACATCACGCTACGCGTTCCAAGTCGACTCGCCTCCCTTTCAAACACTCCTGTATAAAATCTCTTTCCGTGCCAGTTTAAGTTGTTCAGAAACACGACATCGACGGGTGCACCTTGTTGTATAGAAGTCTATAGCGAGGTGAAGATGCCTTGTCGATACGCTGGCTCCTCCGCTTGGGGATGGCCCTATGCTTGCAGCAGACAGGGCGATCACCACGGAGGAGGAAATGGCGTCTGAACCTGAGACAAAAGAGCTTCTTGAGCCACTGCGGGCATTTCTTGAGACCTTTTCCGACGAGCTCGCACAACAGAAGTTTATCCCGGCCTTCCGGGAAGAAATTTCTCAACTTCGCGGGGCCTTCGAGGACCTGACACGAAGCCAAGAGACCCTCGAACAAATCGCCCACGGTGTGGACCGCCTGCGGGAGGTTTTCGCGCCAGCAGGCACGCGACTCCTCGAGCGGGTCAAGGACTTGGAGCAAACCCTCGCCCAGAATGTGGAGCAGCTGCAGAGTTATGCCGGCGAGGTTCTGGCCAATCTCCAGAAAACCCACGAGGAGCTGGAAGGGTCGCTGAGGAGTGAAGCGGGCCGAGTCCAAGAGTCGGCCAAGGCCAGCCGAGAGGTGCTGACGCAGACGGTGGCTGATGTGGAGAAGCGACTTGCGGATCTGCGCGGCCCCTTGGCGTCGGCGGATACCGACCGGAGCCCGGAAGAGCAAAGTCGCGACGCCAACTTGCAGACGCTCTTTGAGGCCATGCGGGGTGAACTCGAAGAGAAGTGGGAGCGCGTGCATTCGCTTCTTCAGGAAGGCTTGGCTGGCACGCGACAACCCAGCGAAGAACACCTGGAAAGAATTGCCGAGACTGTGAGAGAAATTGCCAGTGGCATTGGTCCACAGGTTCGGCAGGAGATTGATGCGGCCCTCTCTGCATTGCAGGCGCATATGCAAGCGGTTGCAGAGCAGACGGTCGACTCTGGCGATAGCAAGAAGAAGGGCGGTGCAAAGGGGCGAGCTCAGGCTCCCACGGGAAGGGACGAGTTGCGCGCGGAGCTGGCAACCGGTCTGAGACCGCTGGCCGAGAAGATCACCGATTTGCACGAAAGTTACCAGGCGGACCTTGCCAAAGCCCAGCAGGGGCTACGGCCGATTCTCCTGAAACTGTCACAAGAGGCTTCGGAACGGGAGGAGAAATCAGAGCACGCCTTCGCCAGCATGGCGGAATCTCTGTCGCGTCTGGAAAAACTTGCGCGAGAGACCCGTGAGTCGGGAGCGCAATCAAGTCCGGCACTGCAGTCGTTGGCCAACCTCGTCGGTCAGCACAAAGACGAGTTTGAACGATACGCATCCAATCAGTCGGTATTCTGGGAGAAATTCGAAGCGCAGATTGCGCATGCCCACGACTCAGTGTTGGCTGCGTCGGACAGGGTGCAGAGCGAAAATGCGGCTCGCTACCAGCGGATCGAGGATGGTTTAGGCGCGCTCCCGGAGGCTTTTAGAGCAAGCCTCCAGGCGGATCGTTCCGAAGTCGAAGCGCTCCTTGATCGCTTCTCCGGCGAGTGGAAAGAGCAATGGACGAGTAACCTGAGCGATATGACGGCCAGACTCGGCCAGCTCGAAGAGAGCATTACGGGTCAGCTTGCGGATTTCTCTGCGGCACAAGCCAGCGAGAGTCAGGCACGGCAGGACGCCGCCCAAGCTCTGACGGCCGACTTCGGCCGGGTTTCCGAAGAGATCGCTGAGATTCGCTCCGCCCAAGAGGCCAGTCCTGGTATTCTCAAAGAGGCGATTAACAGTGGTTATGTGGAAACGCAGCAGAAACTGGGGCGTGTCATCGACGCTGGCTATGACAAATTCATTCAGCAAGTCGCCACCGTCCCACAGAACCTCGAGCGCTATGCGAACCTTCTGGAATCACTCCACCAAAGCGATGAACTGTCGTTGAATTCCATCGCCGCAGACTGCAAGAGCATCCTGAAAGTCGCTGGCGAGGAATTCGACGATCTCAAACAGAGCTATGAAGCGGTCAAGAAGGTTTTCGTGCATATCGAGCGCAAACTGGAGCGGCAGTATGGCGAGATTACTGGGGTACAGCAAGTCACCGACGGTCTTGAGAAATCGATCCAAACCGTTGGAGACAACTTGCGTGAGGCCCACGCTTGGGTCACCGAATTTCTTCACGGCCAGAGCGCGCAGACGACGGATCTGGCGGCGCGTTCGGCGAAACGGTTTGATGAGGTAGCTGAATCGGTCCAGAATGTGCGCGAGGATATTGAACGTCTGCGCCAGAATGTCCTGGCTCCGCTGCAGCGAGAGTTCACCGACTTTGTAACGAGCAAATTCGAGTTCATGGAAAAGGGTCTCACCGACTACCATACGGGCCTGAAGAGCAACCTTTCGGCCCGGCTCAGACAAGAGAGACATGAGCGCCGCAAGAGCATGATCTGGCTTCTCATGCTCGTTGTCGTGGGAATCATCATGCAGCTTGTGATATACTACGTCACTAAGAAATAGCTGAAACACTCTCGGCTACGGAATTCTGCACTATTTTGGCGAGGGAATCGGAGGCGCATCCGTGAAGCAGAAGGACCTCGATAACGCGAGTATTCGCCCGCTGACACGGTCGGCACAAAAGGCTCTGGAATGGCTCCGCGCGCTTCTGACCTACGCCGAGAAACGGGTTGCTGATGCTTCAGGCCCAAGCGTCAATGAAATCCTTGCCCGGTGTGAGAAAGCGGGTTGTTCACTCCATGAACTGACACGATACGAGACCGAGCGGTCAGCCACTCCCGCACTTGTGCTCTTCGGCGGAGACCGACAGCTTGCGGAACGTCTGGCACGCTCACTTTCTCTCGACGTTACCTTTGGTGAGACGAAAGCCCCGAATGTCGTCTGGGAAGTGCAGGCCGGTGCACGCGAGAGTTGGGCTTTGCGCTACAACAGTTCGAAACGCCGGATTTCCGCCGGGGCACTGGAGGCTTTTCTCAAGACGGGTGTTGCCGCCGGGGATTTGGTGACAATCTGCCGGACTGTTCAAGGGAGTTCTCCTTCGAATTGGCGATTCATCTGGGTGCCGTTGCCGATTGAGCTTGATGCACATTGGGCAACACCGGAAGGCATCGGGATTCTGGTTGCGCAACACGCGTCGGTTATTGTCTCTGACGATGTCGCCCAGGGGCTTGCGGCGGAT
>CAZJAD010000003.1:22989-44721 GCA_964543855.1 uncultured Alphaproteobacteria bacterium
CTCAGTGCTCTGGCTGCGAAGCTGGATTTGCCAAAGCTTACCCTTGCTGAGGACCATACCTCATGGACCGCCGATAATCTGGCGGCGAGACTTGAGGCCGTGCTGACCGAGAAGAGTGCCTTTGTCGTGAAGAAAGGGCGCTCGCGAGGCGCAAGTTCTGGCCGATCATCCGGTGCTCAGGAAGAACGCAAGCGTCGAATCGATGAAGCATGCGCCTGGGTTTCGACGGCGCTTGAGGCAAGTTGGGCTGAATGGTGCGCGGACTTCTTTGCTGGCATGAAGAAGCGCACGGAACAGGCATTGGAGACTTCGATCGTCGCCAGCGGCCAACCGACCGTTCCGCAGTTACAGGAGAAAGTTGCCGGAATGGATTCCATCACCGCGGCTCTCTATGGAGAAGAGGAATCCGCCGCTGTACGTACGAACACCTTTGTACGGCGCTTGCTCCAGGATTTCACCCGCCAGAAATGGTTGCGTCCGGCGCATACATAGTCGCCCTCATGCGCACCGGCATGTCATTTCCCGCCTTGTTTCTGTTTCTCCATCCCTCCCCTTGACTTTCTTGAAGCTTTTGCCGAAATTTAAGACGAGTGAATCGTCCAACCGCTTCCTAACGGATTCTTCCTGCATGCGTCGCGCCTTGGTTACCTCTCTCTTGCTGCTTCTCGGTAGCCGCCCCATGATCGGAGGTCTGAATCTCTCCGATTACGAGCAATGGCAACGCTACAACGGGTACCGGATCAATGTCATCGAGTTTCCCGGCATCCAAAGTTTCCGGCGGGCGGAGCTTCTGGCGCGCATGGCCACAGAAAAACCACCCTGGATTCGACGCTATTTGCCCGTCGCCAAGCGTCCCCTGTTTCTCGCGGACGACTTCGCCGCCGATATTGTCCGGCTGGAGCGCTTCTATTCCCGACAAGGGTTCCACGAGGCGAATATCAAGGGGGAACTCATTGACCAGGGCGATGCCATCAAACTCAAAGTGCACATTGAAGAAGGCGAGCCGACGCTCCTGCGCCACTATACCCTCCAGTTTGGCAGCGATCCGGATGTTGGCACGGATTCGGTGCGTTTGGCACCCTTGTTGGCTATCGGTATTGGCCGTCGTCTTTCAGAGGACGCCGTCCGGGCCTCGCGCGATACCATCTTGTATGTTCTTCGTGAAATCGGTCATGCTAAAGCACGAGTCGATGTCGAAACAGAGATTGACACGGCGGCGCGAGTAGGTGAAGTCCACTTCACCTTGTACCCCCGTCACTACTGCTACTTCGGCCCAACCGAGGTGGTCGGTCTCCGGCGCGTCTCGCGCGAGGTAGTGCGGCGCGAATTCGAATACGAGGAGGGTGATGGATTCAATCCCCAGAAACTCATCGATACGCGGCGGCGCATCTATCGTCTGGAGCTCTTCAGCTCCACGTTAATTGACGCGGACACAAGTGTCTCAGAGAACATTCTTCCGGTTCGAATACAAGTGCAAGAAGGGCGACGCTACCGGTTACGCCTTGGCGTCGGATATGATTCTGAAGAAGAGGCTCGGAGCCAGATCGAGTGGACGGATCGCAACTTCATCGGGCGAGGGAGACGACTTCAAGGTAGCGGTAAGGTGTCAGCGATTGTGCGCAAGGCAGAGATGCGGCTCTTCTGGCCGCATTTTCCCTATGATCCCACCAATGTCGTCATCGGCCCTCGGTGGCAATTGGAGATTGAGAAGGCCTACCGACTGGAGACGATCGGGTTTACAAATGTGATTTCGGCCGAGCCGTTGCGATATGTTACCCTGCGTGTTCTTCATGAGCTCGGCTACGCCCGGCGCTCCGGGTCGCCGGATACATCCGCTGCTCCTCCGTCTCGCTACCCGCGTTCGGTGGAGACGGTCAGCCTCTACTGGGATACGCGGGACAGTCCGCTGCTGCCTCGAAAGGGCCACCTTTTGGGGATCGAGCTCTCCGAACAAGGGCTTTTCTGGAAGACACAATATCGCTGGATGAAGGGAATTGTCTCTGGCAGGTTCGCGCATCCTGTTGCCGATCGTACGGTGGTCGCGGGCAAGCTTGTCGTATCACTCATGGCGCCGGTTCAGGGAGAGAAAGTGACCCCGATTGAAGACCGCTTGTACTTGGGTGGGGTGACATCCGTGCGGGGATGGCAACGCCGGATGCTTTCGCCGCGCAGTTCCACTGAGCCGGGCACTCCAGTCGGAGGAGATGCTTCCCTGGAACTGGCCGTGGAGCTGCGCCGTGATATATGGGGACCGTTGGGGCTGGCATTCTTCTGCGATGCAGGCCGAGTGTGGGAAGAGCGCTCCCAAGTTACGCCCAGCGATTTGTTGCCATCGGCGGGGTTTGGGATCCGTTTCCTGACGCCTGTGGGACCGGTGCGCACCGATTTCGCCTGGCAACTGCGGCCCAATCCCTATGGTGAGTCGACATGGAATTGGCATTTCTCCATCGGTGAAACCTTCTAAGAAGCTTAGACAGATGGTCGAGAAGGCCGGACAATGACGCGGCGAAAGAGAAGACATTACGGGTGGCTGATCCTGCTGGGAGTGATCGTGCTCCTGTTTGTCTTTGCACTCTTCGCGCTCTTTTCGCGCCCCGTGCAGACGGCGCTCGCGCATCGCGTACTGGCCTCGGTCAATCGCGGGTTGAACGGCCGCATCGAGGTCGGAGCCGTCGATGTGTCGCCCTCCGGAGTTTTCGATATCATCGCGGCAAGCCTGGTCGGTGCGGATGGGCCAGTCCTGCAGGCAGACCGCGTACGAGGACGCATACATCTTTTCTCACTACTGAATCAGTCGTTGGACCTTGATTCGATCATCATCGAGGGGTTACGCGCAGACATTAAGATCGATAGCAGTGGCAACCCGAATGTCGCTGACATTTTTGCCGGACCATCGCCAAAAGAAGAGGTGACGGAACCGGGAGAACCTTGGCGTGCTCATATCTGGCGGATCGAAATTTCGAGCGAGGCAGTGAATCTCCGGCAGGGGACGGATACGCTCTTTGAGACGAAGCAGCTGCATGTTTCGGCATCTGTCGGTCTGGAGCCCACCTGGCTGGCTGTGCACAGGCTGGAGGTGGAGAGCGACGGCCTTGCCTTGAGTGGTCGCGGAACCTGGCCGCTGACTGAGAGAGAGACAGGGGCGGGAAAGGTCGCTGTCTCAGCCACGACACAGAAGTTGCGGCCACTGCTGGGATCAGTGGCGTGCATGGATACGATTCAAGCGCTGCTCTATTATGAGCTGTCAGACTCCCTCGATGTGCGCCTCGCGCTTGACTGGTTACCACTGGGCGCCGTGACGGCAGCGGCAACGGTTGCCTGGCCAATCGAGCAGCCAACGGGCTCTGTGAACGGTCGCTTCTTCGGATTGCGCCCGGAGTATTTGGTGCGCGAGATGGAGCACCCGGTGTGGATCAACGGAGCGTTCGATCTTCGAGGAACCGGATCATCTCTCGAGACCGCCGACATTGACGGGCAATTGACCCTTCGGAATTCGGACTACGGGCCATATGAAATTCATCGAGCTGACCTCGAGTTCGTCTGGCGTGAGGTCGGATTGAGATTGAGGGGAAAGATTCATTCGAGTAGCGGCTCAGCGACGGTGGCTGTGCGCGGGGCCGACCTGTTCACGGCGATGCCTCACTACGAAGGTGAGATCACCGTGCGAGGGCTGCGAGTGCAGGATTTTGCTCCCACCGCGCCGCCGGACCTCATGCCACTGGATGGCTCGCTTCGTGCCGAGCTGCACGGCACTCCACCTTTCGGAAGTGAGGGTGCGGTCGAGGCAGCGCTTGCGCCGACAACCTTTCGCCGTTTTGCGGCAGATACCCTCGTCGTGCATGCGGCATGGCACGGCCGATCTGTCGAAGTCTCTCGCTTATACGCTTCGTACGGAGGCATTTCAGTCGAGGCCGAGGGTGCTGGCATATTGGACAGCGCTTTCCATGTCCACACCGAGCTGCAAGTGAGCGATGCCCATGAGTTGGCCTCCGAGCTGCCGATTCCGAGCGATGTGGCCGAGACAATCATGGGAGCGCTCTCGATCACAACGGATGCCGATTTCAAGCTCACCGCGCAAGGACTCTCTGAATTCAAAGCCCGTGGGCGGCTGGACGGGCAATCGCTCGCCGGAGGTCCATGCTCTGCTCGCCAGATGTCGATGTCCGTGGATTCCTTTACTTTTTCGCCCTTGTTTGCTGCGGGGAAGGTTGTGCTTTGGGAGGTTTTGCTTGCAGGTCACCAGGCAGATACGGTGACACTCTTCTTCGAAGGCACGCCGGAAACCCTTGCCGTGAACCTCGCGGCTGCACTCCCGCAAGATTCCCTGCGTTTTCAACTGGAAGGTGTCTTCACGCAGGACAGTTCAGAGGGATTCATTGCTGATTTGCATGCTCTGGAGGCGGAAGTGCTCAGCCATCGCTGGGCACTCCAGAAACCGGCTCGGATTGCTCTGGGTGAGACTCAGTTTTCATTGACCGATTTCGATCTCAGGTCGGATGTCGGTGCCCTGCATGCTATGGGCCGGTTGTCCGCTGAGGGGCAACAGGATTTCGTTGTTGACCTTTCGGATTTTCAGATTGCGCGGATTCGTGAGAACCTCCCTGTTCCAGATGCAATAGTATCAGCGCATGTGCACATCTCGGGACTTGGCCAGTTGGCCGTTGCACGCTTCGATGTCGCTGCTGAAAGCCTTCGCTGGGATGAGAAGGCGTGGCTGGACCTCGTGATCGTCCATGGCGAACTCGAAGGAGACTCGCTCGCGGTGCGCGGGCTGGCAATCTGGCTGGGGGATACTCTGGCGGTGTTCACAGGCAGTCTGCCGATGACGCTCTCGTTCTCCGAGGGACTGAATCTCTGGCGCGACAAGCCGGTGGCGGGGCACCTGCGAGTCTACAGACAGCCGCTTCCTAAGTTGCAGCCATTCCTACCGTGGGGCGTCAGCGTCGGTGGATCGGTGGAAGCCGAAGTGGATGTCTCCGGAACACTGCAGCAGCCTTACTGGCAGGGGAACTTTGTGGTGGAAGACGGTTTGTACGAGGATGTTGTCCATGGCGTTCGGTACGAAAAGATCTACCTGAAAGGCTCTTGGCGAGGCGATACTCTGCTCGTTGAGCAGATGAAAACCACGGCTGTCGGCAAGGCCGAAGGCCATGGCGGGGCGGTGATGGCTTTCCCTCTGCCGAAGAGCTTGGATCTTCGCGCAACTTTCAAGCGATTTCAAATTGTGAAGCGTGCGGATCTCCGAGCGAAGATAACGGGCGATGTGGAGGTCGAGGGACCGCTTCTGGGACTTCGTGCCAACGGAAATCTCACAATAGACGAATTGCGCTATCGCATTACATCGGCGACCACGAAATATGTCGAGCCAATTGACTTGGAGAGCGAGCTGGCCAAGTTGCGCGGCGATACGGTCATAGGTTTTCGACTGCCGGGCACTTTGATCTATGAGAAAATGGACCATGCCCTGCGTGTGACCCTTCCTCGCAACTGCTGGGTGCATGGAGGTGGTATATCCGTTGAATTGGCAGGCGATGTGTGGCTCTATAAGCTGCCGGATGAACCGGAGCAAGTCTATGGTCAAATCCGTGTCGTCCGTGGGAGCGTGACTCTCTACGCACGCAAACTCACGATCCAGGAGGGCACCGTAACTTTCGACGGAGATCTTCAAGATCCGAACCTTGACATCACCGCGATCGAGACGAATCTGAAGCGGAGCCGAAATGTGGAGATTGTGCTTCGCCTTCGCGGCACAAAGAACCACCCGGAAATCGAGCTCTCCGGTCAGGATGCCGACGGCGAGCTCACTTCGGAGGACATTGTCTCTTATCTGACATTGGGTCGGCGCGCGACCGGCGGGGCAACGCTCTCATCCGGTGCAAGAGCGTCTGAAGAGCCAGCTTTGGGCATGGCGGCATCGGGAATCTCCTCAGGGCTCAGCCGCGTTGTCAGCCAGGCGTTGCGTCTGGAGGTTTTTGAATATCGCCCGGGACAGGGAGAGGCCGGCGGGCTTACACGGGGGGAACTCGAGGTCGGCGCGTATGTCACAGACAACCTGTTCGTCAGCATCGTTCAGTCCATGGAGAAGGAGCAGACGGGCCAAGAGGTGATTCTCGAGTATCAGGTTCTTCCCTGGCTTCGCTTGCGGGGAACGCGCCAAACGGAGGGCGAGTCGGGATTCGACCTGTTCTTCCAATGGGAGTGGCGATAGGATGCGGGCACTTTTTGTTGCGGTTGTTATCATTTTCTGGGATGTGTGTACACTCGGAGCCGTGCAGGCAACCCGCGTTCAAATTGAGGGTCGACGCTGGACTCAACCTTGGGTCATCGAGCGAGAACTGGCCATCTCAGCCGGCGACACCATTCAGCCTGAGGCACTGGAAAAAACCCGCAAGAACCTGTTGAATCTCGGACTTTTCACTCGAGTCGAGGTAACGGCGGATTCGGCAGGCGTCGTTACAGTCAATCTGACTGAAGCCTGGCATATCTGGCCACTCGTTGACCTGAGCATGGACAACACTCAGATTAGCGAGCTGTTCGAGAGTCCTCGGCGATTCTTCGAGGGATCGAGCATTGACCTCGGCGTTGTGGAGATGAACCTTGCCGGTACTGGGGGGAGCCTGTTTGGTTTCGTGCGGATGGGAGCGAGTACGGGTGGCGCTATTACCTATAAAACGCGCTGGTTGTCTCGCGGGCTTCCTCTTGCAGTGCGCGCTCATTATCGCAACTTGCTCATGGCCGATCGCCATGCCGCGATCCAAGGCATTGACCAGAAACTCCACAATATCCGAGTAGAAACGCAAGTCGGTACGCGTGAAGGCGCTCGCGGCCGTATTCTTCTCTGGCTTCGATATGATCAGGTCAAGCAGGAACCGCTTTCCGTCGGCGCGACAGCTCCGCGTGACAAAGTCGGTTTCGTGGGCATCGTTCTGGTCATCGACCGGCGAGACCTGGAGTGGTATCCGTCGAATGGCAGCTTCGTGTGGTTCCAAGCCGACTATACAGGTGGAGATCGGCATTACTACCGTTCTCAAGCGGATGTACGCGGATTCTGGCCATTAGACGACGGGAGCCGACCCATCGTGCTGGCCATGCGTTTGCGAGGAGGGACCGCGTCATCGGGAATGCCGCCCTGGGGTCGCTGGTATTTCGGTTTTGATACGGGGTTCCGCGGCTATCGCACAAGCGAAAGCGAGGTGGACGGCTACTTGTCAGGGACGGTTGAAATCCGCTTCCCTTTGACGGAAGTTGTCTACATGGATTTGCCGATCGGAGGTGTGTTTCGAGACCTGCCGTTCGGTCTGAACGGTGTTCTCTTCGCTGAGAGGACAGAGCTTCGGTTGGGGCGTCGTCGGTGGGAGCTGCTGGCGGGGGGTGTCGGCCTGGCTTGTCGCGTGCCCTATTTCGAAATCGCAGAGTTGGATCTTACCTTTCCCGTCGAGGGTGATTACGAAATTGGAGCCTCGCTGGGTATGACTTTCTGATGACGCGCAAGCCGTTTTATTCGTGGTGCAGAGCTTCGATGGGATTTAAACGAGCGGCCTTTACTGCGGGCCAAATCCCGAAAATCAGCCCGACCGCTGAACAGAAGACGACCGCGAGCGTGATCGACCAGACAGGAATCGGTGTTGGGAAGTGCAGAAAATAGTTGATGACGATCGCGAGGAGAAAACCGACGAGAATTCCAATGCCGCCGCCCACTTCTGAAAGCATGATGGCTTCAATGATGAACTGGCGCAGAATGCTGCTGCGCTTGCCTCCCAGCGCCATGCGCACGCCGATCTCACGGGTGCGTTCCGTAACGGATATGAGCATGATGTTCATGATGCCGATACCCGCCACCAATAGGCTGATGGTACAGATTCCGAATCCTGCGACCGTCACCCATTGAGAGAAGCTTCGAAAAGACTGCTGGAGCGTTTCGGGAGTCCAGATGGCGAAGTTGTTCGGCTCTCCGGGCTTGAGGCGGCGCTCAACGCGCATGACCTCCGTGACTTCGTCCATCGCTTGGTCAAAGACCTCCGATGACCAGGCCTGCACCGTCAGGTACACCGATTGCTCTCCATAGAGCCGGAAGAAGACCGGCAGTGGGATGCAGCAGTAGCTGTCCAAGGATTCCCCCAAAGCCTCACCACGCTTCTCGAAAGTGCCAATGACCTCAAAGCGATCCGGCCCGATGCGGATGTATTCTCCGATGGGATCAATGGTGCCAAAGAGACTCTCGACGACATCATCGCCGATCACAATCAAGTGTCGAGTCGAAGTCATATCTTGTTGGGTCAGAAAACGGCCGCGGTCGACATAGAGCCCGTTGTTCAGAGCGAACTCCGGCGTTCCTCCCGCCAGCCCGACCGTTGGGGGACTCTTCAGACCTCCCCGGCGAGCTGTCATACTCCCCTTCCACACTTCTACCCCCACCGCTCGCACTGACGGACACCTTTCGCGGATTGCTTCGGCCAGCTCGGGTTTCATCTCAGGCCGTCGCTCGCGCCTGCGCGGACCAAACTGAAAACCGACATTGTCGTAGCGCTGCACCTGGAAGACATTGGCCGACAGCGCATCTTTCATCTGGTCGTCGATAATCTTGCGCACACCTGCGATCACCGTCATGGAGGCGATGATGGTCGCGACGCCGACGACCACGCCCAGCAGCGTCAGAGCGGCCCGCATTTTGTGCGCCCACACGGCTTCCAGGGCCATTCGCAGAGCTTCGTAACTCGCCGTAAACATGGCTATCTACTTCTCATCGTTCGTGGCTGGTCTCAAAAGTGTTTTCTCTTTCCACCAGGGGAAAAGCTCGCCCAGAAGAAGGAAGGTTACCGCCGTCAGGGGCACGGCGACAACGACGCCAATGACGCCGAACAAGGATCCCATCACGAGAATGCCAAGAATCACCGCCAACGGAGAGAGCCGCAGGTGGCGTTGCATGATCAGCGGTGTGATGAGGTTTCCTTCCAGAGTCTGGCTGGCGGCCCAAATTACGACAACCCAGATAATCTTTGAGGGCTCGGCGAAGATTGACCATGTTAAGGGTCCCAGCGCTGTCAGAATCGGTCCGAGGTATGGAATGACAGTGAACAGGGCCGCGAGTGTGCCGAACACAAGAAAGTAGTCAATCCCTGTGATCCAGAACGCCACCGTCGTGAACGCGCCCAGAAAGATCATTGCCGAGAGTTGACCCACCATCCAGCCTTGAAGCAGGCGAATGCCTCGCGAGGCGAGTTCGCGCATCTCTTCGGGTGCGCGATTGCGAAGCGCTCGGCAGAAGGCATCCAAGACGCGGCGACGCTCGATTGTAAGGAAGATTCCGAGAACGAGCACCGTGATGGCATCGGTGATGAGAGCGACTCCGCCTGAAAGAACCTTAATCGCCCTCGCCGCGGCGTTCCCGGCGTACTTCGCGGCTTCCTGCGCCAGCCTTTCCGGTTGAATCTGCGGTACCCAATCGCCCAATCTCGTCAGCCAGATCGTTAGGTGCAAACGCACTTTCTCAAAGAACCCGGGGAGTTTGTCGACCAGAGTGGCGATCTGGTTCGCGAACGGACTTACCAGTACATAACCCAAAAGACCGAAGACAATCACCAGTGCGACGACCACAACAAGCGGCGCCAACCATCGTGGAAATCTCAGTTTCTGTTCCAGGGGCCTTGATAGATAGGTCAGGAAGATGGCCACCAAGAGGGCAAGGAATGTCAGAAAGAGAATATGCCGGAGATAATAAACCGCGGCCGCTGTGGCAAGTGCGGCGATCACCACCAGTGTTCGGAAATACAAGGATCGCAAATCGGGTGACGGAGCGAGCAAGCAACGACCTTTCGGTTTCGCGAGACTTCTTATTCGTAGCGCAAGGCCTCGATCGGGTGCAGCCGTGCGGCCTTCATTGCCGGGTAAATTCCAAAGAAGATTCCGACGACCGCAGCGAAGACGATACCGAATCCAACCACCCAGGGCGGCATCGTGGTGGGCAGGAAATTATTGATCCCCTTTGCACCAAGATACGCGAAGAAGACCCCAATCGCTCCTCCCACTGAGCAAAGGACCGCCGATTCCACCACGAACTGCCAGCCAATCATCCAGCGTTTGGCGCCGAGCGCTTTGCGAAGGCCGACTTCCTGCGTTCGCTCGGTCACAGAGACGAGCATGATGTTCATGATACCGATGCCGCCGACAATCAGGGAAATCGCCGCGATCAGGAAGCCACCGATGTAAATCCCGCTCATAATCCCAAGGTAGGCTCTCATCAGAGACGATTGCTGATTGATGCCGAAGTTGTCCGGTTCAAGCGGTCCCAGATGGCGTGCTCTACGCAGGATACCTCGAAGTTCATATTCGAGGTCTTCGATCTCATGCGGGTTGTTTGCCTTGACGATAATGGACATGTAGTGGTGGCGCCCAAGCACTTTGTTGAAAGTCCCAATCGGCACGATGACATAGTTGTCCATGGATGTACCGAAGAGCTTTCCGATTCGCTCTTGAACGCCCACAACCCGGAACGGAACCTGACCTATCTTGATGCGCCGGCCGATGGGACTCTGATCCGGGAAGAGCTTCGAGGCGACTTCATGGCCAAGCACGCAGACATGACGATTGCGCCGGACATCGGCTTCGGTGAAGAATCGTCCGATCTCGGGACGGGTCGGATTGGTCTGAATGTAATTCTCGTTTGTGCCCGCAACTTCCACTCTTGATAATTTCAGGTCGCGGTAGCCGACTGTGCGCCGAGTCTCTGCCCATGGGGAGACAGCGGCCGCCAGTTGGCTTTCTTTCTCCACTCGGTGTACTTCGTCGATCGTGATGTCCGGGCGCTTCAGCATTTCCCGCCAATTTCTGCCGAACCACTCGAACTTACTCACATAGATGGTGTTGCTGCCCAGAAAAGCGAACTGCCCTGATACGGACTTGTTCAGGCCGAGGATGATGCAGGTGATCAGAATGACGGTTGTCACCCCGATGACGATGCCGAGCGTGGTGAGGATTGCGCGCACCTTGTTCGCGCGCAGTGCGGTATAGGCGATGCGCAATCCTTCAAAGACTTCGACAAAGAATCGGATCATACACGCTACCCGAAGGGTTCCTATGTTGCACAGCCGTGAAGCAGTGGCTCGATTCTACGATACGAGGTCGTCACTCTCGATCAGACCATCCCGGAGCCGTATGATGCGCTTGGCTTTCCGGGCAATGTATTCCTCGTGGGTGACGAGGATAATCGTGTTGCCCTGCCGGTGGATCTCGTCAAAGAGGCCCATAATCTCCTCGCCGGTAGCGCTGTCGAGATTGCCCGTGGGCTCGTCGGCAAGGATCAACGAGGGGTCGTTCACGAGTGCGCGGGCAACGGCAACACGCTGGCGCTCTCCGCCGGACAATTCGTTGGGTCGGTGGTGACCACGGTCGGCCAGACCAACGGATGCCAGCGCTTCCCGCGCTTTCTGCCGCCGGGCTCCCACGGCTTTGCCTGCGTAAACGAGCGGCAGCTCGACATTGTGCAGGCTGTTGGCTCGTGGGAGAAGGTTGAATGTCTGAAAGACGAAGCCAATGCGCCGGTTGCGGATCCCGGCCAGCTGACCGTCTGATAGTCGAGAGACATCCTCTCCGGCCAAGAAATAGGTCCCCGAGGTCGAGGTGTCCAGGCAGCCGATGAGATTCATCAAGGTCGATTTTCCCGAGCCGGAAGGGCCCATGATGGCGACATATTCATTCGGCTCGACGATCATCGTGATTCCGCGCAGAGCCGGCACATCAATCGTGCCCACCTTGTAGATTTTTTCGATGTCCCGCAATTCAATCAGGTGACTGTTCTGCATCTCTATTGTCCGGGCTCTTTCTTCTCTGTTTCCTTGCGAGTAATCTTGGTGCCATGACGCAAGTCCTTGGCAAGGGCTTTGTAAGGGCCGGTAACGACCTCCTCGCCGCCTTCGAGGCCTGAGAGAATCTCGATGTGGGTGTCGGAGGATATGCCGGTCGTAACGGGAACCCAGATGGCCGAGTCGTTGCGCATGACATAGACACCCTCGACCAGGTCCTCTTTGCGGATTACCTCTGCAGTATCGGCACTCGTGCCACTACGGATCTCCTCGGCCCGCTGCCGAGACGATTTCCGTTCCGGTTCTTCCCTCAGGACAACGGGCTTGCCTTCTTTGCGGTCACGCACCGCGACAGACTGGATTGGCACGGCCAATACGCTATCCCGCCGGTCGATTTGGATGTCCACCGTTGCAGACATGCCGGGTCGAAGCGCCGAAATGGTGTCCAGAAGCATCACATCGACATCGAAGTTCGTGGCTTCCTCCTGTGTTCCGAGGGCGCTGATTTCAGCGGATTGAGCGATTTCGGCGACGATGCCGGTAAAAGCCGTATCGGGAAAGGCGTCGATCTCGCATCGAGCCGTGTCCCCCAGTTCAACGCCAACAATGTCGTTCTCATCTACTTCTGCTTTGATCTGCATCCGCGAGAGATCCGCGATAATGAGGATGACATCCTCTTGGAATATCGAGCCGAGGGTCATTTCCTCTTCTTCTTTGTTCAATCGGCTGACGATCCCGCTCATGGGGGCAGAAAGCACGGTCTTCGACAGATCATCTCGGGCTTGTTTTTCAACGGCAGTGGCTTGGTCGATTTGAGCCGCCGTGAGTTCGGCCTGAGCACGCGCGGCGTCAAGTTCAGCCTCAGAGACCATGCCGCGCTTCACAAGCTCGTCGATGCGTTTGAAGTCGGCCTCGGCTTTGTCAAGCTGGGCGCGTGCCGCCCGCAAGCCGGATTGAGCGTTCTCCAGCGCCGCTGCATAACGCTTCTGGTCCAGTTCCACGAGAAACTGGCCAGCCCTGACTCTGTCGCCTTCCCGCACGGCCAGCCTTGTAATCCGAGCCTGTATCTGCGACGATACCTTGACCTGCACGACCGGTTCCACCTTACCAGAGGCGGAAACGGTGGCGAGAAGGGATCGGCGAGCCACTTCTTCGATGGTCACTGGCAGCTTCTTCTCACCGCGGCTCCGGCTGGAAATCACTCCCACCACAACTACGATGATAATAATAAGAGCGGGGATCCAATAGCGTTTCTTGATTTTCATTGGCTTTCCAGTTGTATGTTTCCTGTGCGTACTTCTCGAGACGGCTTTTAAGAGTAGGAGTGCTTCAGGACTCTAAAAGTTGCATCGTTTACCTGAAGAAAAACATGGGATACGAGATCCTAAATCACAAAATCAGTGTTTCTGAGAGTTGTCCGCCTGCCGAGGCGGCTGTTCGGGGCCTCGCGCGGCAAAAGCCTCAAGAATTCCTCTGCACCGGTGTTCCCATGTGTATTCAGCGGCAACTTTCCGCCGGGCCGCCCGTGCCAAGTCTCCGCGATGTGCCTCTTCGACTCCCCGTTTGAGCGCGGCGATCATTTCGCTGAGATTATCCGGCTCAAAGAGGATAGCTTCGCAGCCGTCTTGAAGCACTTCCAGCACCGTGGGAAAAGCGGGGCCGACAATCGTGCGCTCAGCTGCCATGTATTCGAACATCTTCATCGGGGAACAAGTGGCGATCGTGGGCACCTTCCAGGTCCAGAGCATGAGAAGCACGTCCGCTGCAAAGAGATAAATGGGCACTCTGGGATGGGGAATGAATCCATAGAAATCAACATTCGTGACCCGCGCATGCTGCGCCGCCTCGCGGCATCGTGTGACATCTTCATCTCGCCCGCCGATGACCCAGAACCGATAGTCCGGCAGGGCTTTCGCGGCGCCCAGTAGTAGCTCGAGGCCCCGATCCTCACGGAGAGATCCTGCGTAGAGGATGACCGGACGGCTTTCCCGAAGGCCCAACTTCGCACGGGCCTCGTCGATGGTCAGCGCAGGCTCGAACAGCGAGAGATCCACGCCGTCATGCGCGACATGGACTTTCTCCTCCGGTACGCCGAATTTCTGCCAGACCTTCGCAAGGGCACGGGATATGGGGACAAAAAGGCGCAAGCCCGGCAGCCGTGACGCCTGCACGATCCGGCGACGAAGGACCCGGTCGACGACCGAGAATTCGTTGTGAAGCCTGACGCTGTGCGCTTCAAAGATGACCGGGTGGCTTGTGCGCGCCAAAGGCAGTACTTCCCAGTTTCCGCGGCAGCAGATGACGCGGGGCTGTGCCTGTTTCATTGCCCGGACGGCCCCGGTCAGCCCTCCAAGCATCTGCAGGCGGCCCAGCACAGTGCGACTGCGGAAGAAGTGTATGGGAAAGGGAAGATCGTCACCATAAAGGTCTTGGATTCTCGCAAGACGCTTGGGCGACGAAATGTCTTGGCCGCCGGGGCCATACAGCTCGACCCGATGCCCCAATCGGCTGAACGCACGGCACATCTGGATCATCTGCACATTGGATGCTGCTTGCCATGTGAGGTCCTGCAGCGTGACATAACCGATGTACATAGGCCTTTCGCGGTCATCGGCACGAGGTGAATGGCCGGCCCGCAGCGTCAAGAGCTACCCGTTGGCGAATGCTGTGTCTATGCGGGAATCAGGCCGCTGAATGCACCTTTTTGCACTTCTTAATATACGAAACTTCGGGGGGAATGCCAAGGTTCACAGTCTCAGCTCGAGTTGGGCGAAACGCTGGGCGGCGAGGTTGACTGTCTTCGGAGAAACTTGGCGGCCATCGGCGTCCTTGAGCAGGACGACGGTCGGACGGTGACAATCGCTCATATTCGGATACTTGACAATCGCTTCCCAGCCTCGAATCTGAGGCAGGGAGCAATCCAGAATGCGCACGACGCAGCCCGTAGGGAAAACGGGGATGACAGCCGTGAGAGCCTGGACCACATAGCCTTTGAAGGCCGTGCCCGCCTCGTTGACCACCGCTCTCACCGCCTCTTCGGGAGTCTTGGGTATGCCGTCGTATCGACCTGAAATGTAGTTGTCGTAGGCATCGGCAACTGCGATAATCTCGCCCAATGGATAGGTCATTTCTACTGGGTTGACCACACCATCGCGGAGTTCCGCGTACCGTCCCTGTATGCCGAGGGGATAGCCGAGTCCATCTTCTCGCTCGTGGTGGTAAAGGACTGCGGTCTGAGCCATAAAGAACCTGTTAGCGCTTCGGCGGATAAGCAGATGGCTGTAGACCGGATGCTCCCGCATCTGCAGAGTCTCTTCCTCTGTATAGGTTACCGGCAGACGACCAGCGATGAGGGGAAGGACTTGCTTTCCAATGTCATGCAGATAGGATGCTATCGCCAGCTCGAGCAGATCGCGGTGACGAAGGTGAAGATGCCGACCGATAAGGACGGAGATGAGCGCGGTATCAACCGAGTGCTGACGACTGTATGACCTGTGAGATCTTATGGGGAAAGTGTTCAGGATCGAGGCATCCGACTCGTCAATCTCACTCAAGATGGCTGAGATCACTCTGTAGACGCTTTCCATGTCCACCAGGTTGTGGAACTCGGGTTTCTGATTGATGATGGTGCGCAATTCGTCGGGTTTCGCTTGCCGAGAATCGGTGACGCTGCGGATTCTCTCCTCGGTCGTGTAGCACTCGTGCATCGCCCGGCCTCGAGCTTCATCGGAGATGATGTCACGCGAGACTACACCCTCCGTTCCCGGCTCCCGAACATAGGCGGCACTAAAACCGGATTCCTGGATGCGTTTGATGGCTCGATCCGTCAGAGAGTGGCCCGACGAGAGAAGGAGGTCGCCCCTTTCGTTGAAAAGGGACTTACCCAGAATCATACCTCCTTCCAACTCGGATGTCCGGCGAATACGCAAGGCAATCCCCTTGCTTTGGACCCATCGAATTCGGACTGGCGCAGGAAATCGGACCACCAGTGGATTCGTTTGCTTGTTTGCGTCACGCCCTCGTTGCCCCCGAGCGCTTCTGGACGCAAGCTTCAAAGATATCGGCGCAAAAAAAAGACCAGCACGCCGCTGGATAATACAATGATTTTCAAGGCATTACAAGAAGTGTGATGGGCAGAATCTGGATTGCAGCCAATAAAAAATCCGTCGCGATGCGGCGGATCTTGATGGGTCACGAATGGCTCGCTTATAGCCCGGGCAAGACAGCCAGGCCATCAAAGAAGTAGTCCATCGGATTGACCGGAGTGCCCCCGGCGCGAACCTCGTAATGCACATGCGGCGCCGTAGCGCGTCCCGTCGCCCCAACCTCGCCAATCTGCTGCCCTTTCTCCACATACTCGCCAACTCTCACGCCGATCGTATTCAGATGGCCATATACCGTCTGATAGCCGTATCCGTGGTCAATCATCACCAGTTTGCCGTAGTTGTGGAAGCGGCCAGCGTAAGTGACCTGTCCCATAGCCGTAGCCAAGACAGGGGTTCCCCGTTCCTGCGCAATGTCGACACCGGGGTGCATGACTGTCCGACGGGTAAAGGGGTCACGACGATAACCGAAGCCTGAACTGATCCATCCGCCCTCCACGGGTCTCAGGGTTGGTGTGTGGTCAAGGATATCCTGGTTAGCGGTAAGCTGTGCGCTGATTTCCTGGAAGCTGTCCATCTGGAGCTGGATCTGCCGCTCAATCTTCTCCAGGGTCCAGAGAGTCGGTTTCAACTCGGGGGACGGGGCGATGATGGCGAGGTCGTCCACAGGACCGCCGACTCCCACTTCACGCACATCTTCGTCAATGGGCGGCAAATCCGCCAGCAGGCGAAGGAAATCGTCTCTCTGCTGAAGATCCGCAAGGTTCTGCTCTGCGCGTACAAGGCGTCCGCGGATATCACCAAGTTGCCACTCAAGCTCGTTCTTCTCGGACATGATGGCGGACACTTTGCCCGCGGTGACGAGCTGACAAACGAAGAAGCCGACGAACAAACTCGCAATGGCACACAAAAGGACACAAGTTGCCACAAAAGTTGCCGCTTTGTTGCGAGTGAGGCGAAGTTCGACCTTCTTGGTCAGGTCGTTCGAGAGATAAATGAGCTTGAATTTCTTTGCCAGCATCTGGATGTCCCGGTTCGAGCGATTATAGTGCCAACCTAAGCAGAGAAGAAACCGTGAAATCCGCCCGGACCCACGACCTCTTTGGCAGAGGCCATCGGCGGTCGACTTGAGTATCGAGACTACAGTTCAATGTTTGGCCGAAAGTATACGGAAGTTTTTCGAAAATGTCAAGCTCTAATTGCAGAAAATTCGCAAGTTTCGGGCCCTTTTGGGATGCAAGCTGCGAAATCTGTTGGACAGAGCAAATTAGAAAAGAATATAGTCACTATGTTTCATATAGTGTACGTTAGATTCTGTCATAACAAAAAGGTCCCTGACCTTCTGTCAAGGACCTCCCGAGCGCTCTTCCTACGACATGATGCACTAACCAAGGTAGCTGCGCAAGGCCTTCGACCGGGATGTATGGCGCAGGCGGCGCAAGGCCTTTTCTTTGATCTGCCGCACGCGTTCACGCGTCAGGCAGAAGCGCTCGCCGATCTCCTCCAATGTAAGAGGATGTTCGAGGTTCAGGCCGAAATACAGGCGCACGACCTCGGCTTCACGCGGAGACAGCGTTGCCAGAGCCCGATCAACCTCTTGGCAGAGTGATTCCTTCATAAGGCTGCGGTCTGGCGGCGGCTGCGAATCATTATGGATGATGTCCAGAAGCCGGTTATCTTCGCCCTGGCTGAAAGGAGCATCCATCGAAAGATGGCGACCTGACATTTTCATCGTGTCGGTCACTTCGAAGGGCGAGATGTCGAGCACCTCGGCGATTTCGTCGGGCGTCGGCTCCCTTTCGAACTCCTGCTCGAGGTTCGAATACATCTTGCCAATCTTGTTGAGCGCGCCGACACGGTTGAGCGGCAAGCGAACGACGCGCGACTGCTCCGCCAGCGCCTGAAGGATGCTCTGGCGAATCCACCAGACGGCATAGCTGATGAACTTGTAGCCGCGAGTCTCATCGAAGCGTTTGGCGGCCTTGATCAGGCCCAAATTTCCCTCGTTGATTAGGTCGCCGAGCGAAAGCCCTTGATTTTGATACTGCTTAGCTACTGAAACGACGAACCGCAAGTTCGCCTTGGTAAGCTTTTCGAGGGCTTTCTGGTCCCCTCGGCGAATTCTCTTGGCGAGCCGGACCTCCTCCTCGGGGTCCAAAAGACTTACCTCACCGATTTCCTGGAGGTACTTCTCGAGGGACTGATTCGCGCGGATGTTGACTTTTTTCGAAATCTTGGTCACGGGGAACTCCTGCAGCTCGTGCAGTTCTTTTTCGCAAACCTATTTTACTGCTCGGCTTGCATAAAGGTTCCCCCTGGGACCTCCTGCCCGTCTAAGAGTCCTGACAATGCAGGTATCCCACCGGGCCAAGACCCTAAGCTACTGTGAATTCTTCTCCGGGTGGCTGCTCCGCCTCAGCCTGTTTGGCGGATGGCAAGATTATGGTGAAAACAGACCCCTGATTCACTCTGGACCGCACTTCGATTTTCCCCTTGTAGCGGGCCAGGAATTGCCCGCTGGCCGACAGTCCAAGCCCAGTGCCGGTAGGACCCTGGAACTGCTCGCCGTCCGGTGGAGGTTTCGTCGTGAAGAACGGCTCGAATATCCGCGACATCACCTCTTCTGACATCCCGATGCCGCTGTCCTCAATCTCGATGATGATCTGGCCGTCGGCGTGTCTGGTGCGCACCTGAAGCAGTCGCCGGGGCGAATCGCGCATGGCATCGATCGCATTGTTTATGATATTCAATAGCGCCTGGGACAGATCTCCGTATACGGCACGAACCTCGGGGAGCATCGGGTCAAACTCGTACGATTTCTCAACTTCATGTTTGAAGAAGAGGTTCGCCTCGAGAAAGGACAACTCAGTTCGCAGCAGGGCGTTGATCTGTATGTTCCGGGATTTCTGTTCCTGTTGATTGCGAGCCTTGAGCATGAGCGTGCGGACGATTTCGTTGATTTTGTATACCTGCTTGAGGATGAGGTCCAATTCGACGAGTCCCGGGTGCGTCGCACGGAGAAGCTCGGCAAAGCCCTGAATGCCGGCCAGGGGTCCGTTCAGGTTGTGGGCGATGCCGCTGGCCAGAAGGCCGACGGATTCGAGTTTGCGAGCCTGCTCCAGTTCCCGGAATATCCGGTGCCATTCGGTAACATCCACAGCCAGGGCGAGGCGGGCCGGGCGGCCGCGGAGTTCGATATCCACGGCCGAGATCGTGACATCGATGAGTGTGCCGTCCTTCTTGCGATGGTGGATTCCTCGGTAGTGCGTTACTCCGTCTTGGATGTTTGCCGGGACATGGAGTTCCCTGGATTCTTGTTCTTCCTCCGGGTGCAAGTCGAGGATGGTCATGTTCAGAATCTCGTCGCGCGTGTAGCCGTACCGACGCACCGCTGAATCGCTGGCATCCAAGAGGCGCTTGGTTTCGGGGTCGTGAACGAAGACGGCTTCGCCGATGCTGTTGAACAGTGTGCGGTAGTTGCGTTCCGAATCGGCAAGGCGTTCATAGAGTCGCGCACTGTGAATCGCAGCGGCAGCGAGGCTCGCGAGTCCTTTGGTGAATTCGAGGTCCGCCGAAGTGAACTCCCACTCGCCCAGTCGATTGAGAGTCAGGACTCCGATGACTTCATCTTTGTATTTCAGGGGTGCGCACAGAAGGGATTCGGGGTCGAGGGGTGTTCCCGGGATCAGGAAACCGCGGCCTGTCAGGTCGACGCGATTGACCATTTCGGCTTCTCCCGTGACGGCTACACTGCCGCTCACGCCTTCGCCGAGTTTCAATGGGGTGCTGAGCACCTCTTCGGCATACTCTTCATAGCAGACGATTGGCCGGAGGATTTCATCTTCGATCAGATAGAGAGTGACCCCGTCGCAGCGGACGAGGTCCTGCGCGCGCAGAGCTACGGCCTCGAGGAGCTCGCCGAGCTCAAGCTTGCCGGTGATCTCGTGCGAGGTCTCCAAAAGGGCGGCAAGTCGCGGCAACGACTCGACCCCGTTGCCTGTCTTCGTAGTTTCCTTGGGACTTGAAGTCATCCGGAAGAAGCTTGCTGTCGCGCGTTGGGTTATTTCGACACGTCTACCTAACTTCAGTCAAGCAATACCCGTGCCTTTTTCCCTGTTGCCGCGTCCAGCTAATCTGCGGCGGAATATGTAGAATGTCTTGAGGCCTTCGGTGCAGTTGAGGCACATGTCGAGAGTGCGTCCGTGGGTCAGAAGCGATTGACGAAGACGCTGATACGGCCTGCCGCGCCAGATTTCGGCGAGGGGCTCCTGATGGACATTGCCCATCACGAACTCCTCGTCCTTGTCGAAGCAGCAGGGAACGACGGTACCATCCCAGTCAATCTGGCAGGAGAACCAAAGGCGACGGCAGCTCTCGCGGCGTCGACGAACCTCCCAGCGCTGCCCTTGGCGGTGGTAACGCGAGAGTCGCAGGTCTCGTGGCAGAAACTGTTCGGCCTCTTCGTTCGAATAGACCTGGGTCGTTTTGATTTCGACGCAATCAGCACCCCACTGCCGGGCTTTGGCTTCCAGTTGTGGGAGTTCGGCCTCATTGTGTTTCATCGGCAGCCATTGCAGAATGATCTTGGGATGATGCGCCCGCAAGGCAATTCTGAGACGACGCAGGGTTTCCATCCCTGAGACGACCCTTTGGAGCTGCCCCCCGACTCGATACACCTCGTAGGTCTCCGGCGTCAATCCATCAACGGAGATGATGAGCGTGTCGAGCCTGGCGAGAATAAGCTGGCGAGCGGACTCCTCTTTGTCGAGTAGCTGACCGTTCGTGCTCGTGATCGTACGAATTCCGCGATCGTGTGCGATTCGGATCATCTCCGGCAGAGCGCTATTGAGCAGTGGTTCACCCTGATTCCACAGAAAGACCTCCCTGACCTGCGACCCCAGGGCATCCAGGATTCTCTCGAAATCCTGTGCAGTCAGGTCTCCCTTGGGGCGGGTCAGCGTTCCGGCTCCGGCCGGGCAGAGGGGACATCGAAGGTTGCAGCGGTTCGTCGGCTCGATCATCACGCTGGTGGGAAGTCCCCAGATCACCGGTTTTCCCAGAAGGCGTGAGAGGGCAAAGGAGGCGGCTCCCAAGGCGAAATTCGCAGAGAAATGAGGTCGTTTGTACCTCGGTGGCGGCATACGATCAGCGAGGACCATTGGAGGTGTTACTGAAAAAAACCGCCAGGTTTGAGGCCTGACGGCATTCGAGCAAAGACCGTCGGGCAGGGGAGGTCACCTCGACGGTATTATGCTCGTTGATCAAGTTCCGATTTCCCACGACGCGAGATATTTCTCCTGGTCTGGTGTGAGGGTATCAATGCCTACACCCAGTGTCTCCAGTTTCAGACGGGAGATGAAGTCTTCGATGTGATCCGGGACGCGATGCACATGCACCTCCAGCTTGCCCTCGTTCTTGAGGGCGTACTCGGCGGTCAACGCTTGGGTGGCGAAGGACATGTCCATTACGGAAGCCGGATGACCATGTGCCGCACTCAAGTTGACCAGCCGTCCCTCTGCCAGCACGAAGACGCGGCGGTCTCCGTCGAGATGGTAAGCGTCGACGAGGGGACGCACGCCCTTATCAACCTTCTGAGCCATTTTGGCGAGGCCTTTGAGATCGAGTTCAATGTCGAAGTGACCCGAATTGCAGACGATAGCACCATCCTTCATGCGCTCGAAATGTTCGGGTCGAATGACATGCATGTTGCCGGTAAGGGTGCAGAAGACATCGCCGACAGGTGCGGCATCCGCCATGGGCATTACCTGGAAGCCATCCATGCGTGCCTCGATGGCGCGAATGGGATTCACCTCGGTGACGATGATATTCGC
>CAZJAD010000003.1:44821-63356 GCA_964543855.1 uncultured Alphaproteobacteria bacterium
CCATGCGTGCCTCGATGGCGCGAATGGGATTCACCTCGGTGACGATGATATTCGCTCCCATCCCTCGTGCGCGCATCGCAAAGCCCTTGCCACACCAGCCATAACCGGCAATGACGAAGGTGCGCCCCGCGACGAGAATATCCGTTGCGCGAATAATGCCATCCACCGTGGATTGCCCTGTACCGTAGCGATTGTCGAAGAGATTCTTCGTCTGTGCGTCGTTGACGGCGATAACGGGAAACTTCAGTTGCCCTTGCCTGTCCAGAGCGCGTAGCCGAATAACCCCGGTGGTCGTTTCCTCCATCGACGCGACGATGTCGCTCGCATACTCTGCGTAGTTTGCATGGAGCCCATGCACGAGATCCGCGCCGTCATCCATGGTGATGGATGGCCGGTGATGAATCGCGGCTTCGATATGCTTGTAGTAGCTGTCGTTGTCCTCGCCCTTGATGGCATAGACGCAAATACCAAAGTCGCGCACAAGAGAAGCGGCCACATCATCCTGGGTTGAGAGCGGGTTCGAGGCACAAAGCACGAGGTCCGCCCCGCCTGCTTTGAGCGTGCACATGAGGTTGGCGGTCTCGGCGGTCACATGCAGGCACGCGGACATGCGGCGACCGGCAAGAGGCTTCTCTTTTTCAAAGCGCTGCCGAATCCTGCCCAACACCGGCATGTCATTGTTGGCCCACTCGATGCGCTTCCGCCCTCCGTCAGCATAGGAAAGGTTGCGGACATCGTGCGGCGGCAAGTTTCCGGGAGACGATTTGCTCTCTTTGAGAGCGACGGTTGTCTGTGTCATGCGAGCTGGTCCACCTTATCAGTTTTTTCCCAGGTAAAATTCTCGCCATCACGACCGAAATGGCCGTAGGCAGCCGTATCAAGATAAATCGGGCGTTGCAGGTTGAGAGCATCGATGATACCGGCCGGGGTCAGATCGAAATGTTTTCTGGCGAGATTGTGAAGCTCGTCTTCACTCATCTTTCCTGTGTTATTCGTATTGACGAGCAGCGAAACAGGCTCAGGAATGCCGATAGCGTAGGCGATTTGGACGAGGCAGGAATCGGCAAGCCCCGCCGCGACGATATTCTTGGCCACCCAGCGCGCGGCGTACGACCCGGACCGGTCCACTTTGGTCGGATCTTTGCCTGAATAGGCACCGCCGCCGTGTGGTACATACCCTCCGTAAGTGTCCACGATGGTCTTGCGACCGGTTAGACCCGCATCCGCTTGTGGTCCGCCAAAGACGAAGCGACCTGTCGTGTTGATGAAGTACTTGCAGTCCGTGGAGAGCATCTCCGGCGGAATCACGGCCTCGATGACCTCGCGTTGGAGGTCTTTGCGAAGTTGTCCGATTTCCACATCGGGATCGTGCTGGGCGGCGATGACGACGGCTTCGACCGAAGTTGGTTTGCCGTCTATGTACCGAACTGACACCTGCGTCTTCCCATCCGGGCGCAGATAGGGCAGTTTCTTCGTGTGGCGTACCTCCGCCAGTCGTCGCGCCAAGCGGTGCGCGAGGGAAATCGGCATCGGCATGAGTTCCGGTGTCTCACGGCAGGCGAAGCCGAATACCATTCCCTGGTCACCGGCACCTGCTCGGTCGACACCGATGGAAATATCCGGGCTCTGTTCGTTAATGCTCGTCAGCACGGCGCAGCTCTGATGGTCGAATCCGTAGACGGGATCCGAATACCCTATTTTCTCTATAAGATGACGGACAAGCTGTGGGACATCCACATAAATATTCGTCCTCAGCTCGCCGCCGACCAGCACCAGCCCCGTGGTGAGAAAGGTTTCGCAGGCAACCCGGCCGAACGGGTCATCTCGCAAGACGGTGTCCACAACGGCATCAGAAATCTGGTCCGCAATCTTGTCCGGGTGTCCTTCTGTGACAGATTCACTTGTGAAAAGAAAGTTGCGCATTGTTGATTCTTCCTGTCTATCTCAGTAGTTATTCGTCAAGGCAAGTTGCCATTATCTATGAAGTCTACCAGCGATGGCGCCCTCGAGCGTAGGCAAAGCCAATCGTGAACATCACTCCTTGTGCCTGGTTGTGTCTGAGACCCTTGAACTCATGGGCAACATACTGATACCTCAGATCCCCAATCACACGAAAGTCATAAGTGCGGAACAACATGACTCCACCCCCCATATTGAACGCAAAACCGGTCTCACTGTCCTTGTTTTCTGTCCGTCCATCCAAAGAGAGTTCGTCAGCGGCAACGCTGTGGAATCCCAAACCGCCGCCAAGGTAGGGCGAGATATCCGTTGTGGTCAGGAAATAGTGGAAACTGAAGTCCAGGATGGCCCAATCGAAGGCGCTGTTCTTGTCTATGCTGCCACCTCGAAAGCCCAGCAGTGGGACAACCTCGAGCTCCCATCGCGGTGTTTCATAGTGGTAGACAAGGTCCACCGCGACCATCTTGGTCACTCCAGCCCACGAATCGCTCGTCGGCCATAGGTAGCCTGCACGCAAGCCGAATGATGAAAACGATGCCCGGCGGCGCGGAGTTTTTGCTTCAGCAGCCGTGACGGTTTCAACCGTAGCGGTTGCACCGGCTTTCTGACCTGTGGCGATGCCTCTTGCCAGGCGGCGAATCACTGTGTCCAGATCTTCGATGGTCTGCGAACTCAGCCGGTCGGTGAAGACCACCTCGGCGGTGACTACTTTGACGACATTGACCTCGACGAGGATTTTGTTGCCAAGCTGCGAGAGCGAGCCGTAAACCGCAAACTCGGCACCGCTGCCGGCAAGACGGCGGGCGGCTTCCTCGGGTGATTCGGTGGAACCCAGATCTCGCCTGTCGATAACCGACAGGTTCTGGGCACGCAACTCCGAAAGCAGAAGTCCCGACGCAACCCGCGCTGTCATGGAATCCACCCCGACCCCGGTATGCACAAAGGGCATCACCGCATACGGCCCTGCACCCACACTTGCGGAAGCGAAGGCTAAGAGAGAACAGACGATGAGTGCGAACTTCATCACAGGTTCCCCAGATTGAAACCGGTTCGTGGTCAGTTGACGGGTCGAGCCGAGCCGGAAAGAACTTCGCTCGAGTCTCCGACATTGAAGCGGTGGAAGTGGCCGATGATTTGGGCCTTGCTGCCCACGAGAGATCCCTCCACCAGAGCGGCGATGACCTGAGCTCCCTCGCCGAGGATGCTGTCGCGCACCATGGCGTCTTTGACGACGGCTCCCTCGCCGATAGTCGCGTAGGGGCCGATAACCGCGTTTTCGATGGCCGCGCTCGGATGCACATAGACTGGCGGGTTCAGCACGGCTTTCTCGCGGGATACGGGAGAGCGGCATGCGGGATCCTTGTCCAACAGGTAGCGATTCGTTTCGAGGAGAGTCTCCACCTTGCCGCAATCATACCACCCATCGACCGTGAAGGTACGGATTGACTCCCCCTGTTCTATCATAAGCTGCAGCGCGTCGGTCAATTGGTATTCGCCGCGAGTCGTCAAGCCTCTGTCAAAGAGCATCCCGATGGACCGGCGCAGTCCCATGGCATTGCGGATCAGGTAGATGCCGGCAATGACAAGGTTGGACTTGGGTTTCTCAGGTTTCTCAACGAGCCGCGAGACACGACCATTTTCCACCTCAACGACACCGAACCGACGCGGATCCGCCACTTCCCTGACACCGATGGTTGAGGTCTCGCTCGTCTGCAGGACTGCGGCCAAGTCGAAGTCGAAAATCGTGTCTCCCAAGATAATCAGGACATCCTTGTCGTCGTCCGACAGGCCCAAAGAGACCGCGTGTCCGAGCCCGCGAGGGTCCTCTTGTGGGATAAATGTGGCATCGAGCTGGTGATTGTCACGAACATATTTCTCGATGAGGTCCCGCATGGGCCCGACGATCAGCGTTACCTGTTGTATACCGGCACCCTGGAGATGGTCGAGGATGTGCCCCAAGATGGGCTTCCCCGCCACATTGAGCAGCACCTTGGGATTCGTGAAGGTATGCGGGCGAAGTCGGGAGCCGACACCGGCAACGGGGATGATCGTTTTCAAGTTGCGGTCTACCATTTGTTCGGGACAAACTCGCTATCGTTCATGCTCTTTCTCGTACGGCGGCTTGCCTTCTGCAGGTCTTGCCTCCGCGACAGACCGCCTGTCCTTCAAGTGGCGAATCTGAGGCGAAAAATAATAATACCCAAAAAAATCCAGAAATTCAAGCGCCCTTCTGCATGCTCTTCAGTCTCGTGATGGTTTGGATGGTCATCGGGTCCCTCTCGAGAATCAGGGCCAGCCAGACCGAGACCGCATCCAGGAAGAGCATCGTCCGGAGTCCTTCCAGTACCCGCGATGGTTGCGTTCCCTTCTTTGCCGGGAATTCAATGCGCCGCGAGTCAATTCCGAGCGCGGTTAGCAGGGCCTCGACTGGTTCCCGAGGGTCGGGAAAGTCCGCGAAGGGCCAAGTCCCCACGAACAGGACGAGAGGAGACGGGCGGAGGGTCGCAAGTGCCGGGAAAGCTTCCACTTCGTTGTGGGCCATCTCCGGCAGCACTGCCGCATGCGACCATGTCTTGGCGTTTTCGGCCAATTGAGCGCAGGCTCGCCGAACAAGCGGCGAACCAAGCAGGGGATCCACGGCATAGAGCACTGGCGTGGTAACCGCAAGGATCTCGGCCAGCGCCAGGGTGGTGTTTCTCTCGGAGTCGGGAGCCCGATAGACTTCAGCATCTTCAGCCAGAACTTCTGCTTCCTGAGCGCGCCACGGCAGCTCAGTGGCGAACAACTCCGAGAAGAGAGCCATGAAAGCTCCCACGCCAAATCCGACCGCTGCGCGAGGAGGGTAGCCTGTCGGCAAGGCGAGGTGAGGGACCTTGGCGGTTTCGGCTTCACTCGCCAGCTTGCCCCCACTGCTGACGGCAAGCCATACTCGACCGGTCTTGCGGCCTTGGTCAAACGCCTGCACGGCTTCGGTCGTATTGCCCGAATAGCTGTAGACGACTTGAGGCCGAATCGGATGTGGAGGCAAGCCATAGCCCGGCTGCCGCCACACTCTCAACGGGACCGGACAGAACCCGAGGCCTTCGATTAAATCCCCGACAATGGCCGACCCGCCAAGACCGAACCAATCAAGCTCCTCTGGCACGGGCAGGTGAGACTTCTTCGCAAGGTTCCTGCCGAGCGTGAGGCCTTGATCGATCTGGTGGCCGAGTTCAAGTGTCTTGCCCAGCATATCGCCGGGATCGATGGCTTGTGTTTGTGATGGGGTCAGGGGAGACTTCATCGGGAGAACCTCAGGGCTACCTACCGCTCTGCAGCAAACCAGATCGGCAGGTCTGCGAAGCGGCGTTTCATTTCCGCCTCCAGCAATTTGCGCACTTCCTCGGCTGTCGGGAACTCGAGGGCCTTTGCTGCGATGGCCTGGCAGTCTGCGGTGCTTACCGAGCGGATGATTTTCTTGATTTCCGGGATGACTCCCGGCGATACCGAAAGCTCGTCGATTCCCAGGCCGATGAGAAGCACGGTCGCGATGGGGTCGGCGGCAATCTCGCCGCACAAGGCCACGGGAATGCCCGCCGCGTGACCGCACTGGACGGTATCATGGATCAGCCGAAGGACGGCGGGATGGTAGGCATTGTAGTAGTCTGCCACCAGTTCATTGCCGCGGTCGGCTGCCAGCGTGTACATGATGAGATCATTGGTTCCGATGGAAAAGAAATCGGCTTCGTGGGCGAGTTGATCCGCGAGAACCACCGCCGACGGGACCTCAATCATGATGCCCACAGCGATTTTCTGGTCGAACGGAACGCCTTTGCGGCGCAACTCGGTCTTGACCTGAGCCAAGGCTTTCTTTGCCTCCCGGACTTCCCACGAGCTGGCAATGAGCGGGAACATGATCCGGACATTCTTTTTCACAGAGGCTCTCAGGATGGCGCGCAGTTGAGTGCGGAAAAGGTCGGGCTGGGAGAGGGAAACCCGAATGGCTCGCCACCCCAGGAAGGGATTGCGCTCTGTCTGAGCGCTCTGGTCGGGCCCGAGTTTGTCGCCGCCAAGGTCGAAGGTGCGAATGGTCATCGGCCCGGGCCAAATCGCCTCGGCCGCTTTCAGATAGGCTTCCGCCTGCTCCTCTTCCGAGGGCGGCGAACCCCTCGCCAAGAAAAGGTACTCACTGCGGAAGAGGCCCACGCCGGAGCCTCCATGATCGAGGACACTCTTGACCTCAAACGGCAGCTCAATATTTCCGTGGAGCGCAACGGCATGCCCGTCACTGGTCTCGGAAGGCAGATCGCGGAGTCCTGACAAGTTGGCCAGGAATCGCTGGTAACGGTCGTACTTCGTCCGGTACTCTCGGAGTGACGCCACTTTCGGAGCAACAATGACTTTGCCGGAGTTGCCGTTCAAGATGAGGGTCTGTCCCTCTTTAGCCTTTGCGCTGATGTCACCCAAGCCAACGACTGCGGGAATATCGAACGAATGTGCCAGAATCGCCGTATGGGAGGTGGGGCCTCCCAGGTCTGTGGCGATGCCCCGGATATGTGTGCGGTCAAGATGTAAGGTATCGGTCGGAGAGAGGTTGACGGCCACCAGGATGGACGGCTCATCCGGCTTTTCCGGTACGACATCCCCAGCGCCTTGCAGAAACCGCAGGAGCTGAGACCGAACATCCCGGACATCGGCCGCTCTCTCGCGAAAGAGTTCGCCCTTCTGCTTCTCCAGGAACTCGATGGTGCGTTCCATCGCATCGTAGACGATAAACTCGGTGGCGAACTGCTCGCGTTGAATTCGATCCCGCACTTCCTTCTGAAACTCCTGATCCTCGAGGATCAGGAGATGGGCGTCGAAGATGCGCCCCACCGCTCCTCCGGCCATCGCGATGGCGCGCTGGCGCGACTGTCGCATGGCGGCCCGTGTTTCGTCAATCGCGCGCTCCAGTCGCTGGATCTCCGGTTCCACTTCAGCCGGAGCAATCTTGCGCGGCATGACCGGTCCCATATCGCTGCGCAGGAAGTGAACCCGCCCGATGGCGATGCCCGGAGAGGCTGGTATTCCCACCAGGACGATTTCGCGCTCCCGACGCGGCGAAGGAGTCGTCTTCGTTTTTTTGCCCTTTGTCATCTTGGGTTTAATCTACTCCTCGTAAAACTTGTCTTCGACAAGCTTCGTCAATTTGGCTAAGAGGGCTACCTCGTCCTCGCCTTGGCACTCGATCGTGAGCGAGGCCCCTTGCTCTGCAGCCAGCATCATCACTCCCATGATGCTCTTGGCGTTGATGCGCACATCATCCTTGACCAGGAAGACATCGGACTTATATTGCGAGGCAATGCGGACAAAATGCGCGGCAGGTCGGGCGTGAAGTCCGAGCTTGTTTCGAATTATCACTTCTTGGGCTACCATACAGCGAGCAGATGAGCTTTCGGACTCCAGCGTTCGACCAGAGATCTGCGTATTATATGGGCGGTGATCAACATACAGGTTTGTCTTCTTGCCTTCCGGTGTGATCGCTCAGCGGCTCACCGAAGTGACAAGCTGCACAATCCATGCGCTGACAGGGACGAAGCCTACCGCAACGATCAAGGGGCTGATTGGCGGCCAGCTGGCATAGGCTGAAATCCAGAGGAGTGCGAAGCCGACTCCGAATTGCATCATCGCGAGCGGCGCAAAAAGGGAGGTTTTTGCGAATGCCACAACGAGAAGCACGCCAAAAAGCGCCGCACCGACTCGGTTGATCCATGCGTTTGACCGGGCAAAGAAGGGCGTATCAAGAGCTCCGAGCACCTCTGTGCCTCGCTGCCATCCGGCATGCACCTCCCAGAAACGGAAACCCAGCAATGGCGCGTTGTAGAGAATCAGGACAAGCAGCGGAAGCCAGAGCGCGTTCTGAGGTGCGTCGACCAGAAGCACTCCGATGACTCCGAGAATGAAGACAAGGGGTTTCAATCCGGACCAGATCAGCGCATCTCCCAGCGTCCCCAAGGGCCCGCACAGGCTCTCGCGCCAGGCTCGCCAGCTTCCCTCTTCAATGCCCTCGTCGTCGGCCATCCGCCGAAGCATTGCCCCCATTGCGAGCGGCGCCAGGCTCGGGTGCGTGTTCATGAATCCCGTGGAAAGGCTGACGACGCGTTTCCGCTTGGACGCATCCGGCTCCATACGATGCAGGAAAGGCAGGAGTGCGAAGAGGAAACCCTCTCCCTGCATGGTCCGGTAATTCCAGAAGACCTGGACGAACAAACCGCGCCACAGGAGTCTCACCCGGTCGCCAAAACTGAAGTGCGTCAGAGCCATAGCAGTGCTCCGATAGCTACTGCTAAGCCACCCATGATCCACGGCAGGGTCCTGCGCCGTGCAAAGAGCGCCGCCGCAACGCCTGCACCCGCTCCTAAGAGCGCCGGGCGAAGTCCTCCCCAAAGGCTGTCGGTGAGCTCCGCCAGATGAGCTGGAAGTGGTGCATCTGGCGAGACACTTAGAAGCCATTCTATCGCTTTGAGAAAGACGAAGTACAGGGCAACCGTGAAGACCGCTCCAGCGGCTACATTCAGGAGTATGGCAGCGAAGAAGATGGCACGAGCGCGATTGCTCCTGTTTTCAAGTGCGGCGGACTCATAAGAATCGGCCAGATACTTCAACAGATGGCGAACGCTGGTGGTGAGATCGCGGCCGAGTCCTGCTGTGAGCAAGCCTGCAAGCGATGCCAGAGCCAGAACAACCAGTGCTGTTCGTCCATCGGGAGCGGGTGGGATGGTCGTTGCCAGTGCCGTCGCGACGAGGGCACCGAGGTTGCCTTCGGGAAACCGAGCCGCTCCGACGGGCAACGCTCGCAGCCAGAGAAGCTGAAAAGTCAACCCGAAGAAAAGGCCCACTTCCGGTCTGCCAGCGATGATCCCGTAGGCCGGGCAAGCGATAATCGGCTGACACACCATGAACTGAAAGGCCGCCGTCGTGTCGAGATACACGATGGCGCCGAAGAGCGCCAGCAAGCCGCTCATCAGAACTCGCGCTCCGTCATCAGCCTCGCCCAATCGGCAAGCAGGTCGCGATACATTGACGGTGGTACTCTCTCTAAGTGGGGCGAGCCTTTCTGGAGGTGAATCTTCGCACGCTGCTTGGCGTACTCAACCCCACCGAGGCTCACCAGCAGCGAGGTTGCCTCTGCGATTTCATCGGTCGTAGCGTGGTCGTTGCCAAGAACCCGATTGAGAAGGTCGCGCTGTGCAGCTGAAGCCTTGCGATAGGCGCTGCGCACAATCACGGTGCGTTTTCCTTCGCGAATGTCGGATCCGACAGGTTTGCCGAGGAGCTTCTCGTCTCCAACGATGCCCAGAATGTCATCCTGGAGTTGAAAGGCTGCCCCGCACGCGCTGGTGAAGCCTGAGATTGCCGTCACGAGAGGGTGAGAGAGGTCCGGCGTATTCAGGCCGATAGCTGCCCCTGCAGCCCCGCAGAATTCATAGAGCGCCCCTGTTTTCTTCCAGAGCATGTCCTCGATGTCTGCTTCACTGAGCTCCTCGATAGGTAATCGTGATAGCTGGACATCCAGCACTTCTCCTTCCACCAGAGTTGTCAGGACATAGGTGTCGAGCGTATCGATGAGTTTCAGAGTGACGGCTGGATCGATTCCATAGCGGGTCGTCAGTTCGGTCATGAGGCTGATGCCCCAGCCGTGCTGAACATCACCCGCCAGAATCGCAATGGAAGTTCCGTAGTGACGAGCCGCCTGCACATCATCGTCGAAGCGACCGTTCTTGAGAGATTCCTGGCGGAACCGCTCGTGAACCGTTGGGTGGCCGCGTCGAAGTGTGTCGCGATCGATAATGTCGTCGTGGACGAGTGTCCAGGTGTGAAAGATCTCAACGGCTGCAGCAGCGCTGACGGCTTTCGACTCGTCGCCTCCAACAGCGCCACAGGCAAAAAGGAGCACTGCCGGTCTGAGGCGCTTCCCTCCGGACCGAAAATAGGCGGTCACTGCCTCTCGCATATCATCAGGCGCGAAGCGACGGAGATAGGTCTCGGACAGGACATAATCCTGAATCAGCTTCACGCGTTTTTCGATCTCTGCGAAGAGCCTTTCGGACATCGCCAGCCTATCGGCAGGTTATGGTCGTAAAGAACTTGACCCCGGCCAGGGACTGGCAAAGGCACCAATCAACCGCCGCCGGGGTCGGCCAAGCATAAACTACACAAAATTTTAGAAGGAGTCAAGAGGGCGGCTTTGGAATCTTTGCGAGAGGGAACAGCCTTCGGTTTGGCTGCGGCTTGACCGGTAGACCATTCTTTCGTAAATTGTAAGTTCGGCGTGATTTCTTGGCGTTTTGCCATCCTTCAGAGAGGAGAGGTCTATCTCCATGGACTCTACTACCGAGTCTTCACAGGCCGTCGTCGATCTCAAGGCCGTGACTTTCCGATATCCACAGGGCGACGGAGTCTCTGACATCGATCTCCGCGTTCACAAGGGAGAGTTCGTCGTTATCGAGGGGCCGACCGGTGCCGGGAAGACAACGCTGGTGCGCCTACTGACCGGAGAGTTGCCCCTGGAGGCCGGGCGCGGTCAGGTAGTGGGCATCTCGCTGACGAGTTTGAAGGGTTCAACTGTCTCGGAGTTGCGAGCACGGTTGGGCATTGTCTTTCAGGAAGAGTACTTCCTGGATCGGGAATCGGTTCGGGCGAATGTAGCCGCGCCCTTGGCGATTGACGGCAGGCCGCTTCAGGAGCAGAAAGCACGCGCCCTGAAGATGCTGGTGGAAGTGGGGCTGGCGCGCCTGGCCCGCAAGCGACCTGCCCAGCTTTCGGGAGGCCAGAAGGCCCGCCTTCAAATTGCCCGGGCTCTTGTTCGCGAACCGGTGTTGCTGCTGGCTGATGAGCCCTTCGTTCATTTGGACAGCGAGTCGGCGGGCGAAGTCGCGAGCTTGATTCTCCGCGCTCATGACCGGGGAACCGCCGTTGTCGTCACAACCCATCGGCAGGATGCTTGGACTCCGAAGGCACGCAGACTCCGATTGGTGAACGGGAGGCTTCAGCCGTGAAAGGAATGTGGTTCCATTTTCGTCAAGGCTGGCAGACTCTTCATGCCCGGCCTGGCCTTTCGGTCCTTGCGGTTCTCATGCTGGCTTTCGTACTGTGGTTGTGTGCTGCGCTCCTGGGCACCCTCTTCCTGCTTCATTCTCTCCAGCGGACTTTCCTTCAGGATCTGGCTGCCGATATCGAGTTGCAGCAGGATGTGACGGACATGCAAATGGCGCGCATCGCGGATCGAGCCAAGCACTGGTCAGGTGTTGCTGAAGTCAGTTTTGTATCGCCGGACAGCGCCTTGCGACTCCATTCCACCGAAGTCGGTGAGGATCTGGAGGCTATCTTCGGAGGCAATCCTTTCCCGCCGGTGTTACGCCTACGGTTCGAAGGTGTCTCGCTCAGTGGTGTGGACAGCCTCGCGCTGGAAGCGGCGACATGGGAGGGCGTGGCGGGTGTGGTTTATCCCCGCGAGATCTGGCAGCGCCTGGATGAGCTCGCACTGAAAATTCAGGATCGGATCGGCCTGGTCACTCTGGGTCTCCTGCTGATTTCTCTTTTCATGGTTGCCCTCGTGATGCGTGCGCAGTTTGCAGGACGCAGCAGAGAGTGGCGGCTTCTCCGGCTCCTGGGTATGGAGCGTCGCTCTCTGCATTTTGTCACCGGAGTTCAGGCGGCTCTTCTTGGGCTGGGAGCAGGCATCATAGCGGCATTAGGCGTTGGAGTCTTGGTCTCTGTTTATCATTTTGTTTTCCTTGAGACGATTAACCTGCCTGCGTGGTTCTATGCGGCCACCATCTTCGTGGGTGTGGTTTTGACGATTCCGGTCGGCCTCATCTCGGCGCGCAGGGTGAAGCTCTTTGAAGAGTGAGCCTGTTGCGTCCGTGTGACAGGAGAGAGGCATATAGGCTTCTATGCGCGGCGAGAGATGAGTGCAACAAGCGGGAATCTGTCGAAGGAACTTCCGACGATCGTGGGAGTTAGGGATTGAGCCGAAGACGCGGATTTCCTTGACAATTTTCAGTAAAATCATTATATTAAAAAGATATGCCAAGGACAGTTTCGTTATCTGAAAGAGAACAACGGGTGCTGCGGCTGGTGGTCCAGCATTTCATCCTGACCGCCATGCCGGTTGGCTCCCGTCAATTGGCGCGTCGCTACAGGCTCGGGCTTTCTCCCGCTACGCTCCGCAATGTGATGGCTGACCTGGAGGAGATGGGATTGCTCTCGCATCCTCACACCTCCGCCGGGCGTGTGCCGACCGATATCGGCTATCGCCTCTATGTGAACGAACTGATGGAGAGCACGGAACTCACGGCGCGTGAGAAGGAATCGATCGAGCAGGAATTTGAAGAAGCTGCCGGGGAAGTCGATAACATTCTTGTTGTGACGGCACGGATTCTCTCGCAAATCTCAAAGCTTCTGGGAGTCGTTCTCGCACCGACCTTGGATGAAGGGATTCTGGAGCATATCGATATTGTTCGCGTTGCGGAAGGGCGAGCGCTGGTGATTATCACCGTGCGTCTGGGTCTTGTGAAGACGATTATGGTCGAGATCTCGCAGCCGCTGACGGAAGAGCAGGTGCGCCAGATCGCCCGAGAGCTCAACGCACGCCTAGCAGGTCTGACACTGGAGCAGGTGAAGACGGAGATTGCAACCCGCGTCGGGGATTTGCCCGAAGGACGAACCGAGCTCGTGCGTTTCTTCGTCGATTCGGCAGAGAAACTTTTTACATTCGCAGGCCCCCACGATATACGCATCGGTCCCACGGCGCAGGTTATCTCCCAGCCCGAGTTCGCCGATGTCAAAAGAATGCGCGGGATCATCGAGCTCGTGGAGGACAAGGACATTATCGTCCATCTTCTCACGGCTATGTCGGCCGAGGAGGAAAAGGTGCGTGTGACCATCGGAGGCGAGAATCCCGAGAGGCGGGCGAAGACGCTTTCCGTGTTGACCTCCCGCTACGAAGCTTCCGGCGTGCGCGGTACGCTGGGAGTGATTGGGCCGACACGCATGGACTATTCAAAGCTTGTATCGCTGGTAGACTATACGGCAAAGACGATTGCCAAGCACCTGAAGAAGGAATCATAAGCTGCCGTGCAGCAGCCCAGAGATTGTCTGGAAACCGAGTGAGAGTTATTCGACTGATGCCTGACCGTCCCGACAAGAATCTGCAAGAGAGTGAGCGCGAGGAGCTCCCTTCCGACACCGAGGATTCGAAAGCCGAAAATGGTGTCGCTTCCGCAGACGATGGGGTCACTGCGGAGGTTTCCCCTGAGGAGACTCTGCGCAACGAGGTGGAGGAGTGGCGCGACAAGTTCCTGCGCAAGGCAGCGGAGCTTGAAAATTTCCGGAAGCGTGTGCGCCAGGATTATGAGAGTATGTCCTCCGCGGTTCGACAGGCTCTGATTCTGGAGTTTCTGCCTGTTCTGGATGACTTCGATCGCCTGCTTTCAAGCAGCCAGCCCAATGATGTCGAAGGCCTGCGCGATGGTGCGCAGCTCATTCGCGACAAGCTCTCGCGTGTTTTCGCTTCGCTTGGGGTCGAGAAAATAGATGCCGAGGGGAAACCGTTTGATCATGACGAGCACGACGCGGTGCTGATCATTGAGAGCCCGGATCATCCTCCGCATGTGGTTGTGTCGGTCGTGCAACCGGGCTACAAGATGAACGGCCGAGTGATCCGGCACGCTCAGGTGGCGGTGAGCAAGGAGCCGGAGGAGACTCCGCCGGATTCGGACGACGAAAGCTAATGATACGCTTCCATGGCTAAGCGCGATTACTATGAAGTGTTGGGTGTGGATCGCAGTGCCAACGACGAGGAGATCCGAAAGGCTTACCGGAAGTTGGCGATGCAATACCACCCTGACCGCAACAAAGGCGATAAGAACGCCGAGGAGAAGTTCAAAGAAGTCGGCGAAGCCTACGCTGTCCTGACTAATCCGGACAAGCGCGCTCGCTACGACCGCTTCGGCCACGCGGGTATGGGGCCCGGCGCCGGTCCCGGACAGGCTCCGGGAGGCTTTGAGTTCGACCTCAGCGACGCTCTGCGCCAGTTCATGGAGGGTGGACTCTTCGGCGATCTCTTCGGCGGCATGCGCGCAGAGCCTCGAGGGCCGATGCGCACTCGCGGCAGAGACCTGCAGGTCACGCTCAAGCTGACTCTCGAAGAAATCGCGTCCGGCGTCACGAAGAAAATCAAAGTTCGGCGCTTCAATGTCTGCACGGAGTGCGGAGGTTCTGGCGCTCGAGCGGGCACACGCCGCTCGACCTGTGCGACCTGCCACGGCAGTGGTCAGGTGCGGCAAGTCAGCCGGTCGATTCTCGGTCAGTTTGTGAATATCACGACCTGTCCCCAGTGCCAGGGTGTGGGAACCGTCGTGACCGATCCCTGCCCGACCTGCCACGGTGAAGGCCGCGTGCGGGGTGAGTCGATCGAGACGGTTGATCTTCCGGCGGGCGTAGCCACCGGCAATTATGTGCAACTGCGCGGTAAAGGCAATGCGGGGCCACACGGAGGCCCACCCGGAGACCTCATCGTCGTTGTCGAAGAGAAAGAGCACCGTCACTTCACGCGGCGTGGTAACGATATCCTCTATGAGTTAACGCTGTCCATTCCGCAGGCAGTGTTGGGCGACGAGGTCGAAGTCCCGACGCTCGGAGGTCGGGCTCGCTTGCGAATCGACGCGGGCACACCTCCCGGTCGTATCCTTCGCATGCGCGGCCGGGGCCTGAAATCGCTCAGCGGCTACGGGACCGGCGACGAGCTCGTGGAAATCAAGCTTCACATTCCCGAACGGCTGACGGCAGAGGAACGGCGCCTCTTCGAAGGATTGAAAGAGAGTGAGAATCTGAAGCCGAAGGCCGGACAGAAGGGTTTTTTCAGTAAAGTGAAAGATGCCTTCAACGCATGATGTGGCGTCTTTCGTTCTCGCAGCGGACGGCAATCCTGCTACTCGCCGCAGCTTTTCTGATTGGCTCGGCGATTCGCTTTTTTCAGTCGCGGCATAGCGCTCCGGAGGCGCTGCAGGGTCAGGTTTTTCCCGATAGCGCCATGGCCGCGGCCTTCCGAGCGCAGGCTGACGAGGTTGCACGGCTCGCCGACGAGATGGCGAAGCGACCGGTGAACATCAACACGGCCTCGCGCATGGAGCTGCAGCGATTGCCGGGCATCGGGCCGGTTCTCTCGCAGCGCATCATTGACTATCGCGACCGACACGGATCCTTCGCGTCCGTTGAGGCGCTCGATGATGTTCCGGGCATTGGACCGAAGCGTCTGGAGGCCGTGCGGGGTTATGCAACGGTCGATTCAGCTTCGGCCAAGCTGAGTGAATGACAGAAATGGTTCAGCGCATCTCATCACGCACCCGTCGCGGCGAAAAGACTCGTGGACTTCGACCGACCGCCGCCCGAACGCTCGAATCGGTTTTCAATATGCTTCAGGGCGAGATCGCCGAGCGAACCGTCCTCGATTTGTTTGCCGGCACCGGCGCTTTCGGGATTATCGCGTTGAAAAAGGAGGCGAGCCTCGCGGTCTTCGCCGATTCCTCACGGGAAGCGCAGCGCCAGATTCGAAAGGCGCTCGCGCAGTATCACCTCGAGGAGCGCGCCATTGTCTTTCACGAAGATGCCTTCCATTTCTTGAATCGGGTCTCGAAGGATGGGCGCACCTATGACATCATCTTCGCCGACCCGCCTTACGATCTCTACTCGATACAGAAGGTGGCCGGCGCGATTCTGGATGCGGGAGTGCTGGCGCCGGGTGGAGTGCTCGTTTTCGAGCATTCGAAGTTCGAAGCCCCGCCGGAGCTGGACGGCCTTACGCTCCGGCGCTCGCGCGTCTTCGGCGACACAACCATCAGCATCTGGGATCGGATTTAGTCCGATGGAATCGCAGTAGTTCTATTCAGGAAGAGATTGGTGCTGGAATTGGGGTAAAGGAGTCTGATCAAATGAATGCACCAAATCCTAATGATATCCATAGAGTCGATGAACTTGAGCAATTAATAAGGTTGCGTCAAGAAGCACGGAACCTTGAGTATAAGGCTTCTTTCAAGTGGAGCGACGAGAATGATCGAATGCGAATCAAAATTGCAAAATCTTGCATGGCTATGGCTAATCTCCGTGACGGAGGGAATGTTGTCATTGGAGTTGGATTAGCGAGGGAAGATGGCAGAAGACAATATGAACTGCAAGGCATGACCCAGGAGGAATTCGATTCTTTTGATCAGGATAATGTAACGTCATTTGTTAATAGTCGTGCGAATCCTCATGTTGAATTGACTGTTGGTAAAAGGGAGCTGAACGAAGGGAAATTCGTTGTACTTCAGGTTACAGAGTTCTCCGAAATGCCAATTATTGCCAAAGATGGTCGGGACGATTTGAGGTCAGGGAATATTTATACGCGCAGCAAAAGGCAAATTGAAACTCGACTTGTTCAAGAACCAGAAGAAATGCGCGAAATTATTGATTTGGCAGTTGAAAAGCAATTGATCAAGTTTCGCAGATGGGCGACTCTGGCAGTTTATGGACCTTCAACCACAACTACGGAGACTACGGTTGACGAAAGATTTGCACAAGAACGAGGCGAAATATGAGCTCCCAAGATGTCATATCTCGCATAAAAGAGCTGGGATACTGGAGGATTCTATGCCATCCCTTAACATACAACAGAGAGTTTTTTCCAAACTTGCCGACAACGAGAAAGGCTCTGGAGGATGCTCAAGTAAGACTCCGAGGTTGGTACTACCCACATATTCAGTACACAAATAATGGGCACGGCGGGACGTCGTGCGGCCAGGATTATGTTGAGTCTTTCTGTGTCTCGTCACACTATAACGAAATTGCAAGACTTTACCAGAGTGGTCAATTCGTACACCTCTTGGCTCTTCGAGAGGATTTTCGACACGAAAATGGATGGCCAACAGAAGAACCGCTACCATCTGATAGCCCTAAATTCATTGACTTCATCGGTATTCTTTACACCTTAACAGAACTCATTGAATTCATCAGGCGACTTTCAAATACAAATGTATACGCTTCTGGCCTTGAGTTGTCAATCCAACTACATAAAACGGGGGGTCGGCGGCTTATATCGTATGATAGAGACCGAGAGTTGTATGGGGAATATGTTTGTTCATCACCATCCATCTCGTATCAGAATAGCATTTCGTCAGACGACATACCATATCTGGAATCTGATTTTGCAGTCGAAATTGCCAAATACTTCTACGAACGATTTACCTGGCTGAATCCCCTTACATCTGTATTGAAAGATGCGCAATTGAGACTTTTGGAAAGAAGATTCTGATTTGCCAAAAGTGAAACAACATTCCTCGCATTCAATTTCAAGATAAGTCTGAAATACAAGGAACACCATGCCAAAGCATATCATTGCCTGGCTCCCCGGGGATGGAGTCGGCGTGGAAGTTCTTGAAGCGGTGCGGCATTGCTTAGACGCGCTCGAGTTTGATGCAGAGTACCGCGAGGGCGAAATCGGGTGGAAGTATTGGTGCAGTGAAGGCAACGCGCTGCCCGACCGCACGCTGAAGCTGCTCAAAGAGACCGAATGCGCCTTCTTTGGCGCGATCACGTCCAAACCCAAGCAGGAGGCCGATGCCGAGATCGACCCGCAGCTTCGCGGGAAGGGTCTCAGTTACTTCTCGCCCATCGTGCGGCTGCGTCAGGAGCTGAACCTCCACACGAACATGCGGCCCTGCAAGGCGTATCCGGGCAATCCGCTGAACTACAAGGAAGGCATCGACTTGATTATCTTCCGCGAAAACACGGAAGGGCTTTACTCGGGAGTGGAATTTCATCCGGTGCCAAGCTCGGTTTTCCAGGCCCTTTGCGTGCATCCGAAAGCCAAGAAATTCGAGAAGTTCGGCCTTGAGAATCTTGCGATGTCCACGCGACTGATGTCGCGGCAGGGCTGCGCGAGCATTGTGCGGCAGGCTTTCGCCTATGCGAAAAAGCACGGTCGCAAGAGCGTCACGATTTGTGACAAGCCGAATGTCCTGCGCGAGACCGGCGGCCTGATGATCCGCACCGCGCGCGAGATTCACCAGAAAGAGTACCCTGATATTCCGATGTGGGAAACGAACATTGATGCGCAGTGCATGTGGCTGGTGAAGAATCCGTTCGACTACGATATTATCGTTGCCGAAAACATGTTCGGCGACATCCTGTCGGACCTGTCCGCGCAGCTCGTCGGCGGGTTGGGTTTTGCCAGCGCGGGCAATATCGGCGATGACTATGCGGTCTTTGAGCCCACGCACGGCAGCGCGCCCAAATATACAGGCATGTACAAGGTGAATCCCATCGCGGCGATTCTCGCGGCAAGGCTGATGCTCGAGTGGCTCGGTGAGACCGACCGGGCGGCTCGTTTGGAGAAGGCCTGCGCGCTCGTCATCAAAGAGGGCAAGGTGCGCACCTATGACATGGGCGGCTCCAACACGACTATCGAAATGGCCAAGGAGATTGCCGGGTATTGCCGGTAGAATCGCCCAACATAAGGCGAAATCTCGGCCGGGTTCGGAACCCGGCTCGGCCACAAGTCTCGGCTGGGCTCCATGAA
>CAZJAD010000004.1:0-62843 GCA_964543855.1 uncultured Alphaproteobacteria bacterium
CCGGAAGAAAGAGAGAGATTTCGCATCCTTCCAACGTCTCTTCGCGAGGCGTGCCTGGCGCTGCAGGAAGATCACGAGTTCTTGACGCGAGATGGAGTGTTCCCCCCAGAATTCGTGGACATTTGGACACGACAAAAACTGGACAAGGAATATGATGAAGTCCGGCGGCGCCCTCATCCGTATGAAATCGGCCTTTACTACGATGTGTAGCGCCCTGTGGGATTTGCGGGTTAACCAAATGGCCAGTGAGGCTCAAACCTGATTATTGTCAAAGGAGATTCTGTGTCTGTTTCACGCGACGATATTCTCCGGATCCTCAAGGACGAGAAAGTCCGGTACATCCGTCTATGGTTTGCCGACATCAACGGTCGACTGCGCGGTTTGACGATTCCGGAAAACGAGCTTGCCGAGGCCATGGATCGAGGCGTTGGTTTCGACGGTTCATCTATCGAGGGATTCACGCGCATCGAAGAAAGCGACCTTCTGGCCGTGCCCGACCTGGACACTTTCGCCATCTTACCTCAGCAGATCTCGGACGGCCGAGTGGCGCGGTTCATCTGCAACCTGAGAACGCCGGAAGGGAAGCCCTTTGAAGGAGACTCGCGCTATGTTTTGAAACGAACCTTGGAGAAGCATGCCGCGCAAGGCTACACCTTCTATATCGGTCCCGAATTGGAGTACTTTTATTTCGTTGACGACAAGATTCCCGCTCCGCTCGACCATGTCGGCTATTTTGATGACAGCGTGGTGGATGTTGGGACCCAAGCGCGCCAGATGACGGGTGAAGCCCTGATGCAGATGGGAATCTCCATTGAAGCCATCCACCATGAAGTCGCGTCCAGCCAGCACGAGATTGATCTGACCTATGCCGACGCCTTGACGATGGCCGATCGGTGTCTGACCTGTCGTTTTCTGGTCCGAGCCGTAGCTCGTCGGCAGAATCTCTACGCCAGCTTCATGCCGAAACCGGTGACAGGCCAAAACGGCTCGGGCATGCATACACATCAGTCGGTCTTTCAAGGCAAAAAGAACCTCTTCTTCGACGCGACAGACAGTTATCACCTGTCCAAATTCGGGCGGTCGTACATGGCGGGGATTCTGAAGCACATTCGAGCCATAACAGCGGTGCTGAATCAAACCGTGAACAGTTTCAAACGGTTGGTCGCCGGCTACGAGGCACCGGTGTATATTACCTGGGGGCAGAAAAACCGCAGCGCACTGGTTCGAGTCCCTCGTTATCGCGTGGGAGATGAACGCGCTACGCGCATCGAACTGAGGTCTCCAGACCCCGTATGCAATCCGTATCTGGCTTTCTCGGTGATGATTGCAGCCGGGATGGACGGAATCCAGCAGGGCCTTGTGCCGCCACCGTCCACCGAACAGAACATCTACGAAATGCTTTTGGAAACGCGCAACCAGCACGGCATCCAGACGCTTCCGGGCAGTCTGCTCGAATCCATTCTGGAAAGCGAGAAGAGCGATCTCGTTCGCGAGACGCTCGGAGAACATGTGTTCAACCGTTTTATTGCCAATAAGAAGGTGGAGTGGGATCGCTACAGCACAGCGGTGACCGATTATGAAATTCGAGAGTATTTTCCGGTCTGTTAGAAGAGTGGGCCGGGCTCTGAGTCTGGCCGCGGCAGGCCTCTTTTGTCTCCACACTGTGGGATTCGCGACCCCTTATCTTGCTCCGAACGAGCTCCCGCGAGTCTCCGGCTTCAATCGGGGGCTTTCGCAGGAGCGGCCTCCTTTGCCTGCACCGACGATTCGGCATTCTCTGGACGAGGTAGCCTACTTTGCCGAATATGTGCAGATCTGTGATTTTCTCGTCCGCCTCCAGCACCCGGGGCCCGGTCAGAATAGGGGCGGTATGATCGAAGGTGAGACCGGGGATGTCGCCACTATTGTCCAGACCGATAACACGCAAGAGGCGATCCGGGTGTGGGCACAGTACGGTGCATGGACCGGGAATACCGAGCGCTACAGTCAGCCCATCCAGCGCGCATGGGAATACTGCCTCCGTTTCCCGGCCTGGGACGAGGAATCCAGCACGGGGGATTACGGGTACTACCGAAGCCACAACTGTGGGTGGGGAATCATGGCAGAAATGAAGTACCGGGAGGTCTATCAGGATACCTCGTACAAGTGGTACGCCGATACGTGCGCTGCTTACCTGGCCTCGCATTCGCTCCCCTTCAATCAGGCGTCATGGCTGCGCCGCCTTCTGCCGTTGGTTCAGGGTTGGTCCGCGGGAACGCTCTACCTCTACGCTCTGCACGAGGGAAACGATGGTTGGAGGGAAACGGCGCTGACCGAAGCACGCCGGGTGCGCGATTGGATTGAAGCCGCTCCATCACGCCTCTACAACAATGAGGAGTGGGCGCTCTGCGGTGGTACGGCGCTGTGGGGGGTGTGTGCGAGTCTTTTTGATGCGTACCCGGACAGTGGCGCCCTGTGGCTTCCCACTATAGCGCCGAACACAGACACCTGGCAGGCGCCGATAGCAGGAGGATGGAACCACTCCTGGAATACATGGTATGGACACGCCCATCATCTCGTCTTCGCCGTCCTTGGAGATTCAACTTACTGGAACAACGCGGTCTATATTGCTGATTCACTCCTGCAATTCGACACCGACGACGATGGCGGTATTACCGCCAACGGTCTGGATCCCGATACGGTTGACCAGAGCTGGGTCTCGTGCTACCTGAATTGGATGGACCTCGAACGGATCATCAATGCCTTGCCGAGCGCCGATTTGGCTGCGGCGGGCTTCGTGAGCCCAGCGCCGAGCGTTCCCCACATGGCCGGAGACTCACTGACGGTCGCTGTCCGCGTGCTCAATACCGGATGGGACGATCTCGATTCCGTCCTCGTCAGAATTGAAGGTGAATACGAGGAGTCCCTACGGGTCGATATCTCCTTCGGGTTGGACACGATAATTGTCTTTGAGACTCCGTGGGTCTCTCCGATTCTTCCTACTCAACCGGACCCGATTCCGCTCACTTTGTCTGTTCACCATCCGCAGGATATGCAGCCGGACAACAATGAGATGACGGTCTCCTTCGACATCCGTCAGGGAGCCTACATTGAAGGCCATGTTCGGAGTGATGAAACGGGCGTCGGAGTGCCGGGGACTCATCTGGCATTCTATCATGAGGCCTTCCCGGATTCTCCCCGATTCGAAGTGGATGTACTGGGAGAAGACGGCGCGTATCAGACGCCACTTATCATGCTCGGCGACTATACCGTCGAAGTCTCGCCTCCGCTGGCCTACATGCCCGTGTCTTTGCCGGTGACGCTGACCGAACCGGCCGGCGTGTCTTATCTGGAGGCTTTGGTGGAAGGAACTCAGGTGGCACTGATTGATGATGACGCCGGGGCTGCCTACGAGACATATCTTGTCACAACTTTGGCAGAATTCTCGTGCCGCTCACGACCCTGGGATGTCGCTCTGCACGGGGCTCCCGAGCTCGAGGAAATCCCAATCGTGATCTGGATGACCGGCGATGACTCGCTGACGACGCTGACTCCTGAAGACCAGTCGCAACTGGAGGACTACTTGAACAGCGGAGGCCGCGTATTCTTGACGGGTCAAAACATCACGGAAGACCTCGGCACAGGTTCGGCCTTTCTCCGAGATGTGCTTCATTGCGATGTCTGCGAGCACAATGTCAGTTCTCTTCGACTTCTTGGGACAGAAAGCGATCCTGTGAGCGAGGGACTCGAGATCTTCATCGTTGGCTCGCAGGGTGCCGGCAACCAGCACTGGCCCTCGTCTCTGACGATTCTCCCAGACGGAGCCGAGTGCTTTCACTATGCCACAGAGGACAGCCAACCGGGCGGCGTCCGAGGCGATTACGGCTCCGGCAAGTATATCTTTCTTGCGTTTGGATTAGAGGCGGTTTCCGGCACCGGCGGCACGAATACGCGAACCGATGTCCTGGCGCGTGCCTTCGACTGGTTCGGTGTCTTGGCGACCCCGCCGGTCGCAACGGGCCATCTTCCTTCCGGGATCGAGCTTTCGCAAAACTGGCCGAACCCGTTCAACAGCGGAACAGTCATTTCATTCTATGCGCCACCGGGAACGGGGCCGGTGCGTCTTGTCCTGTACAACCTCCTGGGCCAGCAGGTTCGCACACTCTTCTACGCCCCGGCATCCACTGGACATCATGCCGTGCAATGGAACGGAAAGGGCGACACGGGCCAGGACCTGCCGACCGGCACCTACCTCTATCGGCTCTCGACGCCGGATGAAATGCAAGTGAGAAAACTGCAGATCATCCGGTAAGGTCGGGATTCATGGGAGCATCTCTCTCTCTTTTTCAATTCCAGCGGAAGAACCGACCACAAGTCGCGGCTTGGGCATTCTACGACTTCGCGAACTCCGCTTTCGCGACAGTCATCCTGGCCGTTCTTTACAACAAATACTACGCCGGAGTTGTCGCTGGCGGCCCCGAGGGTGTCTTGGTCGGGTCGTTGCGCGTGCCGGGAGCGACGATGCTGGGGTTCGCGGCTGCAGCCGCCATGCTTCTGGTCGCCGTGAGCTCCCCCCTGCTCGGCGCAATGGCCGACCTGACCGGCGGCAAGAAACGGTTCCTTGGTGCCTATGCCTTGGTGGGATGCGTTGCAACCGCACTCATGGCAACGGTGAATGCGGGCGAATGGTTCTGGGGAGGATTGCTTTTCATTCTGGCGCAGATTGGCTTTGCTGGCGCCAACATCTTCTACAACGCTTTGCTCGTTGACATCGCTGACCCGGAAGACTACGGAAAAGTATCCGGTATCGGATGGGCTTGGGGCTACATCGGCGGGGGTCTCTTGCTGCTCGTCAATCTGGTGATGTTAAAATCGCCGGAGATACTGGGGTTTCCCCCAGGGTTCTTCTCTCTGGGCGATTGCTTTGTCAGTGTCGCCGTGTGGTGGGCGATATTCTCGCTGCCCCTGATCCTGATTGTGCGCGAAGTCCGAGCGAGTGTTGCCACAAGACAAGTCAACCTTGTTCGAGAAAGCTGGCGCACTCTCGCGAGCACAGTGCGCAAGGTGAAACGCCTTCCGGAGCTTGCCAAGTTCTTTCTCGCCTTCCTTATCTACAATGACGGAGTCGAAACAGTTATTATCATGGCTTCCGTCTTTGGAGATCAGGAACTCCATATGGGAAACGACGAGCTGATCCTGTTCTTTCTGATGATTCAGGGAGTGGCCTTCCTCGGAGCGCTTTTCTTCGGATGGCTCGTTGGACGCATTGGCAATCGGAGCGCAATCCTTATCAGTCTTGCGGTCTGGAGCTTCGTTCTGATCTGGGCTTGGGGACTTGGATGGCTTGGTGATGCACGCGGCGAGTACTGGGTCCTGGGAGTCGTGGTCGCTCTCATTATGGGCGGGACTCAAGCGGCGTCTCGATCCCTTCAGGCCTATCTGATTCCGCCGGGTCATTCCGCCGAATTCTTCAGCTTCTTCGGCATTTCAGGCAAGTTCGCCAGTGCCGTTGGGCCGCTCATTTACGGCTTAGCCGTTCTTCTGACCGGTAGCCTCCGGATCGCCATGTTGACGCTGCTTCTCTTTTTCGTTGTCGGTTTCCTTGTGCTGTGGACGGTCAATGAGAAAGCGGGGCGAGAGCAGGCGATCGTCTTCGAAACAGGAGGGTAGATGGCACTCCAAAGTCGCATCGTTGTCGTGGACGATGACCCCGAGGTGCTGGAGGTCATCAAGAAATTCCTGGTGCAGCACAAGTTCGAAGTGCACACGGCCCTTTCGGGTGAGGGTGCATTGTCCCTGATTCGTGCGGTGCGGCCTCATCTGGTTCTGCTTGACTTGCGGCTCCCCGGGATGGACGGTGTTGAGACACTTCGCGAGATACGCCGCTTCGACAGCACCGTTGGAGTGATCATCATGACTGGCTACGAAGACGAAGAGAAAGGACGCGAAAGCCTGGATCTGGGCGCGTCGGACTACATCCGTAAGCCAATAGATTTCAAATATTTAGAAGCAAGCGTCCTGCAGAAGATCCGGTCAATGGTAGGGGAATAACAAACGGGATTCATGGCTTGACATTGTTGTTTCTTTTTGATATGTTATGGCTGTTGAGTGATACTGCAAATGAAATCATGCCTGCCGAGAGAAGGCCGGACCGTGCGGCGCTCAGCGGGCATCGGGACATAAGCAGGAGGTAATCCACATGGGTCGAAAGATAGCCATTGCTTTCTTGGCAGCTGTCGTCCTTGCGACAATGGCGGTAGTGCCGTCGCTTGCCGAGGAAGCGCAGCATGAGTATGTTGGCAACAGCAAGTGCAAAATGTGCCACAAAGGCGAGACGAAGGGAATGATCTGGGAACGCTGGCTTGGGACCCGACACGCCTTGTCCATGGAGACCCTGGACCCCGAAAAGGGAGAAAACGACAATCCCGATTGTGTGAAATGTCATGTCACGGGTTTTGGTCAGCCGACGGGATACAATGTTGAGGAGCCAAACGAAGACTTGGCCAGTGTGGGTTGCGAGGCGTGCCACGGCCCAGGCAGCGATTACAAGAAGCTGTCTGTCATGAAGGACAGGGAGCAGGCCGTTGCCGCCGGTTTGATCATTCCGACCGAGGAGACTTGCATACGATGCCACAACGAAGAATCACCCACCTTCAAAGGCTTCGACTACAAGGAGGCTTTGATCAAGGGAACTCACATGGGAGAAGGGGGTGAAGTGGAAGAAGGAGAGGAAGGAGAAGAGGCAGAACCTGCGAAGGAATAGTCACGCTGCTGTGCGTCAGCAACTCTGACAGTCACAATAATAATTGCGCCGGATGCGCACTGATGCGTCCGGCGCTTTCTTTTTTTGAATGATTTCGGACAGTGGCATTTGAGCAGTCTGACAATCGGGTGGCTCATGTGTCGCTGCGGTAGACGATCTCGCCGCCACAAACCGTCATCAGGACCCTGGCAGAGAGGAGATTACGAGGATCACAAGTGAAGGGATTGCAGGATAGAACGGCCAGATCCGCTGATTTTCCTTCTGAAATCGTCCCGGAATCCTCCTCGCACCACGACGCGTAGGCGCCCGCCTGAGTATAAGCCTCGAGTGCTTCCTCGACCGTAAGACACTGGTTCGGAATCCAACCGCCAGGTGGATTGCCGTGTTCGTCCTGGCGGGTGACGGCCGCATGAATCCCCGCCAGAGGATTCATCGTCTCGATAGGCCAGTCGCTGCCGAAACAGAGCGGCACACCCGCACTTCGAATCGAGCGCCACGCGTAACTCAGGCCTGCCCGCTCCTTGCCGAGCCTCTCCTCCACCCACTTCATATCGGCTGTGGCGTGAATCGGTTGCATGGATACGACGACTCCAAGGTTGTGCAGTCGGTCAATATCATCCTGCCTCATCGTCTGAGCATGCTCCAGCCTCATTCGCTGGCCACGCGCACCAGCCGACTCAATAGCATTCAGCGCGACCGTGCACGCCCGATCACCGATTGCATGCAGTGCGACCTGAAAACCATCGTCGGCAGCTTCTCGAATGAAGCGACTCAGCTCCTGCTCGCTCGCAACAAGAATACCGGTGTTTTTCGGATCATTCGCGTACGGCTCCCAGAAGGCCGCAGTCTGCGAACCCAAGGCACCATCCACAAACCCCTTGAATGTGGCAAAGCGAAATCGAGCCTCTTTGCGCCGCGTGAATCTGTCCGCTCGGAAATCGAAGTCCGGCGTGACCCTCCAGAGATCCACCCGGAGTTTCACCTGCGAACCCTGAGCGAAATCGAGGTAGAACGGGATGAGATCTTGGCGGGCGGAGACTCCGACCGCCGTGATTCCCAGTGAAAAGGCGAGGCTTTGCGCTTGGAGAAGAGCTTGATGTGCGCGTTGCTTGGTGAGTGGAGGACGGAAACTGAGAAGGAGGTCACAGGCATGCTCTCGGACGAGCCCGTTCATTCGGCCGTCAGCGCCCCGGTCGAACCGTCCGCGTGTGGGATCCGCGGTCTGCTCGGTGATCCTCGCTCGCGCCAGAGTCCTGCTGTTGACGACAGCGGAGTGCAGGTCGTGACTGCGAATGAAGACGGGGATATCCGGAACAATTCGGTCTAAGACCTGACGGTCAAGGACCAGCTCACTTTCCTCGAAGCCGTGTCCGTCCAGCCATTGCCCGTCGGACTGGTGCGCCGCTGTCTCAAGACGCTCGGCGGCCTCGTCAACATCTCGCACGCCCGCAAGGGAGACCCAGTTCAGACTCAGCGCACCGGTTAGCAGATGAGTATGACTGTCGCAGAAGCCGGGGATGAGCAGGGCTGAGTCGGGGAAGGTAATCGTCTCGAGGGTGGATGGCAGGTTTCTGGCTGGGAGAACATCGACGATCCGCTCTCCGGCGATGTCGACGGCAAGCCGCTCCACGGGAGTTCCCGCCTTCCGCCATGTGTCCGTGACGATTCGCCAGCGCCTCATCAGAGTGCTATCTGCAGCCTTTCAATCCGGAGAGCCTTCCCGCTTTCAGAATCAATCTCCAGGAGTGCCGCTGAAAGGCGCAGATCCTCCGTTGCCATGGCTGTTCGTCCTCCGTGAGAAACCTGGAGGAATCGGTTGAGAGCCGTCACGGTATCCAGTCCGATGACACCGCCGTGAGCGCCGGTCATGCCGACATCGGTAATGTACGCCGTGCCCCCTGGAAGGACGTTTTCGTCCACGGTTTGAACATGAGTGTGCGTGCCGATGACCGCGCTGCAGAATCCATCAACAAACCGGGCGAAGGCCATCTTCTCGGCCGTTGCCTCACCGTGGAAGTCAACAACAATGACCTTCGAATCGGACGCGAGCCTTTCAATCTCGGCGCGGCCAGTCCGGAACGGGCAATCCGCCAGAGGCATGAACGCACGGCCCTGAAGATTCAGGACCGCTACCTTGTCTCCGAGTTTCAAGTCGAATACGCCCGATCCGTATCCCGGAGTGCCGGGCGGATAGTTGAAGGGTCGCAAGAGGCGTGGATCCTCTTCAATGACCGGAATGATTTTGTCCCGGTAGAGGGTGTGATTGCCTCCCGTCACGACATCCACTCCCAACGACAGCATTTCCTCGAAAAGCGGTCTGGACAACCCTTTGCCTCCGTCGACATTCTCACCATTGGCGAGGCACATGTCTATACGATAGCGAAGCAGAAGCCCGGGTAGAAGGCGCCGAAGCACCTCCATCCCGGGCGTTCCCATGACATCACCGATAAAAAGTATGTTCAGACGATCTTGCACGCGGTCACTTCGCAAACTCGACGGCTCGGAATTCGCGCACCACAGTCACGCGAATCTGCCCCGGGTATTCCATTTCTCCCTGAATGCGCTCCGCGATATCGTTGGCCAGACTCTCTGCGCCCGCGTCGTTTACCTTCTCCGGTTCGACAATGACACGAATCTCGCGGCCCGCCTGCACGGCGAAGCATTTCTGCACGCCGGGGAACGAATTCGTCAACTCTTCGAGCTTCTCCAACCGCTGAATGTACGCCTCGAGCGTCTCGCGGCGGGCGCCCGGTCGACTGCTGGAGACTGCGTCACACGCTTGAATCAGCACACCGATGAGCGAGGTGGATTCGACATCACCATGATGCGAAGCGATGGCATTCTGCACGACCTTCGGCTCGCGATACTTCTTCGCTAACTCCAGCCCGATCGTCACATGAGTGCCTTCCGTGTAACGATCCATGGCTTTGCCGATATCGTGAAACAACCCGGCGCGTTTGGCCATTTTCGCGTCGAGTCCGAGTTGGGCAGCCATCAGGCCCGCCAGGTGCGCTACTTCAACCGAGTGCTGCAGACAGTTCTGCCCATAACTGGTTCGATATTTCAGATGCCCCAGGAGCTTTGTAAGTTCTCCGTGTGCGCCGACCACTCCAACTTCCAGAGCCGCGTTCTCTCCCGCCTCAATGAGCTCTTCGTCCAACTCCTTCTCGCACTTCTTGACAAGTTCTTCGATGCGAGCCGGGTGGATACGACCGTCTGATATCAACTTCTCGAGGGCTCGTCGCGCAATCTCGCGCCGAAGCGGGTCGAATGCCGAGATGATAACGGCCTCGGGTGTGTCGTCCACAATAATATCCACGCCGGTGGCCTGTTCGAAGGCTCGGATGTTCCGGCCCTCGCGTCCAATAATGCGGCCTTTGATCTCGTCACTCGGGAGATTCACGACCGAGACGGTCGTCTCCACGGAATGATCGGCAGCGGTTCGCTGAATCGCCGAAACGATAATCTCCTTCGCTTCGCGGTTTGCCTGCTGGCGTGCTCGGTCTCGCAATTCCCGCACCATTTCCGAGGTTTGCTCCCGGGCTTTCTCGAGGAGGTAGTCCTTGAGTTCGCTCAACGCCTCCTCTTGGGTCATCTGGCTAACGCGCTCCAGAGCCGCTTTCTGCTCCTCCACCAAGGTATCGATCACTGCTTCCTTTTCCGTGACCGTCTTCTCGCGCTGACCTAATTGCTGTTGGAGTTTGTCCAACTCCTTGCCTCGTCGTTCAGCCGTTTCGATGCGGTTTTTCAAATTGGCTTCCCGGTCCCGAATACTCCGGTCTGACCGGGCGATGTCATCGAGCTTCTGGCGATGTTCCGCGTCGTGCTTGCCTTTCAGACGAATCTGTTCGTCTTTCAACTCGAGCAGCTTCTCGCGGAACATGGTCTCGGCTTCCTTCTGAGCATCGGCGACGATTCGGTCAGCATCTCGCTGCGCCCGAAGGTAGCGCCCCCGCTCAAGTTGCCGTCCGATGAACCATCCGAGCAGGAAAACAACGATGAGCGCTGCCGCTGTCAGAACCGCTACAATGACTAAGTTGTCGCCAAGGTTTTCCATACTGATCTCCATTCCTCCCCAAAAAACAATCCCTGCATGGCGCGGCGTTGTACCAAGAACCTGGTACGATACGGTGGGTGCCCTCCTGTACGGTTCTCGCTTCCACTATCCGATCCGGCAATTGCCCGACCGGAATCCACCCCAGAGGGATGGATTCAGGCTTGCGATAGACGCCAGAGATGAGCTCCCATGCTTTTTCTCTGTTGGTTCTTAAAAGCCTGGCTCAAGCAGGGATGTTTTTCAAATCCTGCATGGGGTCTTTTGTCAACGGTCTCTCGTGTCTATAGGTCCTCCGTAGATTACCGGGACGACGGGACAGGCTCTTCGACTAATCCCTGGTTCAAACTGTCGGCAAATTCTCGGGCCTTATCTTCAAATTGCGCAATGAGTTCTTCTTTTCCCCGCTTGGAGGTCAAGAGCTCATCCGCCAGATTCAGAGCCGTCAGTATAGCGATTGTGAGCGGTGGCTTGGAGGATTGCGCCGCATGGGTTTCGCGCATGCGCGCATTCACAAAAGCCGCCACCTCGCGAATATAGTCTGCGTCTACACCACCCTTGATGGTGTATTCCTGCCCGAAAACGGTCACACGAACCGTCTTATCCCGATCATCCATGGACCGGACCCGATTTCCCGGGCATGCACCGAAAAACCCTGGCTCGACCGCTCTTAGGCAGCCTCCAAACGGGTGAGAAGCTCAACCACCTTCTGGCGGATGCGCTCCTCCTTGTCTCCATCACGCTGGTTCTGTGCCAGCTTATCCCGCTGACGGCCTACATCCTCGAGCTTGTCGATGGCCTCTTTGTAGCGAGCTTCCCACTCCTGCACCTGTGTGCGGAGCTCATCGTTTTCTGAACGCAATCGGTTCAGTTTATCAAGAACTTGGTTGACCTTCTGCTCGAGACTATCGAAAGCCTGGGTATCCACGGCGTCGTCTGCCCTTCCTGACTTGATGTTGAAAGTGCGTCTTGCTGTGGCTATCCCCGTTGCCAGGCTTGTGTTTTGACGGGGAGTCCCCGAAAATCAGCGCCGCACTGCTTGATATTTCTCCTTTAGACCCGTTACGATTCGTTCAACGCGCTCATCCACCTCGTCAGCCGTCAGAGTCCGATCTGGATGAAGGAATTCGAGATGGAAAGCCAGACTCTTCAAACCGGTCCCTACCTGCTTACCCCGATACAAGTCAAAGAGTTCCACATGCTTGAGGTTTTCGCCCCCGAGGTTCTGGATGGCCGCCACCAACTCCCCCGCCGTCACGGCCTCATCCACGACCAGCGCAACATCCCGAACGACGCCGGGAAAGCGCGGAACCGGTTGAATCTTGCGCTCCGCCTGAACATGCCTGAGAAGCGCTTCGATTGAGAATTCGAAGTAGACGACCTCGGCATCAATCTCTCGAGCCGCCATGTCTGTACGGCTCCAGACCCCCAGTTCGCCGAGGACCTCTTCTCCCACTTTCAAAGCCCCCCTCAGGCTCCCCCCGGCAGATTCATCATAGCAAAAAATCTCGTAATTGTCAAGGGAAATCTTGCGACAAACCGAATCCACGACACCCTTTAACTCGAAGAAGCCCGTAGGCTTAGGTGGGTCAGCCCAGCCCGGAGGATGGACCGTTCCAGTCAGAACACCGGCGAGGGTCAGCCGCTCCCAGGTCCGAGGATCATCGGGTTCGCCCTTGCGGAAAGTCCGCGCCATCTCGAAGAGGCGGAGGCTTCGGTCTCCTCGTTGCCAGTTCGCCGCCGCCGCCTGAACGAGGTCTTTCAGGAGGCTGCTCTGGAGATGGGTCATGTCATCCGTGACCGGATTGGCAATGGCCACACTGGGAGGACTGTCCTCTGCCGCATCCCCGGTCTCCGGCTTCCCCATCGACACGCTCTGGATCTCCAGAAATCCCAAGTTGACGAGGGCGTCAGCGCTCCTGTCCGCCAGCTCCGAAAGCGGATCGCGCCAGGCCCGCAGCGGCACACGGCTGGTAATGGCCACCGGGATCGTGTCGTAACCGTGAAGACGGATCACTTCCTCGATCAGGTCGACCTCCCGGGTCAAGTCGGGCCGAAAAGTCGGCGGTGTGACGACCCAGGTTTCTGAACCCGCTTCTACTTTGCAGCCCAGACCAGTGAGTATCTGCTCGGATGCCTTGTCCGGAATATCCACTCCCACAAGGTAGCGAGCCCGCGATGGTCGGAAGACAATCGGCTCGGGTTCTATGGGCTCCGGGTATTCGTCCACAATCCCTCGATACACTCTGCCACCGCTGAGCTGAGCCATCAGAGCCGCCGTTCGGTTGATCACTCGCGGAACACCATTGGGGTCCACACCGCGCTCGAAGCGGCGCGAAGAGTCCGTGGTGATTCCCAGCGATTTCGATGTGCGTCGAATGGATACGGGATCGAAATAGGCACATTCGATGAGAACATCGCCCGTTGACTCGGTTATCTCGCTGTTCAGCCCGCCCATGACACCGGCCAGCGCCACACCTTTGCGCGCATCGCAAATGAGGAGTGTATCCGTGCGCAGCGACCGCTCCTCTCCATCCAAGGTCACGAAGGACTCGCCAAGCCGAGCGCAGCGCACGCGTATTTCCGCGCCCTGCAGAAATGCATAGTCGAAAGCGTGGAGGGGATGGCCAAGCTCCAGCATGACATAGTTCGTGACATCGACGATATTGCTGATGGGCCTCAGGCCACAACGGGAGAGTCGAAGTCGCATCGCAAATGGCGCAGGTTTGATGGCCACGCCTTCCACGAACCGCGCGCCATATCGCGGGCAACCGTTCGGGTCCTCCAAGATAACATGAATGCGCTCGGAGGTCGGAGTCTCCAGCTCTGTCAAGTCTATCTCAGGTTCGCGAAGCGGCATGCGCAGCTTCGCGGCAAGATCCCGCGCGACACCAAAGTGGGACATGAAATCGGGGCGATTGGGTGTTACTTCGGCATCGAAGACCGTGTCCTCGGGGATAGCAAGACTCGCCAAGGGCGTACCGAGCGACCAGTCCGGGTTTCCTTCAAGAACGCCTGCTCCATCCGGCGACAAACCGATCTCGGCTTCCGACACGAGCATGCCGCGCGACTCGTGACCGCGCATGCTCGCAATCCGTATCTCTCTGCCGTCCGGCATGATCGCGCTGGGCAGAGCCACCGCCACGATCATCTGCTCGCGCACATTGGGCGCACCACAGATGATCGGAAGCACCTCGCCACCCACATCCACTCTGGTCCGCTTCAGCGTGTCCGATCCCTCGAGGGGCAGACATTCGACGACCCGACCGATAACGATCTTGTCCAAGCTGCCGCGGTAGTGAGTCGTGGACTCCACTTCAAGCCCCAGCCAGGTGAGGAGTTCCGCCGTCTCCTCCGGACCGATGGACAGATCGACAAAATCCTTGAGCCACTCGTATGAGATGAGCATAAAGCAGCCGCCTAAATGAATTGCCTCAGGAACCGGGTGTCGACATCATAGACGCCACGGATGTTGTCAATTCCATAGAGGAACATGACCACGCGTTCGATGCCTAATCCAAAAGCCCAGCCGGTGTATTTCTCGCTGTCGTAGCCGACCCCGTCCAGCACATTGGGGTCGACCATGCCCGAGCCTCCCATTTCAATCCACCCGGTGTTCTTGCAGACGCGACATCCCTTTCCGCCGCAGAAGAGGCAGGTCACATCGACTTCCGCCGATGGCTCGGTGAACGGGAAGAAGTGCGGGCGGAAACGAACCGCCGTCTGCTCTCCGAAAAGGGTGCGGTAGAATGCAACCAAAGTGCCTTTGAGGTCAGCCATGTTCACCCCGACATCCACATAGAGTCCTTCCACTTGATGGAACATCGGTGAATGTGTGGCGTCGGGTTTGTCCCGGCGATAAACGCGCCCCGGCGCGATGATACGCACCGGCGGTTGCATCTGCTCCATGACGCGAATCTGAACCGGGGAAGTCTCCGTACGCAAGACGAAGCCATTGGGAAGGTAGAGCGTGTCCGTTTCATCTCGAGACGGATGCCAGGGGGGCGTGTTCAGCGCATCGAAGTTGTAGTAGACGGTTTCAATCTCAGGCCCGCGGGCAACGGCGAATCCCATCTGCCGAAAGATACTGACGATTTTCCGCGTCACAATGGTCAAGGGATGGAGCGCACCCAGATGCGGCTTGCGGCCCGGCATCGTCGTGTCGATTCGAACCGCTTTCGTCTTCCGGGCATACTTCCCTACGGCGGTGTCGGCAATTGCCTGCAGCTCCGAGCGCAAACGATTCAACGCCTGACCTGCTTCGGGTCGGTCTTCGGCAGGAAGCTGCTGCATCCGCTTGAACAGGTCAGCGATCAGACCCTTGCGGCCGAGATACTTGAACTTCGCGGTCTCAGCCTCGCCCAAGGTCTTCGCCTCGCTGAGCTCTCGGATCGCCTGTTGCCGAATCTGCTCTATTTGCTCAAGCATCACGCTCGCCTTTCGCAGTGGTAGAAAGAGAGAGAGCGACAGTCCCCCTGAATCACGGGGAGTCGCTCGAAAGGCACGGTAACTCCCGTTTCACCGTTCAGGTGATCAGGTCCTCCCCGACGCTGTGGGATATAAATCCCAAATCCATCTCTCCGTCAGTTGATCTGAGCCGCCTGCCGCGCCAATTCGCCAAAGGCTTCGGGATCGCGAACGGCCAAATCGGCCAATTGCCTCCGGTCGAGCTGGATCGGCATCTTGCTCAGGCGGTTCATGAACACGGAATAACTGAGGCCGTGGGCTCGCGCGGCTGCATTGATCCGCACAATCCAGAGGCGACGGAAGTCGCGCTTCTTGCGCCGTCGGTCGCGATAGGCATTGGTCCACGCCTTCTCGACCGTCTCCGTGGCTATTCTGAAAAGGTTTCGGCGTCGGCCGCGATAGCCTTTGGCCGCTTTGAGAATCTTATTGCGTCGTCGTCGTGTAGCGGGACCGCTTGTTGCTCGTGGCATAGCCGCTACGTCTCCTTTCTGTAATTCTCTACGCTCTCCAATCCGGAACCGTTATTCACCCGGCAGCATGCGCGCGACTTGGCGCACGTTGGCTCCGTCCACCAAGGCGCTCTTGCCGAGATGGCGTTTCCGTTTCCGACTCTTCTTCGTCAGGATATGACTCTTGAAGGCGTGATTTCGTTTGAGTTTTCCGGTGCCGCTCCGTTTGAATCTTTTCGCGGCAGACCGTCTTGTCTTCATTTTCGGCATGTTTCAGAAACCGTCTTTCTGCGACAACCCATCCAAGGAGCGAGTTGTGCTGTTATCGTTCAAGCAGATTACTTCTTGGTAAAGATCATAACCATGTGACGAGGGCCTTCCATCTTGGCGGGTCCTTCGGCTTTCGCCAGATCACCGACAGCTTCCGTAAAACGCTCAAGCATCTGGCTGCCAAACTCCCGGTGCGCCACCAATCTCCCACGAAAAACGATCGTCACTTTGACCTTGGCACCATCTTCCAGGAATTCCTTCGCCCGCCGCACCTTTGTATCGAAATCGTGGTCGTCAATGAGCGGGGTGAACCGAATTCCTTTCATGACCAAAGTATGTTGCTTTTTCCGTGCCTCGCGCTCCCTCCTGGATATCTCGTACTTATATTTTCCGAAGTCCAGAATGCGGCAGACAGGTGGGTCGGCTGTTGGAGCGACCTCCACAAGATCCAGCTCCCGGTCACGGGCAACCTCCAGGGCCTTTTGGGGAGCCATGATCCCGAGTTGTTCGCCGTCCATGTCAATCAGGCGGACGAGGGGGGCGCGGATTCGCTCATTGACCCGAACAGCCGGTGTTCTTCGCTTCTCTTTTGGGCCCGTAAAACCTCCAGACATACCTTGGGATGACTAAGCCGCTTTTGCGCGGATCTCCACTTGCAGACGGTTCATAACTTCCTCCGGCGTCATCACGCCCAAATCACCCTTCTTTCGGCGGCGCAGCGCCACTTGTCCCGCTTCGACCTCGCGGGCCCCCACAACAGCCATGAAGGGAATCTTCTGTACCTCAGCTTCGCGGATCTTGTAGCCGATCTTCTCAGAGCGCTCGTCCACTTCGGTCCGCAATCCCCCGTCCGCAAACGCTTCCTTGACCGCTGCCGCATAGCTGTTTTGCTTATCCGTAATCGGAAGCACGATCAACTGCACCGGTGCGAGCCAGAGAGGCAAGTCCCCGGCGTAATGTTCCAACAGAATCCCGACAAAGCGCTCCAGAGATCCCAAAATGGCTCGATGAATCATCACCGGCGTGTGAGGCGCCCCGTCTGTTCCGATATACTCCAAGCCAAAACGCTCAGGCATCGAGAAATCGCATTGCACTGTTCCACATTGCCAGGTTCGATGGAGGGCGTCTCGAATGTGGAAGTCGATCTTTGGTCCGTAGAACGCACCTTCTCCCGGATTGACCCGGTGCTCCAATCCAAGAGAATCCAAGGCACGGGCCAAAGCCTCTTCTGCCAAATCCCACACCTCATCGGAGCCGATCCGGTCCCGAGGCCGCGTCGAGAGTTCGACCTCGTAGTCTTCAAAACCAAAATCACGGTAGATCTTTGAGATCAGCCTGCAGACTTTCTCGACCTCCTCTTGTACCTGTTCAGGCATCGCGAAAATATGGGCATCATCCATAGTGAAAGACCGCACGCGAAACAGACCATGCAGAACGCCCGATTTCTCATAGCGGTGAATGATCCCCATTTCGCTGAGCTTGATCGGAAGGTCACGGTAACTGACCTGATGCGACTTGTAAATCAGGAGGTGTCCCGGGCAGTTCATGGGTTTCACCGCATAGTCCTGCTTGTCCACCTCGCTGAAATACATGTTGGTCTGATAATGATCCCAGTGTCCGGAACGGCGCCACAAATCATCGGTGAGAATCAGTGGCGCTTGCACCTCCCGATAGCCGGCCTTGCGATGTTCTTCCCGCCAATACTGTTTTATCTCTTGGACAATCGCGAGTCCCTTCGGATGCCAGAAAGCCGCTCCCGGCGCCTCAGGATGGAAACTGAACAGATCAAGTTCCTTGCCGATTTTTCGGTGGTCGCGCTTCTTGGCTTCTTCAAGACGCCGCAGGTGCTCCTCCAAGAGCTCTTTCGTGGGATACGCCGTCGCGTACAGGCGTTGGAGCATTTTGTTGCGCTCATCGCCGCGCCAGTAGGCTCCGGCCACGGAAAGAATCTTGAAATGCTTAATGCGGCCTGTTCGGTCGAGGTGCGGCCCTCGGCAGAGGTCGACGAAGTCTCCTTGCTCGTATACCGTCAGGTCGCCCTCTATGTCTTCGATAAGCTCGAGTTTGTAGTTCTCATGGAGTCTCTTGAAGAGGGCCAGACCTTCCTCGCGGCTCAGTTCCCGGCGCACGATTGGCAAATCGCGCTGAGCAATCTCAGCCATCTTCTCTTCGATTCGAGGAAAATCCTCCTGAGTGAACACATGCTCGGAATCAATGTCGTAATAGAAACCGTCGTAAATGGGAGGCCCGATCGCAAGCTGGACATCCGGCCAGAGCTCTTTGACCGCGTGAGCCATCAGGTGCGCCGCCGAATGCCAATAGGCGTGGCGGCCTTCCTCGTCGTCGAAGGTCAGCCAGCGGAATTCTCCGCCATCGCTCAGCGGTCGCCCAAGCTCCCAGACCCGGCCATCCAACTGCGCAGCCAGTACATCGGCTGGCGCCTCAACACGACCATTCAGGAGCAAATGCGCCGGTGTTGTTCCCGGAGCGGCCTTGACGACCTGTCCACCGGGAAATTTCAGTTCCAGTTCCTTCATCATAATAGGCGACAGTCCACAGGGCACAGTCCGCAGTGCAAGGCGCCTATCCGTTTCCTGAGGACTGTCAATCTGTGGACTTCGGTGGGCGATACAAGATTCGAACTTGTGACCTCTTGCATGTCACGCAAGCGCTCTAACCAACTGAGCTAATCGCCCCTTCGACTTAAAACAGGTTCGGCAGGCCACTTTCATCTTTATGCGATTTTCTCAGATTCTAATGGGCGTCTTCTTCACGTAGCGCTGAAGTAGGATTCACCCCCCATTGTCCCTTCTCACTAGGTGTATAAGGAGCGGTTTCCTTTATCACCCTGGCTGTAATCTGTTTCTTGGAGATTTGATTAGTTATAGCTTCGTACTCAACGATGAATGTTATATCGCTAGTAACGTCACTGACCTTTTTCAGATTCGTGACTTCAAATCCTTTAAGAGTCTTAAAACTATACCAAGCTTCTAATACTCCTGCCGGGTCCTTTTCTTTACTGGACCAAGTCTTCTGGGTACAACTCGCCATTCTGTCCCAATCTTGGTTTTTCCATGCAAGAATGTATTCAGCTAACGCACGTTCGGCTGAATTTTTCGGGAATTCAGAGGGCTGTTGGAAAGTGTAAGAAGGCGGCGTAACGGACATTTGAAGCTCCCTTTTCTCAACTAATTCCATTACTTTGAACGTACCTACTTCTTGGACAAGCTCTCCCCCAAGATGTTCTCCGTCTTTGCCAACAAGCTTTATGATTCTGTCAGATTGGCCACGAGGAGTAAATAATACTGATAGCTCATAGGGTCCTTTTTTGAATTCATCCCTTTGAGGGACTGCGAGTGTCGCCTCAAATTTGCCGTTAAATACAGTAATTTTCTTATCGACCCCGATGTATAAATCGGAACCAGATCTTCCCCATACGTTAAATCCTACATTTAGAGTAGCGCCGTCTGGCAAATCTGTATTGCCCGAAATTGAAACATTATTACCTGAGATGCCAATATCTGTGATCGCTAAAGTCGAAAAGGGACCTTTGGCTACTTGTTGCTCTCGCTCCGTCGGTTTCTTTCCTTCTTCCGGTGCTGTTTCTTTTTTCGCTCGGCAACCACAAGTAATAACGATTATCATAGAAAGAACAAATATGCCGGTCCACCGTCTTTTCGACAATGTCTGTCGAGATTTCACCTCATCTCTCCCATCTCTATGGTTCTGAAATTTGACAGAATCGAGCTAGTGACTTGATCGCCGAGCGAACTAGACGACTACCGAAAATTGGAGAATCTCAGGTGCCGGGGGCCGGACTCGAACCGGCACGGGGCTTTTTGAAGGCCCCCAAGGATTTTAAGTCCCCTGCGTCTACCATTCCACCACCCCGGCAAACCGGCCCGTTATCCCTGGGAGGCGGCGAGCGGATTCGAACCGCTGCATAAAGGTTTTGCAGACCTCCGCCTTAACCACTTGGCTACGCCGCCCAAACCGCACTGGCATTCTTAATGGTAGACGCTGGAGCGGGAGACGGGGCTCGAACCCGCGACATTCACGTTGGCAACGTGATACTCTACCAACTGAGTTACTCCCGCAACGGATCCAATCCATCAAGCGGTCGCGACCTGCAGTGCGGCAAGTCTCATGCCACAGACAGGAGCATAACGCACAAACAGAGCCCGGCGAGATGCTTCGCCAGGTCTGGTGGACCTGAGGGGATTCGAACCCCTGACCTTCTGAATGCCATTCAGACGCGCTCCCAACTGCGCCACAGGCCCGCTAAGATGCCTTTTCAAGAAATTTAAATATACATAAATCTGCACCTTTTGTCAAGCATCTCCTCCACTCCTCCACACCCCTTTCAGCAACTCCTCCCCCAGCCTCTGTCCCCTTTTCAACCAACCTCAAATCGGGAAGTTATACCCAGAGCCCCGTCGGCGCACTTCCCGATCCCCGGTGCAACCGCGAGACATCGAATCGGACTTGCTTCGAATACCAATAGCCTATATATTGGCAAGTTAAGTTGGCCACGGGCCAGCTAAGCCTTGAACCAGTCAACTGATTAGAATCAATCGGGATATCAGCATCATCAATCCAACCTAAGCCAAAGTCTCCGCACTATGAAACACAAGCCCCCACAGAAAGCGACAAAGCTCCCCTCGGAGCCGTACCGCGTACGCTTGCTGCGCCGCAACGAGCTCGATCGATTCGTGGAGCTCGGTTACCCGACTTGCGCCTTCCTCCACGGTCGGACAGGCGTGAGCGAGCTCCTTCAAAAACAAAGATTTCGCAGCTTTGTCTCCCGCCATGCGTTCGAGGAGGGGAGCGAAGTTCATGTTCTCGCCGACGAGTCGGACCGGATCGTCGGCCAGCTCTGGCTGCACACAAGCCACAACCAGTTCAACGGGCAGAAGGAGCTCTGGATATGGGACCTGACGATCGACAGGCCCTTCCAAGGGACGGGCTTAAGCAAAGGCTTGCTGGAGCTCGCGCGGCGTCGATCGGTCGAATTGGGGTGCCAGGAGCTCTGGCTCCTCGTCGCCGAAGACAATGCGCGCGCCCGAGAGGTCTACCAGACCTTCGGCCTTGCGGACGGTGCACGACTGATGAAGTTGACCTTGGGAGTACAGAAAAAGAGTGCAACGGCGGCTTCCAGCGACTTGGCCGTTCCGGGTCTCGACGGGATCATCGTCCGCAAGCTCAACAAAGAAGATGTTGTCCCTATGCTCGAGCTCTGGCGCGAGGCTGAACTGGAGTACAAACCTCGCGGGCGCGACACCGCCGAGAAGCTTCAAGGCGAACTGCGACGCGCTCCGGACCTTTTCTGGGGAGCGTTCGATGGAGAGAGAATCATCGGCTCCATTTTTGGAACCTTGGAGGGTCGACGAAAGGGATGGTTGAACCGCTTGGCGGTGCACCTTGACTATCGGCGAAGAGGTGTTGCCAGAGCTTTAATTGCCAAGTGTGAGGAATCTTTGTCGAAGCGGGGAGCGGGAATTATCGCGGTTTTCACTCTGGAGGAAAACGAGGCGTCAGCCCGGCTGTTGGAGTCATGCGGTTACGCACACTCTCCGGGCTTTCGATATTTCACGAAGAGGGAGCACGCCGACATTTGACACTCACGGGCGAATCGACGGCGTATCACGCTCGCCTCAGTCCTTGATCTCGATTTCGAGCGGAGCCTGAATGTTGGCTTTCCGAATTCGGAGCACCTTGGCAAAGCAGAAGATCAACAATCCCAGAATACCCCCCCACGAGAGGAACATGAATATCCAGCCTACGGTTGTCATAGTTGTTTCCCCTTGAGCTTTGGGAATCGCCCGCGACGATCCGCCTTGAGGATGAGCAGTAGGATCGTGCCGAGAAGGGCTAATAAGATAATGCGCGTTATGAGAACGAAGAGGAACTGGGTCGGATCGGTAATGTTCCGCATCAGGATAAGCGACACCCACTCCTGATAGCCCCAAACCGCAAGAATCACCATCAGGTAGAAGGGCGTGACATATCGAATGATGAACTTGTAAATGACCGGCACATTCATATCCGCGCCCCGGTGCATTTCCTCAAACCCCCGGCGCACTCCGAGGACATAGGCGAAAAGAACGACCATGATGGTTGCAGATACGACAGGCAATACGGTTCCCGCCCAGAAATCCATCTCATCCAGAGTACCGAAGCGCAAGGTCAGGATCACGAAAGATGTCACGCAGAAGCCAACAGTTCCCAACAGCATTACGGCACTTTGGCGATTCAAGTTGAGTTCGTCCTCGAGAAAGGCAATCGTCGGCTGAAGGAGTGACACGGACGAAGTGATCCCAGCAACAAAGAGAAGAAAGAACCACAAGAATCCCATGACGGTTCCCCCACCCATGTGGCCAAAGATCATCGGCATCGTGACAAATCCGAGTCCGAAAGCCCCGCTCTGAGCGATCGCCTGCGCCTGGGTCGCTCCATAGAATATCGCCGCTGCAACCAGCCCAACCGATCCCCCCAATATCACTTCGACAAACTGATTCGTACTGGCTGAAGTCAGGCTGGAGAGGACGACATCGTCCTTCTGACGGAGGTAGCTGGCGTAGGCCATGATCGCACCCATTCCTACGGATAGCGTGAAGAAAATCTGCCCCGCTGCTTCAATCCAGACCCGCGCTTTCAAGAGCTGCGACCAATCCGGATTCCACATGAAGCCCAATCCTGACGCGACATTCCATTCCGGATGATTCACGGGATCGGGCGTTCCCAGAGTCAACACGCGAATGGCCAGGATGATTCCGCAACCGAGCAAAATGGGCATCGCCACCTTGTTCAACTTCTCAATCCCCATTGCCACACCGCGAAAAATCACGGTGTAGTTCAGCACGAAAACAAATATGAATACTGCGAAAGCCGTCCACGGGCCGGAGAAGTACTGATTGCTTTCAACTCCGAGAAATCCATTGAGGAATGCCGTCATGTTTCCGGCAGCGGCCGCTTCCTGAATTTGCCCGGTTAGCGAGAAGAGACTGAACGCCAGCGCCCAACCTTCGATATAGACATAGTAGAATGAAATGACGAGAGGGACAAAGATCGAAATCGCCCCGAGGTACTTGGCCCAGCGTCTCCCACCAGTGATTCGATGGTAAATTCCCGGCGCGCTGCCGTGCGCATGTCGGCCGCCATAGCGTCCTAATGTCCATTCAATCCATGCCAACGGAATGCCGACCAGAAGGAAGGCCAAGAAATAGGGCACCATGAAAGCGCCTCCACCGTTCGAGGCCGCTTTCACAGGAAAACGAAGGAAGTTGCCCAATCCAACGGCACTGCCAGAGACGGCCAAAATAACCCCCAAGCGACTCCCCCAATTCCCCCGCTCACGACTGGCGGCTTTCCTGGGCATGCCTTCTATCTCCTATCCGATTGACTTTTATCCATGAAAGTGAGATACGGTGCGCCGTGCATTATTCAGGTTGCCTCTGATAAGCCATGATGCCTCCTGAGCGATCACAAGCGACAAAGCGATAAGAACCACTGCGATTCCGGCCAGAACATATTTGCCTTCCGACCAGAACAAGAGCGCCTCATAAACAAGAGCGCCTACGGTTGTCAGCAACATGATTATTGCAGGAATGGCCGTGTAAATCCGCGGCCTCTTCACTCCCACAAGATAGGCACTGACCACAATGAGCGTCAGAGCCGCCACGAGCTGATTGGCCGCGCCGAAGAGCGGCCATATCGTCTGGTAGCCTCCGCTCGCCCCCAGATAACCGGCTGCGGCGACCGTCAGCAGGCCTCCGACCCACCGACTCCGAAGGATCGCAGACCAGCGACCTCCCAATTCCCCAACAATGAAGCGGGCCAGTCGTGTGCCGGTGTCGAGCGAGGTGATGACAAACGCATTAAGCATGAGCATCCCGATATACATACCGGCCACCAGCGTCATTCCGGGAACCGCCTCGACCATCCGGCCGAATCCTTTCGAGAAGGTGACGATGGGCCCACCACCTTGTCCCATCAGGTAGTGATAGCCGAAGGCGCTTGCTCTGCCCGATGGGTCCCAGACAAGCATGCTGCCCGCAATGAGAATCACCAGGAGCGCCAAGACCGCTTCCATGACCATGCCACCGAAACCGATAGGACGACCGGCCGTCTCGCAGTTGAGCTGCTTGGAGGTGGTCCCGCTGGCCACCAGGGAATGGAACCCGGATATGGCGCCACAAGCCACGATCACGAAAAGCATCGGCCAGAGAGGTCCCCCCACCGACGAGAATGTCACGAAAGCAGGCGCCGTCATCGCGGGATGAGTGAAGAACACACCGATATAACCCAGTCCCAGTCCGATGAAGAGAATCCACATCGAGAGATAATCCCGCGGCTGCAGCAGGAACCAAACGGGCAATACGGACGCCAGCAACGCGTAACACATGAGAATCCAGAACCAGAAGGTGATCGGTGCGAGGCCGAGAACAGGACCGGCAAGCTGAATGGGAAATGATGTGCCGAGCTTGATGAGCACTCCGAGAATCGCCAGAGCGACCAAGGTCCCCAGGAGTGTGGGAACATTGCTGCGATAAACCAGATAGCCGAACGCCATCGCCACGAAAACCAGCCCGAATGTCGGGATGACGATCTCCGGTTCCTGAACAAGCGTATTAGCCGTGACAACAGCGAAGACCGCCACAACGAGCACGAGAGTGAGCCAGACGAAAATGGAGAAAAGGATGCGCGAGCGATTGCCAAGCGCGTCGTGCGCGATGTCACCCACCGAACGACCGCGGCCGCGCACGGAGGCCATCAGCGAGACATAATCGTGAACAGCACCCATCAAGATACTCCCCAAGGCCACCCAGAGGGTCGTCGCCACCCAGCCGAAGTAGAGCACGGCGATGAGCGGCCCAACAATGGGGCCCGCTCCGGCGATGGAGGAGAAATGGTGGCCGAAGAGGAGAGGCGTTTTGGCCGGTGAGAAATCGACCGAATCTTCCTGGGCGTGGGCCGGTGTCGGCCGATTGTTGTCGGGTTCAATAAGGCGCCGTTCAATCCAGCGACCATAGACTCGGTAACCTACGAAGAGCCACGCGAGTACAAGCAAACCCAATACAAGTGCATTCATGATTTGTTCTCTGTAGACGCCCCGCCTGATTCGCCGCTCAGAAAGCTCAACTTATAGATTCTACAAAAATCAATTGAGAATTTCAAGCCAGAAATCAGAATTTCACTCCAGAACCTCTCGCTGCCGCACGCGGCCCCATACCCCTCTCTGGCAGTCGCAGGAGCAAAAAAGGGCGCCACCCCAAGTCGGTGGCACCCTTTCATGTTCTCGTCACGAATTCGTGTTATTTCAGGAGAACCATCTTATTAGTGCCCGAATATCCGGGCGCGGTCATGTGAACGAAATATATCCCGCTGGGCAGCGACGAGCCGTTGAAGCGTACGCGGTGAGTTCCAACCGACGCCGGGCCGTCAACCAGCGTGGCGGTCAGCCGCCCCAGTACATCGTGGACGGTCAGAGTCACATGGCCCGAGGCTCGGACTTCATAGCAGACGGTCGTTGTTGGATTAAACGGGTTCGGGAAGTTGCCCAACAGAGCGTACTGCTCGGGAACACTCGGGGCAACAGGAGGCGTTGCAGACAGCGGATGACCACGGAACCACTCCAGAATCCTCTGGACGACGACCCGATGATGGGTCGTTGCGCTGGCGCCACAGGCTGCTTCCAAAGCAAACGCACAGTAGACAACCTGGTAGGTGGTCGTGTCTCCATACCGGACCGCGGCCGGCCGGCCGTCGGCGTCATAAGTATAGATAACCGACGCTCCTTCCAGCGGAACGATGCGGGATTGCTCCGCAGTGCCGTTGTTCGCACAGCTGCCAACCAACAGCAGGTTCGTCTCACCCGAGATTGGATCATCCAACACGCCTGACAACACCCGCCCCGACGAGTCAAGACTTCCGGTGGAGCAATGGAGATAGTTGGCGTAGAACGGATCGTCTCGCAAGTCGCGATCAATCAGGCGGCCACCCAAAGCCAACTTGCCTCCCCCGTCTAAGAATGTGGCCAAGGCGGCCTGGTCGTCGGCCGTCAAAGTGGCGGTTTCTTCGTTCCCGCAACACCAGAAGATCTCCTGGTAGTACGAGATGGTCAGAGCGTCCAGCGGGCCATCCGCCACGGTACTCCAGCTGTCGAATGGGACACCCAGCTCCTCGAAATCACCCGAGAACTGAGCATCATAGTAAAGTCCGCCATCATCGTCCACGAACAAGAGCGGTGGGCGTTCGACTGGAATCTGGAAATCTATTGACACTTCGTACCCAGTCTCCGTCGTCAAGCCAAGCGTAAGATCCGCCACATAGGGTTGCTCGATCGTGTTATCTGCGGAAATCTCGACCGGAAAATCCCAGTTATCCGTTTCTGCTCCAGGCAGCAGATCGCCAAAGTATATCGAATCCTCGGAGACAGTCAGGTGGGGATCGTCTGTCTGAACCAAACCACGAATACCGAGGGCGGTCGCCCAGTTCTCTGCGTTTTCGATCGTAATGATGAGTTCCGCCGTCTCATTGCGTTCGAGCCGCCCATCGCCATCATCATCCCCGGTTAAGGTAATGTCGATGACAGACAAGTGAGGAAAGCGGGTTCCGACCATGTTCGATGCGCTGATTCGGCCGTGACCGAGCTTGCCCTCAAGCCCCGGATTCAGCGCGTCGATATTGACACAGTTATCGTATATAAGGGTCTCCATTTCGGCATTGGTCAGCTCTGGCATCATAGTCCACACCAGAGCGGCCACACCTCCGGCGTTCGGGGCTGACATCGAGGTCCCTCCCCAGCCGGAGCCACCGTAGCCATCAATAACCGTGGACCAAATGGGGTGGTCACCGGGTGCACAAATGTCCACCCAGGTCCCGCGGTTCGACCAAGACGAAAGACGGTCGCTTTCGTTGGTCGAAGCGACCGATATCACATGGGGATGACAAGCGGGATACTGCATCTGCTCACTGCCATCGTTGCCTGCTGCACCGAAAAGAAGGCAACCGTTGTCCCAGGCTCCCTGAATTGCTTCCCTTTCAGCCTGACTGGCACCGGTGCTTCCATAGGACATCGTGATGATCTTAGCACCCATGGCGGCCGCATAGATGATCGCGGGAGTGCTCGCGACTATGTAGCCGTTGCCATCGCTGGCTGCGATGCCTGCGCGGATGGCCATAGCGCGGAACCTCCATCCTGCGCCGGCAACACCAACTTGGTTGTTCCCGCGAGCAGCCATCAGGCCCAGGCAGTGCGTGCCGTGAGGCTCCAAGCCGAAGGGATCGTTATCCGGGTCGTCGCAATCCTCGCCGGCGGCACAATTCCCCTGGTTGTCGATGAAGTCCCAGCCGATGAAGTCGTCGACATAACCGTTGCCATCGTTGTCAATCCAATCGATTTCCTCCGGATCGCCGGGAATATCGTCCCATATCCACGGAACACCGTCGCCGTTGAGATCCTCGCCTGGATTCACCCACAGATTCGGAGTCAGATCCTCGTGATTCCAGTCGGTACCCGTATCAATCGCACAAACGATAATCGTCGAATCGCCGGTTCCGATGTCCCAGGCGATGTCGCACCCCATGATGACCTTGTCCCACTGATGTCCCCAAAGTGGATCATTTGGAGTTCGAAGGATCTTCTGCATGAGGTTTGGTTCTGCCCACTTCACATAGGCATTCGCTTCAAAATCCGGGATCATGGAAAGGACATCCATCGCCTCCGGGAAGTACAGAACATAGAGACGACCGAAATCAGGTGGATAGTCCAGTCGCGACAGAATCCCGTCCGGCACGAGCCTCTTGGCCTCATAAACCTGATAGGTGGCCAGCAGTTCGTCCACTGATGAAATCCCCATCGAGACGGTTCCATCATCCAGGGTCACCGGAGTCCTTGCGCCAACCGATGCCTTGAAATTCACAATCAGGTGCCCCGGCAGCCACTCGTCGTTTTCATACGGTGCGCCAAAAACCAGGCAAGGCACCAGCAGTGCGAGTAGCGGCCAAACAGCCTTGCTCCATTGAAATCGCATGTCAATACCTCCAAGAACTTTGGTGAGCAACGCAGCTCGAGGTCATATATCTAATCTTTTCAATTTACGATATCCCTCGTTTAATGTCAACCTCGGCCCTTCCCTGCCTCGTCTTCTTACACCCAATGGGTCTATCACCATATATATGCGATATTTACAGGCACCTCCATCTATCAACAGACTCCGCCAAAATGAACAAAAGGCCTCATGATTTGGATTGAGGCCTTATGATTGCGAAATGTATCGAATCCGATGATCTGACTGATGGTCCTCGCGCCCATGGATCCGAAAAAGCGATGCGACGGCACAAGAGACGCAGCGTGAAGGTATCGGGCTTACTGCTGCGCCATTTTTGCCTCCACGACACGAGGTGTGACGAAGATCATGATCTCACTTTTCTCGTGGATCGTGGAATTGTAGGTGAAAATCCGGCCAACGAGCGGGATGGCGTGCAACAGTGGGACGCGGCGCTCGACATCATCCTTCTTGGAGCGTATCACTCCACCGATGACAACGGTCTCGCCGTTGTCCACAAGCAGCTTGGTTGAAATCTGCGAAGTCAGGATGATGACTCCACCGGTGACCGTCGCTTCTCCCGAGAGGTCGCTCACTTCAGGCTGAAGATCCATCAACACCTGGTTGTTCGGATTAATGTGCGGCGTGACTCTTAACTTGACGGCTACATCGTAGAACTTCGTGATGATGTTGCCCGCTTGGTCGAGAGTATTGATCGGAATCTGTTTCCCCGATATGATGGTTGCGGTCTCGTTGTCAGAGATCAAGACGGACGGTTGGGACAGCACCTCCGCTTTCCCCTCCTCTTCGAGCGTCTTAACCATGGCTTCCAAGGCAACGCCTTTCTGCAGGCGGCCAATTGTGAATGTGCCGGTCTGGTCAGTCACTCCAAGATTCACCTCCGCCCCTGCCTTCGTCGGCTGCAGAGGATTGTCCAGATTTCCCATAGACCAATCGATGCCCACTTGTCGCATCGCCTTGGTATCGACTTCGACGACTTTGGCCTCGACCAGCACCTGGTTCATCTGGCGGTCGAGGTTCTGGATGATCTCATGGGCTGTCTCGACATTGGCGGGAATGTCCGTCACAATCAGCGTATTGGCGCGGATATCCGCCTGGGCCTTCCCACGCTCCGTCAGAAGTTTCTGAATCACTTCACGCAAATCCTCGGCGCGGGCGTATTTGATCTGAAAGATTCCAGTTTCCAGTTTCTCATTCCGAACGGCATTCTGGATATCCTCGAGGGTTGTCACACGGATAATGCCTCGGTCCTCAACGGCGACGAAATCATTCATCTGAAGGATGTTGTCGAGCGCCTGCCGCCAAGGAACATCATTGAGCAGGACGGTCACCGGCCCTTCGACCTTGGACCCCGCCACAATGTTCATTCCGGAGAACGCCGAAATGCTTCGCAAAACGGTCCGAATATCGGCTTCCTCCACATTCAGGGAGATGTTTCCTCCGGTTCCCCGGTACGGCACGGTCTGTTGCCCGGGGAGAGCTTTGACACTTACCAGCGCAGCGATCAGTGCTGCAACGCAGATGAACTGTTTCATGATACCTTCTCCACCACGGCACCCGTTTTATTTGTTCTCTTTCGTACCCTCACCAGCCCTGACTGTCAGCGTGACCCGCTCGACCTCGCCGAATTCCACAAGCTGAAAGACAGCCTTTGTCTGGGTCACGGTCACGATCTTTCCTCGAAACACAGAATCTCCTTCACGAAGAAAGAAGTTGTTACCATCTTTGTCCCTCACCATTGCCAAGTACTGACCACCACTCCAGACCACTCCGGTCAGAACGGCTCCATCGACGCGCAACAGATCGGTTTTGATGTCCTCGTCTGCCTTGCCTTGCGATATCAGCGGGCGGAACGGATCCCTTCGCCCTCGTGAATCATAAGCGAAGGGGTCTTCGCGGCGAAGGCTCGACCTCCGTGGCGCCACCTGGTTGGCCGCTCCAGAAGAGGGTGCTCTCGTCTCGCTTGGAGGGACCACCGTCGGGATATGGCCCGCGACGGCAGTCGAGTCCGTGACTGTGACAACTCCTTCTCGTTTCGGAGACGAGGACTTCTCGTTCTGCCCGAAAGCAGTGCTCCCGCCCATCAAGACAACAAGAACCAGAAGGGCACTCACGCAAACATGCATTTTGCCGCAGATTGACTGAGACCGCCTGCCGACTTCGGGGCCCGAGCAAGCGACATTCTGCCACTTTGAATCCATCACAGAACTCCTGTTAACTCCGCTTCGCAGCCGGTTTTCGGGTCTGTGGGCTCTCTGGAGTCGACACCGTGCCTGGTGAGCCCAGGGGCTTGAAGATATAGATTGTCGCCAGGAATTCCGCTTCCACGGTGTTCACCGACCTTCCTTTGCGGGGCGCCCAAGCCGTTGTTCTGAGCTCCGAGATGCTCACGATGCGCGGCAGCGCGGCGACCCTGGAAAGGAACTGCCCCAAGCGATGATAGGTGGACAGCGTCTTGACTCGAATCGGATTCTCCCAATAGTACGGATGCTCGACGGCATCCAGCGGCCGGAAAAGAAGAAAGGTCACTTCGCTACTCCGACCGGCAAGGGTGATCCTCTTGAGCAAATCATCCATCTCCTTTTCCGTTGGCAGCAGCTCAAGGGCGGCTTCCCAGTTGACGGTCAATTGGGCGTAGGTTGCCTGGAGAGTATGGTAACTCTTCGCCACGCGTCTGCCTCGTTCCAGGCGTTCCCGCTCCTGTTTGAGTTTCTCGGCTGATTGCTTGATCGCCTCGCTCCTCGGCCCATAGACATAGTTGGAGTATCCGTAGACGAGGGCTATCGCCAAGCCGCCAAGAAGCAGCCATTTCTGAATGGCTGGGTTGCGCAGTTTCACCGTTAGCCTCCCCCTCCCGAACCGACGGATGCGAACTGGGTCAAGTTCACCGACGGACAGATGAAATTGCCGCCCGCTTGCACCGTCGCTCCACCCACCCAGGAGAATGTCTTATCACGGTAGTAGTAGCTCACGGCGACATCGCCCATATAGTGATACGTGATTTTTCCTGTGATTGCATCCCGTTCACTTCCCAGATACAGGGTTCCTTCGAAGTGGCCGTTTTCGTCCGTATAGAACCAGCGATCGGGACCCTCGTACGGCACATCACTGGAAGGATCCGATTCAAGCAGGACGGCCACACCTTGCACGCCCTGGGCCTCCGTTTCATCCACGAACACCCATCCCGAGAGCATCGCCGCGTCCGGGTACTCATCAATGCCCTCGGTACAACCTGATACGAGAAGAATAATGGCGATCATGTACAACATAAGGGCAAGGGGGCTATACCTTTCCATGGCCTCCTCCAGAAAATATGGTGTCGACTCAGAGAATTATCCAAACAGCCCAAGGTTCGCACAGCGTTCCTCACACCTTACGGTTTTTTCTGCTGGGCGGCGCGGGCTTCTCGAACCGCGCGTGTGCCTTGAGCGACCAAGTCCTCTTTTTCCGGCGATGCGGCGATATCCGCTGACGCCGATTTGATTTGTGCCGTCAGCGTGAACTTCGTCACTCCCGTGTTGGCGATTTCGGCCTTTTCGGTCACAGTCAAGTTAACATTCGTGAAGTAAGGCGATTCAACCAAATTCCCCATCAATTCCGCCACCTTCAAATTGGAGGAAGTCACGCCATCCAGAACCAGAGACCCGCCTCCCGCGCCCTCTTCCCGAACAGATGTCAACCAAGTCAGACTGGGCAGGGCTCGGTTTATTTCATCCAGAAGGTGAATTCGCAGAAAGCGGTCATGGTCAAGTTGCTCAATCAAAGTAATCCGCTTGGCAATGTCAGCCCGCTTCGCCGTCAACTCTTCGACAACGGCGATCTTGTCCGCGTAGAGTGCCGCCTCCTGCTGAACTTCGACCAAGCGCTTCTTCAGGATCCCAAGCTTGTTCTCCTGGACGACGGTCGCAATCACCATCACCAAGAGCAGAATCGCGAAACCGAGAATCGGTAAGACAACGGACGCTCCAGTCAGGTGGTCCTTCTTGCCGTCCTTCTGCTCCTCCGGTGGCAGAAGATTGAATCCCGGGTAGCTGTCTCCTAAGCCCCGAAGAGCCAGTCCGACCGCTGTCGTCAAATCCGGCGCCACGAGCTTGAGGTCGTCCTCTCGACCGTCCGCTCGGGATGCAAAGCGCAGGGGATCCGCCAACTCCACATCCGTACCGAGCTTCTCACTGAGCACCGGGACGATCCCAGGCAGATGCGCGCCCCCTCCGCAGAGAAGGACACGCGATACAGGCTGCTCCGCTGCCGGACCGAAATTCGCGGGAAACGCCCGAAGAGCAGAGTCCGCCAGCCTTTCGCCGGCATGTTGAGCAATCTCCTGAAGAGCGATCTCGTCGCCTTGGGAGTGTTTCTCACTCGACAGAAGCGCGACGGCCCGCTCAAAGGTAATTCCGCGGCGACGGATCAGTCCCTCGATGTAGGTTCTGCCGGCGACATTGATGTCACGGGAACCTTCGAATCGACCGGATTGGAAAAGGACCATCGTCGAGGCCTGAAATCCAATCTGAAGGACTGCCAGGGTCGTCTGGCTGTCAAGTTCTCCGTTTTCGATCAAGGTGGCCTGCAGTGCAAAAGGCTCCACATCCAAGAGAGACGGTTTGCATCCTGCGTCACGGAGTGCATCGGCCATCGAATACACGAGGTCATTCTTCGCGGCGACCAGCAGAACCTGCATTCCTTCTGAATCGAGGTCCGGGGGAAGAGAAGCGTAATCCAATGTCACTTCGCGCACATCAAAGGGAAGACTCTGTTCGGCCTCATAGGGGATCGCGGCGGCCAGTTCGTCCTCGGACATCTGATCCGTCACGATTTTCTTTATCATCACTCCCTTGCCATAGACCGCCGTCGCCACATCCTTCCCACGTGTCTTTGCAGTGGTGACCATCCGCGATAGTGTCTGGCCGACCTGAACGCCGTCCATGATCTGATAATCGACAATACTCCCATGAGGGAGCGGCTCGACGTGATAGTGCTCGAGCTCAATGCCTGTCTTCGACCTCTTCAGGACGACGATTTTTATGCGGTGGGTGCCAATATCCACACCGACTGCTCGCTTGGCACGCCCAACCATATTTGGTGCCCTCAATCTTCAGGAGCGATGGACAGCTGTCCGGACTCCTGTTACCCTTGCCCTTTCTGAAGATCCCCCGTCGAAAACGCTCTCCGCGGAAAACGGAAGCGGAAAAGATTCCCTGTTTCGGGACCACTCTCTACGACGATCGTACCACCGAGTGATTCTGCGAGCATCTTCGCGATGGCGAGACCAAGCCCTGTGCCAACGACCTTGCCGGCCGCCTGCCCGCGGAAGAAACGTTCGAAGATGTGCGGAATCTCATCCTGCGGAATTCCGGGGCCATTGTCTTCAACCGATACCTGCAACGCCTCTTCCGAATCCTCGACCGAGAGTCTGACGTTGCCCCCCGGAGGAGTGTAAACGATGGCGTTCTGCAAGAGATTGACCAGAATGCGACGCAGATGGTCGTGAGACGCCATAACTGGGCCCCGCACGGCGCCGAAGTTTGTCTCCACATGGAGACGCCGCCGCTCAGCCTCCGGCATGAAATCTCTGAGCACGCTCTCGATTACACCGATCACATCCACGACCTCGCTCGGACCATATAGGTAGTCTATCTCCAATCGGCGGTAGTCAAGGAGGTCCTCGGTGAATTTTGCCAACCGGTCCACCTCTTCGTCAATGATCTGCACATAGCGGGCGCGGCGCACATCGTCGATTCCCGGGTGCTGATAGAGCGTGTAGACATGCCCTTTGATCAGCCCAAGAGAGGTTCGCAGCGCAAAGTCCAGAGCTGCCCGGTGTTCTTCCGCGACATCCCAGAGTCGGCTGCCAAGAACGGTCTCTTGCGAAACATCCCGGACAATTCCCACAATCGCCCCAAGGTCACCGTCGGATGCGACACGAGCCTGGCGGCACTCGGCAGTGCGTGAGCCTCCATCAGCCGGCTGGAAGACAACGGTCGTGCGCTCCGGTCGGCCATCTTGAATAATCAACTCTACGGCCCGACGAGCCATTGGGATGCTGTCGACCGACAAATCGTCGTAGTAACTCGTTCCAACGAGACTCTCCTCAGATTTCCCCATCAGTTGGCAGAAGACCGAGTTAGCGGCCACATACCTGCCCTCGGAATCGAGCAGGAAGATCCCGTCGGGAGCGGCGTCGACGACTTTGTCCCAGAGGCCGACATCGGGCAGACTCTCGAGACCGGACCCAGCTTCTCTTTCAAGCATGGCCAGCCTCCGTTGCTTTGCGAGCCGTCAAGACCTCTTCAATGCGCGAGAGGAGATCGGCAGGCAGAAAAGGCTTCGTGAGGTAATCCACAGCGCCAGCATCAAATCCCTCCAAACGATCTTCCCCCTGGCCTTTGGCGGTCAAGAAGATGATCGGCATCCCGCGCGCTTCCGGCACCTGGAGCAACGCTCGAGCGAGAGCGAAGCCATCCAACTCAGGCATCATGACATCAAGAATCGCGACATCGGGCTTTTCTCGACGAACAATCTCAACGGCCTGCGCAGGCTGAGTCGTCGCCAGTACACGATACCCTTCTTCGCTCAGATTGAACTCCAGAAGATCGACATAACGCTCATCATCGTCAACAATGAGCACACTTGCTTTCATTCGTACTGCTCCTCAAGATAGACGTCGTCTTTGGCCGTTCCTTCCGAGAGCGCCTTCTCAAAATCCTCCCGACCCGGAGACTCGGAGAGTCCCATGATATTCAACACCTCGTCCACGAGTTCCGGCTTGATCTCTTTGCGTCCAGTGATGGAAAGCGCCACAACTTGGTCCAGGATGTCGAGGAGGCGAGCAACCGTGCCATCCGCGCGAGTGACGAGATAGGCGAACACTTGCGGGGGAACCGGGATCCCACCCTTGCGCCGTGCGAGGATTTCCGTTTTGGCTTCAAGCGAGTACGGACCGATGCCGGCGACGAGTCCTTCGTCCATCGCGATCTTCAACTTGGGAAACAGACGCGGCACGGGGCGTGGATCGGTACGACAGGCCGCGATCAGCCATTTCCCATCCTGTGCCAGAGCGCGGAAGGTCTCGCAGAGTTCATCCTGAGCCCACGGTCGTTCAAAGAGATCCTCAAAATCGTCTACAAAGAGCAGGTCGAGCGCCCGATAGAAATAGCGAAAGGGACTGAGACGATTCTCTTTGAGTGCCTCCAGATATTCCATGCCGAATCGCCGTCCAGTTGTATAGAGAAAGCGCCGTTCGGGAGCATGAGCCGTCATCCAGTTGGCGATCGCCATGAGGAGATGGGTTTTGCCACATCCAGTCTCACCAAAACAAACGAAAGGATTCGCGCTCTCCTCTCTTCTTCCTTCAGCAATCATCCTCGCGACCGAAAGGGCCAATTCGTTGGGACCATCCCTCACGAAAGAGTCGAAAGTCTTGCCCTTGTCAAGATCGACGCCGCGACCCATCTGTTGATAGCGATCATCACACAACTGGTGTTGACGTCGCAGAAGAAAACGAGGTGGTTCCAGGGAGACGGCGCTCCTCGTATCCGGTGATGGCGGATGACCATAATGCAAGTACAGGGCGCGTTCGATCGCTTCTCGACTGGCAATGAACGGGATGATCTCCAAATCGGTCACCTGCTTCAGAGCCATCATCGTTTCTCGGTTCAACGGGTCAGCAAACGCGATGGCCAAGCCGTTGGATGTCCGACGAATCGGCAAGAGATTGTGAGCATGAGCAAGCGCAGCCGGAATGTGGTGAATGGCTTCCCGTTCGATCTCGATATCATCCAGCTTGAGATAGCGGTAATGGTAGATGTCACAAAGGAATGCCAACATCTCTTCTTCGGTCAAATATCCGAGAGCGACGAGGTGATCCTCGATCTCTCCTCCCTCGCGCCACTGCTTCTCCTGCGCGGTCCTGACCTGCTCTCTTGTGACGATCTCTGCCTCCAACAAGCGTTCATAGACCGGAATCTGTGACGCCAACTCAGTCATGCCCGATTGCCTTTCTCCCCACACAAGAATGCGGCTCCAGTCCGTTTATATGCCGTTTACCTCAATGGCTCATTTCTGCGGATTCATGTTCGGCGAGCCGGGAACCGGAAGTCTTGATCCCGCGCAGGGCCAGCTCGAGGTCATTCGGATTCGTTGCCGTTTCCATGGCGGTCTCAAGGGAGATCTTTCCTTGTCGATACAAACTCAAGATTGACTGATCAAAGCTCTGCATCCCGTGCGTACCACGATCATCCTCTACGAGTCCACCGATCAAGGATACCTTGTCCATATCCACGAGGCAATCTCGCACGGCTGCCGTCGTGATGAGGATCTCCACGACAGGCACCCGCCCTGGTTTGTCACAACGAGGCACAAGGCGTTGCGAAACGATGGCCTGCAAAGTACCCGCGAGCATCGTTCTCACTTGCGCCTGTTCACTCAAAGGATAGAATGCGATAAGACGGTTGATCGCTTCCACGGCATTCAATGTGTGCAGCGTTGTCAGAACCAAGTGACCGGTCTCCGCAGCTTGCAATGCGACAAGCACTGTGTCTGGATCTCGAATCTCACCGACCATAATGACATCGGGATCCTCTCGAAGCGCATGTATCAGGGCCGAATAAAAACTCGTCGTATCGATCATCACCTCGCGCTGGGCAATGAGGGATTTCTTGTTGACAAAGATGTACTCAATCGGATCCTCGATGCACAGGATATTCGTGCTGCGTGACTTGTTGATCTGCTCGACGAGGGCCGCCAGAGTCGTGGATTTACCGCAACCTGTCACTCCCGTCACAAGCACCAGCCCTCGACGCAAGGCGGCAATCTTCTCCAGCACGGGTGGCAGCGTGAGCTCTTCGAATGACGGTATCTCCGTCTTGATCGCCCGAAGAGCTACAGCTGGTGATCCCTTCTGAAAATACAAATTCGCCCGCGTCCGACCGTACCCCGGCACGGTGAGGGCCAAGTCGAGCTCCTTTTCCCGGATAAACATATCGAGTTGCGTCGGAGTGAGGACTTCGCGCAGAAAGTTCTCCACCTCCTGCGAGGTCAACTTCTCGTTCTGAGTCCCGAAAAGCTCACCGTTGACGCGCAGTACAGGTGGCGCACCCGCTCGCAGATGCAAGTCACTTGCCTTGCGAACAAAAAGGGTTTCCAGAAGTCCTCGAAAATCCGTAGCCATATTCAATCTCCCGGCGCCGATTGTCCGTTGCCATCTGATGGCTCCGCTTGCGGCCGTACCTTAAGAAGCTCCTTCTTCTGTCATCCTCTTCTTCAAGGAATGAATCTTGTCCTCTACGTTCTCGAACATTGCCTGCTGGCTGTGGACATTCTCGAAATGGGCCAGAGCCTGAGATAGATTCCCCAACATCTTGTGAACTTCCCCTTTGATGAGCTCCAAACGAAGTCGATCCTCGGGAGGCTGCTCTTCACTTTTCTCGAAGCTCTCCAAGAGCGCCAGAGCTTTCTCCGGGTTGCCTCTCGCCATGACACATTGGGCTGTGGCCAAGTCGGCCTTGAAACAGAAGTTGCTATCACGCCGAGCCTGCTTGAATTCGCTTATGGCCGCATCCCACAGCTTCATCTCTTGATACACGACGCCTAAGTCGTAGTGATCCCGACCTTCACCTTCCGGCAGGCCGGTCTCTTCCGGACTCTCCGGAGTCGCTTCACGCGGTGGCTCACGAGTGACCGGAGGCTGGGATGCTTCAGATGCGAATGCGCCTCTCGACTCGTCCTCAAAGGCTGGCGCACCATCTCCCGCGGTGTCCAAGGTCATCAGCCCTTCCGCGCCTCCTGCCACATGGACGGGTTCAGTCTCCGGTGGTAGCTCATCCTCGTGAGGAGCTGTCTCAACTGGTTCTGCCTGCTCCACGACTTTCTGGCGGGAGTCTACGAACTTCTCCAGATCCGTCTGAAGCTCCTGGTCCTCAATCTGCGCATCTCGGAACAGGGGCAGGAGCTCCTCAAGGAGATGAGCATGAGTCAGGTCACGTTCAATGACCCTGCGGAAGAACGCACGCAGTCCAGGTTCAGATGGGGGACTGCAGAGGCGCAAGTAGGTCCGCAGTGAGGCCAGGGAATCGGCGACATACCCCATGGCGAAGTAGTGTTCAGCGAGCATCAGATGGAGATCCGTCTCGTCGGGGCTGGTGCGGAGGATTTTGGTCGTGAGCGCCAGCGCATTCTCGTGGAGGCCCTCGCGCGCATATCCATCGGCGGCTCGACGCCACGCCTCGACCGCTCCTTGAAGAGATTTGCTCCGAAAGCGTACGTCACCGACAGCGTTCCAAGCAGCGCAGTTCTTTTCATCAGCCGAAGCGGTTTTTTCGAGCTCAGCAAGCGCCTTTTTCCATTTTCTCTGGCGCAGCAAATCGCGTGTGCGTCGCTCGGGTCGCAGTTGGTGACCGAATAGTCTCATCAGCATGTTCCTCAACTGATCTGTCGCCAGCTTCCTCGCTGGATCGTATGAACTCGCGGCGTACCGGGTGGCCAGTTCGCGGGATCCAAGAGATCCACATCGAATCCCCAATTTCGATTTGGCGCCGTGTAATAGCCGCCGTATTCCCAACTTCCGGTGGCCTTCCGGCTGAACCAGAGGTCGATGATGCTCCCGCGGAAGTTCAAGTTCACTCCAGACCATCTCTCAAGAAAGCGGAACAGGTTCTCAAGCCCTCCGCTATATGTGCCGCCGTAGATGGTTTCCACATGCCCGGTCATGATGCAGGCATTAACCGTCGTGGCGACGGCATTGCGATTGTACAACGGACCGGACGATTTGGAATCATCCCAGTTGGAAGAAAGGATCGTGATGGCGTCGCAAATGAGCGCCGACCCCTTCTTGTTGACGTTGTTGTAGTTTCCCCACACGTAGAGGGGATTGTCGGTGGCAATCGTAAGTCCTCCATCAGGCAGGAGGGAGGCGTTGCGTATGCGCACAGCGTCGTGCGCGCCTGCTCCTGAGATGTAGAGAATTCCATTGCAGGGCGTGTATCCATTCGCCATCATCGCGCCGACATCGAGCTCGAGCACATCCATCCACTCGCCCTCGCGGTCATCCCAATATGAATTCGGCGCGTAGTTCATCACACTGGATGGTGGGCTCAACGGGTTGCCGCTGCTGTCGGTCATGACGCCATCGACGATTCGCGTGCAGGCTTTGTACCAGTACCTGGCATCAACGAGCTCCGGCGGGTCACCGGCTTGTCCGCGTTCGATGATCTCATACATATCCGTCAGAGGAGGCAGGGGCAGCGTGAGGTCGTGGGTGCTGTGAGCACCATCACGCACCATTCCGCCCCAGCGCTCGATCGCCTCCGTCGCCCAGGTCGCTTGTCTCTCGTCCAGCCAATAGGCGCCGGTCCACATGTTCCGATAGGTGCCCGTTTGATCGCGGATTAACACGAAACCGGGTGGGTCGACATGGCCGCCATCCTTGCGGTAATGCCAGATATCCCCCACTGCTGTTACATAGGAATCGCAGAAGATCCCCGACTCCGCGCCGATATAGAGGTCGCGGTTTGTATGTATCCGGCCAAGAAAGGTCATCTGGGGACCCGGAAAGATTTCCAGATCATCATCATAGAAAACACCGAACTGGAAGAGAGGGATGAATTGGTGTTCGATGACCCGTTCGATTCTCGCCGAACGCCGACCCCCCTGCGCCTCACTGGTAATCACATACTTTTTGATATAGCCAGTCAGACCGACGTAATCACCAGACTGGATCACTTCCTGGAGCAGACCTCCCTGTGGTACAATCGAATAGGCCGAGAACTGGAAGCCCTCCAGTGACGGCTGAGGAAGGTTGTCCAACACTGCCTGGCTGGGCGAGAGATTGTTGGGGAGCAAGGCGGCCAATTCGCCTGCGGCCCACTCGGCCCCCGCCTCTGCCGCACAAAAGGTCCTCACATCATCGACATCCCGAGCCGTGACCCGAGCCTGGCCGATGGACCGGATGGCCGTCGTGGCGCCCACAAAGAGCATCACCGACATCATCACGACGGCGAGGACCAGCACCGCGCCTTTCTCGCTGGAGCGGCGCTCTTTTTCCTTACCTTTCTTCTTCCGAATCATCGCTCACCTCCGCAGACTCAATCTCATCTCTTATCCAAGCCACAAATTCCGACCGCGAATCCGGCTCGTCAGCCAGAATCGCAGATAACCATCGTACGCATAAGTTCCGTCAGGGAACGAGCTGTAGTAAGTGCGCTGCGTGTCTTCGAAATCGGACCGCGTCACCAAGACAATCTCGACCTCGGTCACTCGGCGGCGTTCACCGGCCGTCAGCGGGCCAAGGTGGCCGGCCACCGGCACACGGTTCCCGTCACGATCGTAGTACAGAAATATACAGCGCTCCACATTGCGTCCCAGATAGCGATCGACGGGGGCCTCCCACCTCACCGAATCTCGCGACCATTCCCATATCGTTGCATGAAGATCGAGGCCGCTGCGCCAGATCCACACGGTTTCCGTGAATGCGTCATCGTCGACATCCCCCGTGAAAATGAGCTCGGTACCGCTGGCGAACTCAAAATCATCGAGGACAGAGTCGGCCCAGGCTTCTCCCGTCACATCGGTGTCAATGTCGTCGGATGTTCCGTCAGCGTCGAGCGATGCCACGAGACCGACCAGGCGAATCTCCTTGGCCAGACGCTTCATAATCAGCCTTCCGTTGGCCCGCGCCTCGTCTTCACGCCCTTCGACAGCCGCGTACCGAATCATGCCATGAAAGATGCCCGCCGCCGTCCCAACAAGGACCACCGCAAGCGTCATGCTCAGAATGAGTTCCATTAGGGAGAATCCGAGTCCCCGCGATCGGTCGGTTGTTCGCTCCCACGGCCCATTGAGCTTCAACTGTGTTTTGCTTCTCATACGACTCCACTCCTCTCCGCATCTAAAATCGCACCCTATATATTGGCAAAGAAGCTGACCAGCGTCACCCGCCTTTGATCATCGTTGAAGAAGACCCGCACGGTGACTCGCTTCACCTGTCCGGCGTCAATGACCTCGGTCTGGTGTCGGTAGTCGGGAAACTCCGCGTACTCTCCGTACGCACCCTCGCTGCTGACAATCTGGTTGAACCTTGTGTTGCGCAGATCTTCCATGACGCGACTGGCAAGATTGATGGCCGTGTCCTGTCTCTCGCTATATCGGTTCGCGCGGGCCATTGCCACGTACGAACTGGCAATGATCAGAAAGCCCAACACAAGGATCAGCGTCGTCATGACGATTTCTATCAGGGTGAATCCCCTGTCCTTGCGCCACCTTTTCATCGTTCTCTCCTTTACCACTCTATCTCAAGGACTGAGCCACACCAAGTGAGAATCCCCATTCCCCTTGGCCGGACGCACTGACTCCGGCGGTCACATAGTAACCGTCCGGCAAGAGCCAGTTGACTCCGAGGAGTCCCTGCAGTCTCTGGGTCACATCCGTGTAGCTGCGTTTTCCACCGGCATCGGGTCGTTCGGTGCCCAGGAACTCCACCGTCGTCTCGCGCGTCCCAAAGAGAACCGTTTGCATCAAGCCCATGTAGGGCGTCACTCGGCCGAAGCGATAGCCAACGGTCAGCGTCGGAGTGAATTCCTGCCATATATACCGGTTGCTCAATGTCTTCTGGGCACTCGAAGTCTCGCCATCTGCGATGAATCCAAGATAGCTCGCGCTTAGCTGAAGCTGCCACAGTTCTTGTCTGTGCGGATACCCCAGTCGGAGCCCGCCACCCCACGCAAAAGACCAATTCGAGTGGTAGGCTGAATAGTTTGCGGGACCCGAGCGGAACCTGAGATCGGCGGTTCCCGCGGCCACATCCGCATCAACTCCGGGAGCAAGGCCGAAGCTCGCCCGTAACAAGACCCGCTGGGTCTCGACCTCGTCATCCTGCGCCGCGCCCTCGTAAGCATCGTTTTCGACGGCGTAGTGCATGCCCGAGAACTCCACGGTCATGGCGACAGCATCGGTTCCGATACAGAAGGCTGGCCTGCCGACCAACCCTCCCCCGAAAGCCATCGGCGCACACAGCGCAATAATGAGAACCACGATCCCGAACATTTCGCCCTCCAAGAACTAACAGCGGCTAATTCCTTCCGTTGTGCTCAGGTCACGCAGGCGTCCGCGTCACCCGAGGTTGACTACCGATCGACTCTCCCAACGGCGGGAGGATCGACCGGGGACTCCTCTGGGGGCATCTGCGGAAGCAAGAGAAAAGTCTCTGTAAAAGCCCAGAGGTCGCCGTTCTTCGACTCAACCTCAATGAGCACCGGCGTGGCCGTCGCATCATCCTGAGTCGTCAAATTATTGAAGAAAGATATGGTGTAGATGGTGTCGCCTGGACACTCCACCGTGAACACGTTTGGATAGGTTAATCCGGCGTTCGCACTGAGGCGCACGATAGACTCCGAATCAATAGGCCAGTGATTCCCGCCTTCCCAGAGTTCGAAAGTAACCAGGGCATTCTGGCCGATGTAGAGTGTTCGTTCATTCGGGTCGCCGTTCACTGTGGCCTGGAGGATTTGGATATAATCATAAGGCGCAGTGAAACGAACCCAGCAAGTCGCCCATACAATGGCGCTCTGATTGTTTTGTGTTTCGCCCTCGGTGGTAACGAGGACCTTGGCAATGCCATCGCGATCCGGCGCACCCCAACAGTTTATCTGGCCACCCAGATTCGGATCTTCCAGCGTGTTCCACCATCGGTCAAGCGTTGGCATCGGATTACCGCCGAAGAGAAGCACGGAGGCAAACCCGTCGGCGTCGGTGAAACCCGTTGCCGTCGCTATGACCCCTCCCGATGTCGTGAAGTACACAGCGGTTCCCTCGGTCACAGGGTTGTTCCATCGATCACCGACGATGGCCGTGATGCGCACCGAATCACCGACGGCGCTCCAGCCCATGAGATCACACGGCTCAGAGGCAACTTTGATGTGACTTGTATTGAAATAACCGCAGCCGTCGGGATTGTAGATATCTTCGATGTAAGGCGGTCCGGCGTAGATGAGAATCTCCGTCGTGATGGCTGAGACATTATACGAATTGCCTTCACACGTGCCATGACTGCGGGCACGAATGCGAACGGTTCCGGAACGATAGCCACTGGTGTACGACACACTGGCCTGCCCGTTAATCGTGGGAATCGAGTCTTCGGATGAGAGACTACCCATGGAATCAGGATGCGTTATCGGCTGGGAGTAGATGTCAAACCATACCAGGGTCCCGTCAACCACGGGATTGTTGCTGGCATCTTTAACTGTCGCCGTAATCAGGAGAGTCTCGTTGCGACCACTCTCGCGCACACCGACAGAGTGAGGGTAGTACTCCATCTCTACACTCCACGGACAGCCGGGTACCAGATAGATCGTGTAGTTATCACTGCCGGTTCCGGCGCTTGCCGTGATCGTGGCAATGCCGGTTGTCGGCGACGAGAAGGCTACGCGCGCCACTCCGTCTCCGTTCGTTGTCCGACTCTGGGGGATGTTTCCGATTGTGGTCTGAAACTGAACCTCCACATTGGAGAGCAAATGGCCTACTGCATCCGTCACGGTGGCGTAGATCGTGTCGACCGAGATACCATCGGCTTTCAGTGTGTCGCTCTGCGCGGCCAATTGAACAACCGCGGGCGGTCCAACCCTGTAAATCACCTGAACGCTGTCGCGAGCGCTGGGATTGGCTGCGGCCCATGCCAGAACCATCACGGTGTCCGGGTCTGCTCCGGACGTGAGGACATTCGTCGCCGCACCACCGGTGGTTGTGCGGAGATTCTCAATCGATCCCGAATTAGGCACAAGTGAGAACTGAATCTGCGTGCCGTTGGGTACGGGATTGCCACCCTGATCTGTTACGACCACCGTGATGATGGAGGTAGAGGAATTGTCTGCGAGGATGATCGTCGGATTCGCCGACAGGTACAGGTAGGTGGGTGTGGATTCCGCAAACCCGACCTCCACCGTATCTCTCAGCGTGTTGCCGTAGCGTGCGATCACCCTGGCATTGCCGGTTGTTGTCCCAGATGTCAGCGTCACGGTCGCGATCCCTGAGCTGTTGGTCATCGCCATATTCGGGATGCTACCCAAGCTCGTTCCAAAATACACGACCGCCTCTCCAATGGCTACCGTGCTCGTCGTCTCATAGAGCTGCGCTTGAATGCTTGATGTCGAATGCCCGTCGGCCACGATCATTCCGGGGCTGGCAGAACAGACGAGTGTGACGCCAAGCACGGAGACAGTCGCTTCCGATGTTCCCCGCTCGATGAGCGCTTCGATTTGCGTCTCCACATCTTGATTAATAGCACTGCTTCTGAAAGTCGCGTAAGCGTATCCGTCCACGCCCGTCGACACGACTGAGGGAGTCACCGTCCCGACTCCCGACAAGACCGTGAATGTCACCTCCTCGCCTGCGGTCGGCCATCCGCCTTCATCAACGACATAAGCCTGGAGTTGAGTCGTGGAAACGCCGTTGCCCAGAAGCGTTGGGCTCTCGGAGTAGAGAGCGATTACATCACCTTGTGTGGAAATCATACTGACCTGTGTCATGGCCCGCAGCGTGTCACCGTACTGAGCGGTGACGCTGGCAAGACCAACGGTCACGCCTGATGTGAGCGAGACGCTTGCCATGCCACTGGTGTTCGTCTGCCCGCTTTGTGGAATCGAGCCCAGCGTTGTCGCAAAGATGACCGTGACATCGGCCAGAGCGACATGAGAGCTCGTTTCGGTGACCTGAGCCCGCACCTGTGTCGTTGCCTCTCCATCAGCCGGGAGAATTTGGTTTTGAGCAGTCACGGTGATCGTGATGCCGCGCATATGGATGGTCACATCGTCGGAAAGCCCACCAGTCGCTGCGGTCACCTGCTGAGTCTCATCGGCGCTCGACGCTCCAGATCGGAATGTCGCCAGCGCAATACCCGAACTGTCGGTCACCGATTGCGTAGGATACACGGTTCCAATTCCGGAACCGACTTGCCATGTGACCTGTGCTCCGAATACCGGTACCGCACTTTCATCGACCACATAAGCCTCCAGAGCTGTGGTGGCCATCCCATCCGCGAGCAGGGATGTTGACTCTGCCTGCACAGAGATGGCCGCCACATCTGGAGCCGCGAACTCGACCTCCCCATATCCTCCCGCCGAGCCGGAACTCGCCGTTATCGCCGCATTTCCCGTACGCCGTTCACTTTGCAGTTCGGTGATGAAAATGCCTTCGGTGTTCGTATGTCCCTGCAGTGGGAACAAGCTCCCCAGAGTCGTCTGCACAGTGACATTCACACCGGCACCAACCAGATTTCCAAAACTGTCTTTGACCCGAACCGTGATAGAAGTCGTGCTGACTCCATCCGCCGGAATGCTCTCCGCCTCCGGTTCAACGCTGATTTGAGCTGGTTCGCCGGCAAGATAAGTCACGAACTTCTGGTCAGCGACCACTCCTACGGATGCGGTTGCCGTGTCCACACCTGCCGTCGTGGCGCTCGTGAGAACGGCACTCGCATAGCCGTTGATTGTCGTCGTCGTGTAAACCGATTCCGTCGGGTTCCAACCCGGTTCGCCGGGATTGGATGATCTGCGAGAATCTGCCGTGGCGCCGTTGCCTGAAGTCAAGCCCCTTGGCCGCACCGGACCGCTCTGCCTCGCCGAATTCGTTGCCAAACGCGCGACGGAGATCTCCTCGGAATCCTCTCCCCTCACCCTCATCGCCCTTGCCCAGCCTGGCACGGATGCCGCCGGACCACCTTGGGCTCCCAGAACACCCATAATCGATGTAAAGGTGACAACGGTTCCATCCGAAACAGGCCGGCTCTCCGAATCCAGAACAAGGGCTGTCAGGGTGGCACTGCTGCTCCCATCCGCCGGGAGTTGCGTTGGCACAGCGGTCAGGGACACAGTGGCGGCCGGAGTGGACATCAGGTAGATGGATACGGAGCTTTCGACGCTGCCGTTCCACGCTCGCACCGCCGTCGGTCCCGCCGTCAAGCCAGCCTGATACACGACCATGACATACCCGTTGGCATCCACGGTCGCACTTGGCGTTATGGACCCACAATACGCTTCAAAACTTATCGGTGTCCCTTCCTGGACCGCATTGCCGAATTCATCCGTCGCATAGACATGAATCTGTGTTGTACTGTAATTGTCAGCGTAGAGACTGTCGTCCTCGGGAATGAGCGCGATGCCAGCCAGCGGCCCTGGCACGATTTCGACATCGGTATAATCTGTCACGCCGGCACCGACATTCGCCGTCACACGAGCCACGCCAATCGAGGGAGGCGCATAGAGTCTCGTCACGGCCACGCCCGAGACGGTCCGCCCCTGAGATGAGCTCAGCGTGCCTCTGTCCGTGCTGAAAATAACGAGCGTGTTATCGACGACCGTCTGACCTTGCGCGTCGTAGACGACGGCACGAATCGTCGCGGAATCAAGACCTGCCGTTATCTGCGGAGGCAAAGCGTTCACAACGACAGAGGCCGCGGGATACGGTGCCACGAAGGCCACATCCAGCGAATCGGAGACCACACCGTAGGTGGCCTTGACTCGAGCGTTTCCCGGTGTTGCGCCGGAGTACAGGGTCGTCGCCGCGACACCCGTAGCCGAATCGGTGATCGCCGGACTCCCAACAGTCCCCTGCGTCGTCGTGAAGGTCACCGATGCTCCCCCGATGGGATTGTTGGCTGAATTGCGTAATCGAGCATAAATCGCAACCGACGACTGCCCATTATCAGCAAACAGCGTGTCGGTGTCGGCCCAGAGGTATAGCTGTCCCTCGAGCGGCTGACCGGTGGCCGTAACGCTGACCGTGCGTGTAGCGATCTCTGACATGGCGAGCAGCTCGGCACGCAGCGTGACCGCTCCCGTATCTTCGGGTGCCACGTAGGTGACGGATGCCCACCCGTCAGATGAGGTGTTCAGGATGGTGTCAGCATCTGCTCCGAGGAAATGACCCCGACTCGCGGTGAACCTGACAGACCGATCGCTCCCATTCTCACCGGATTCGGACAGCACATGAGCTTCGAAAGACAATTGGTCGCTGGGTGCCAGTGCCGATGTCGAAACTCGCACCGTGTCGAAGTAGAAAAGCTCTCCTTGCCCTGTCGAGGTTGGAGCAATCGTCCCTTTCTGTTCGCAACCCAGCCAGAATGCGAGGCTAGCCAAGGCGACAGTCAGAAATGCAATCCCTGTAGATAACCGGCTATTCATGGCGCGACTCTCCTTCACCAATGTCACCCGTTCATCTCCTTGAGTTTGTAGAGCAAGGAGCGGTGGGAGATCTCGAGCAGTTTCGCTGCACGAGTTCGGTTGTTGCTGGTCCGTTCAAGAGCCCGGCGAATAAGTTCCCGCTCTACTCCGGAAACGAGGGTTTTCAAAGTCCTCTTGATCGAAAGGCAATCCTCGGGGATATAGACATGGAACTCTTCGGCGGCTCGCTTGAGCTCCGGTGGCAACAGCTGCACGGTGATGGTGTTCGAATCCGACAGAACGACCGCGCGCTCCACGATGTTTTCAAGTTCGCGGACATTGCCAGGCCACGAGTATTGCACGAGAAGTTGCATCGCATCAGGTTTCACATCTATCACACCGCGTTCTTTGGCATATTTGCGCAAGAAGTGATGGATCAGCAGCGGAATATCATCCGACCGCTCCCGCAACGGAGGCAGCATGATGGGAATGATATTCAGGCGGTAGAACAAATCTTCTCGAAATCGCCCATCGCGTACATCCCGCAAGAGATCGCGGGACGTCGCTGCGATGATCCGCACATCAATGGCAATTTCCGAAGTATCTCCGACTCGCCGAATCGCATGCTCCTGCAAGGCCCGCAAGAGCTTCACCTGGAGGCGAAGAGGAAGTTCACCGATTTCATCGAGGAAAATCGTTCCCCCGTCCGCCTCTTCGAAGAGTCCCTTTTTGGTTCGCACGGCGCCCGTGAACGATCCTTTAGCATGACCGAACAGCTCCGACTCCAGGAGTGTTTCGGGAATTGCTCCGCAGTTGATGGTGACGAAGGCGCGTTCCGAGATCGGACTGTGGAGATGGATGGCTTTCGCGATCATCTCCTTGCCGGTTCCCGACTCGCCGTTGATGAGCACCGTGCTCTTGAATGGAGCGATACGCTCGACCTTCCCAAACACCTCGCGCATCACCCTCGATTTGCCGACAATATTCTCGAAAGTGTATTTTCGATTGATTTCAGCACGCAGCCGCGTGTTTTCCCGCTTGAGCCGACGCTGTTCCAATGCCTTCATGACGGTGAGGTTCAGCGTGTCGGGATTCAGAGTCTCCTTCGTGATATAATCAAACGCTCCGCTCTTGATCGCCTCGACGGCTGATTGAACCAATCCATACGCCGTCATCATGACAATCTGGGTCTCCGGGGCCAAATCTTTGAACTGCCGGAGGATATCCAGGCCATCCATGCCCGGAAGCCGCAGGTCAAGGAGAACAAGGTCAAACTCTTCGTCCGTGAATAACTCGAGAGCGGCCTGCCCGTTCGGGGCGGCGCGCACCGAAAATCCTCGTTCTTCAAGCTGAGCGGTCAGATAATCGGAGTATTCACTTTCGTCTTCGACGACCAGAATTCTGTCTTTGGGCATGAGCCGAATTGCGAATGGGATGTTTCTATCACGATGGTATGGTCAAATCCCTTTATTGCAAGGGTCGTGCCACCCCCACTCACTCAGCATTTGTTTTAGACTGCGCAAGGAGTTGCAGCCGACTCACGCCTCCATTTCCTCACTATCCTGCAACTTCGTTCATACCGGTGGGCGCAATTTTCCTCAGGGAGCCAAAGATGAGGTGGCACGGGCATCCATGCGTAAGGGAAGACGCTCGCAACAAGGTCGAAGGAGTCGCACATACGATGGCTTAGCCTATAGCAATTCGATTGGAGAAAAAAACGAACCCACGCGAGTGGGTTCGTATCGTGCCTGCAACAAGGGCCAAATTCGATTTGCCCGAGTGCGGCGCAAAAAGTTGCTTGCTGCTTTACTGTACGCCGTCCGGTGTCCCGGTAAGGACTGTCCCGGCGTTGTCAAGAGCCGTAACCTGAACGGTGTAAGTGGTCGGCACGGCAGCTCCGTTATAAGTGTAGGTGAAGCTCCCAGCCGCGAAGTTGCCTCCCGACGGCAGAGTCATGTACGGGTTGCCGTTCGGATCCACGAGAACCGTGGGAGCAGTTGCGAGGGTCATGGCCGCTGGGTAGTCCGCCCAGTCAATTTCGTACATTGCCAGCCCTTGGCGGAACTGGTCAAGGTCCGAACGAGCCGCTCCGACCCGGGCGCGGTCCTGTGCCCCGATAAACCGTGGCACCGCCACCGCCGCGAGAATACCGATGATCACGATAACGACCAAGAGCTCGATCAGGGTAAACCCGCGCTGATTCTTCTTGTTGCGCAAACGCTTGAACATGATCACACCTCCAATAAAGGTTTAATGACCGCTTTTGACCTCGTCTTTCGCGAGATTGTTAGGGCAAGCCTCGTGCCAAGCTATCGGTCCCATGGTTTACCCTTTGGATTTCAGATATTTGCCGACGCCTCTTCGATTCGATACGCTGCATACAGCTTCCAAAACGGTGGCAAGATGCAAACACCGTTGCAAACCGCAACCTCGTGCATTTCTGCTCACAGGTAATCAGCTCTTGGTGGGCGGCTCTATCCCGTAACGCTGCAGTTTACGATAAATTGTGGATGGATCAATCCCCAGAATCTCGGAGGCGCGCTTTTTTTGCCACCCCGTGTTTTCGAGCACCTGCAGGAGATGTTCCCGCTCCAACTCCTCCAAAGTCATTGGTGGGTCCGAAGCGCTCAGTCGGAAACTGCTGGTCTCAGACGCGTGAATCTTGCCCGGCAGCGTCTCCGGCGTCACCGTGTCCGACTCGGTCAAAATGACCGCGCGTTCAATCGTGTTCTCCAGTTCTCGGACATTCCCCGGCCAGGAGTAGGCCAGCAGAAGTTTCATCGCGTCCGGTGAAACACCTTTGACCGGCAGTTCGTTGCGGCGACACACCCGCTCCATGAAGTGATTCACCAGTACCGGGATGTCCTCCTTTCGCTCCCGCAGCGACGCCAGTTGCACCGGGATAACCGCCAGACGGTAGTAAAGGTCCGAGCGAAAGTCACCGCTTTTCTGTTTTTTCTCGATATCTGCGTTCGTGGCAGCAATGACTCGAACATCCACTTTGACCGGCTTCGTCGCCCCGATTGGGAGAACTTCGCGCTCCTGCAAGGCGCGGAGCAGCTTGACCTGCAGTGTCGGACTCATCTCCGCGATCTCGTCCAAGAAAAGCGTCCCTTTTGAGGCGACCTTGAAAAGCCCCTCTTTGTCCCGCACCGCTCCGGTGAAACTCCCCCTCACATGTCCAAAGAGCTCACTCTCCAAGAGAGCATCTGGCAGTGCCCCACAGTTGACCGTCACGAAAGGGCCCTGGCTCCGCAACGAATTGGCGTGAATTGCCTGCGCGATCAATTCCTTGCCTGTCCCTGACTCTCCAGTAATGAGGATCGTGGCGTCCGATGGCGCCACTCGCCGGACAAGATCCATGACCCGCTGCATCTGAGGCGATTTTCCGATGATCTCCAGGTTCTCCGGAGTCCGACCCAGTTGCTCACGCAAGGACTGGTTCTCCCGTCGCAGATGGAGCTGTTCGAACGCCTTGGCAACAATCAGCTTGATTTCGTCGACTTGGAAGGGCTTCACAATATAGTCTAACGAACCCAGGCGCAAAGCCTCGATGGCCGACTGAAGCGACGCAAAGGCCGTGATAACGATAACAGCAAGCTGGGGATACTTGCGACGAGTGATCTCGACCAGTTCCAACCCCGTCATCTCCGGCATCCGCAAGTCAGTGATGAGAAGAGCAAATGGCTCCTGAGCAAGAACTTCGAGTGCTTCCTTCCCGCTCGCGACAGCTCGCACGGTGTACCCCTCCTTGCCGAGCACAACCGTCAGGAACTCGCGCATGTTCTCTTCATCATCAACGACAAGAATGCGGTCAGGTCCCACAGCTCCTTCTCTCCTCCACGTGTCCGGTCGCTGCCTTGAACTCGTCCATCGATTCAAGTAATCTTTCCCTGCCACAGCATCCAAATGACTTCAACTGACCCGTGTGACTGTCTTCATCTGTAGAGCAACACGAAGCGCCACGCTCCACTGATTCTCCAATCTTTTGCCCGTATATTCACGTTGAACATCAGCAATCCCATCTCGCCACCCATTCTCACACCAGCGCAACGGCGCGCATGCGGCCTCTCTCCTTATATATGGACAAACCACCGCGCTGCTTCCGGCCCGCCTTCAGGTCCAGAACATGCCGCGTGAGACATCCACACCCGACTGCCTCTGGCTATCCCTCGGCCGCTTCGTCGGGCACCGGCTGCCTCTTCCGGTTCCTGCGGATTTGTTCAAGCGCTTTGGCAACCGTGTGCTTGATCTCGTCAACCTGAAAGGGCTTGGTAATGTAATCCAAAGCCCCGAGACGCAAAGCCTCGATGGCCGACTCGAGCGAAGCAAATGCAGTAATGACGACGGCGGCAAGATGCTGATACTCCCTGCGTGCGGTTTCAATCAGCTCCAGACCCGTCATTCCGGGCATCCACAAATCGGTAATGAGAAGGGCATAAGGCTCTTGGGCGAGAGCCTCCAGTGCTTCCTTTCCGCCGGAAACAGCCCGAACGGAATAGCCCTCTGTGCCAAGCACAACGGTCAGGAATTCGCGCATGCCCTCTTCGTCATCCACGATAAGAATGCGGTCAGGCTCCACAACTCCTCCTCTCTCCTCCATTTCTGGTCGCCTCCTCAGATTCGAGGATAAGTTCGAACCACGTCCCCTTCTCGGGGCGGCTGGAAAGCTTCAACTGTCCTCCATGGCCCTCGACGGCGCGCAGAGCCGTGGGAAGGGCCAGTCCCAGGCGATTCTTGGATATCTCCCCAAACGGCTGAAAGACAACATCAATCACCTCATCAGGCAACACTTTTCCCGGCAGGCAGAACTCCACACTCACCTCCCCCGCTCTGGGCTCAGGCTGGCAAATCGATATCCGGTCGCCGTCCTCCGCCCACAGTGAGAGTGTCAAGAGAACAGCATCCATAATCAACTCCAGTTGCATCGGATCGGCCTGAACCGGCAAGTCGACTGGAAGCCGCACATCCAGCGGGACTCTGCCTGCTTGCCGTTTCTCCAGCACATCGGAGAGATTCAGCCGCTTTTTCTGAGGCGCTTCCAGGCGCGCAAAAGCGGAAAAGTCGCGTATCAGGTTGTTCAGGCGCCGCGATTCCAGAAGCGCAAGCCGCTGAAGCTTCTTACTCTCGACAGACTCCATGTCCGTTCTGGCAAGCTCTTGAACACAACCGCTGATAGTTGCCAGCGGGTTGCGGATTTCGTGGGCCAAATCCTTGGCAAGCTCACCGACGGCAGCGAGCCGTTCCTGCCGCCGACGCTCTCGCTCTTCCTGCTTCGCAGCCGTGAGATCCGTAAATAGAATTACTCTGCCTCGTTCGCTGGCTGCTTCGCCGCGGAGTGAAAAGATCGAGAATCCAACGGGTCGGCGTCGTCCATCGGCCAAGACGATCTCCGCCTCCGTTCGGTGCCGGTTGTCACTGTGTTCGTCCACGGCGGCAACGAATTTCTCCAATGCCAGCCGTGTATCACCCTCTGGCGCATCCAAGGAATTCCCTTCATCCTCAAGACCCAGGATTCTGCGGCCAGCAGGATTGAAATAGAGCACTTCGCCGGTTTTCGTCAGAGCCAGAAGCCCTGTCCCTAGGGACTTCAGAATCGTTTCCGTATCCAACCGGGTTTGAGACAGCTCTCGCCGTGCTGTCTCCAAGGCCTGACTTCTCGCTCGAAGCCTTTCGGCAAGATAGCCCGTCAGGGCGGCAGTGAGGGAAAAGTAGACGGCATGGAGAAAGAGCTGGAAAGAGAACGACCACGCACTCTCCGGGTGCAACCCCAAAAGAACGAAGGCGTAGCCAATCTCGGCAAGTGACGCAATCCAGAAGGCTCCCCACAGCCCCAAGAAGAGGCTCGCGGCTCCAATGGAGAAAAAGTAGAGAAAAACGAACTCACTGACTTCGCCGCCAGTGTAGTGTATCACCGCCGTGTCCAGCGCCACTCCAAGGGAAAGAAGCAGCCATCGGAGCAGCGCATCGGCACCGCGGACCTTGAACCATAGCCCAGCGGCGGTCACCAGGAAAAGATTTCCCGAGAAAAGCGCCAGGAGACGCCAGCGGTCGGCCGAGTTCTCCGCCAGAAAAATCAAGGCAAGGCCAAGGATGACACTGACAAAAAGAAGCCTCGCCAGTAAGTAAGGAGAGAAGTTCCGCTCTCTGTCTGATATGATTCCCATGGGGCTGCAAGGCGTCGGCTCGAGCGCGGCCGACGCCCTTGTCTCCGTTCCGTTTGGATACTCTACTTGATGGCTCCCACCAGATCAAACATGGGCAGATACATGGCGATGAGCATACCACCGATAAGTCCCCCCATGAATACAATCACAATCGGTTCAATCAAGGCGGTCATTGCGGCCACGGCGGCGTCGACCTCTTCATCGTAGAAGTCCGCGATTTTGCCGAGCATTTCGGCAAGCTTGCCCGTCTGTTCCCCGACCGAAATCAACTGCACAACCATCGGCGGAAAGACTCCCGACTCCTTTAACGGAATCGTGATCGTCTTCCCCTGGGAGACGTCGCGGCTCGTGCGCTCGATCGCCTTCTGAATGATAGCGTTTCCAGCCGTCTTGGCCGTGATGTCGAGGCCCTGAAGAATGGGCACACCCGATGATATCAAGACGCCAAGCGTCCGCGTGAAACGCGCCACGGCTGTCTTGCGAATCACCATGCCGATGACGGGTGTTTTGAGCAGCATCTTATCAACCACGAGCTTCCCATTCTCGGTCTTGTAAAACCTCCGAAACAGGAAGACAAAGACCACGGTCGCCCCAAGACTGGGTAGGATTCCCTTCTGCACGAGATGGGAAATCGCAATGACGAATAGGGTTGGCGCTGGCAATTGCGCGTCCATCTGGGCAAACATGTCCGCAAACACCGGAATGACTTTGAGAAGCAGAAAAGTCGTTGCGCCGATGGCCACCGTCATGATAACCGCTGGGTAAATCATCGCGCCTTTGACTTTGCGCTTCAGGGCGTTGGCTTTTTCCAAATAAATGGCAAGACGGCCGAAGACCATCGCGAGCACGCCACCGGTCTCTCCAGCCTCGACCATGTGCGTGAAGAGACTGTCAAACACACGCTTATGCTTTGACAGGGCTTCGGCAAGCGTGGAGCCACCTGACACCGAATTGTGCACTTCGGCGATTACCTTGCCGAACCCTCGATTCGAGACTTGGCTCGCAAGAATGTCGAGACACTGGTCAATGGGCAACCCAGCGTTCACCATCGTCGAAAAGAGACGCGCAAAGATGGCCAAATCCTTGGTCTTCACCCGTACGGGAAATTGGAATTTAATCTCCCGGGGTTTCGGCCGTATTTCACCGACCACGATGCGCTTGGCGCGAAGTTTCGACATCGCTTCGGCCTTGTCATGCGCTTCCATCTCCCCTTCAACATGCTTTTGGCCGGCGGATCGGCCCGTATAGACGAAGACAGGCATTGTGTCACACCTCTCGGTTTGCAGATTGAGATTACTTTGTCAATCCTTATGCAGTCACATGAGCCAGAAGTCGGGCCCGCTCGGCAGCGGTTGTCGGTTTCCTGCCGAGCATCTTCTCCAGTTCCTCCGGCAGGCTCGAATTTGCCAGAGCACGGTCCGCAGACACCGAACCAGCGATCACCAGCTCGTAGAGTGCCTGGTTCATCGTTTGCATGCCGAAGCGCCGCGATACCTGAATGATGCCGTACATCTCATGTACCTTGGCGTCTCGAATGAGCGCACGAATGGCGGGGGTGCACATTAGCACTTCCGCTCCCAGAATCATGCCTCCTCCGGTCTTTTTCGGCAGGAGCTTCTGCGTCACCACGGACTCCAGACACAGGGAGAGCTGAGCTCGGACCTGACCTTGTTGATGAGGTGGAAAAACATCAATAATACGATTGATGGATTCGGTCGATGAATTCGTGTGTAGCGTCGCAAAGACAAGATGTCCGGTCTCCGCCGCGGTCAGTGCCGCGCTGATAGTCTCCAGGTCCCGCATCTCTCCTACGAGAATGACATCAGGGTCCTGACGGAGTACATACTTCAGTGCCGTGGCAAATGACTTCGTGTCTGCACCCACTTCGCGCTGGTTCACCAAGGCTTGTTTATGGGCATGGACATACTCCACTGGGTCCTCAATGGTGATGATATGGACCGGTCGCTCGGCATTGATGCGGTCCACGATGCTGGCGAGACTCGTGGTTTTCCCGCAACCGGTTGGCCCGGTGACCAAGACTAATCCCTTGGGCTTCTGAATGAAGCTCTGGCAGATTTTTGGAAGTCGAAGCTCCTCAATCGTAGGAATACTGAAAGGAATTGCTCGAATTACTGTGGACAGTGACCCACGCTGGAGAAATACGTTTCCCCGGAAGCGTGAGAGTTTCTCGATGCCGAAAGCGAAATCGACTTCAAGTTCGAGTTCGAGCCGCTTCCGTTGTTTGTCCGCCAACAGGCTATAAGCGAGCTGCTTGCATTCCTCCGGAGTCAGTGGGTCGTAGCTCAGCGATACAAGATGTTGATCGACCCGGATGCGGGGCGGACTCCCCGCGCATACATGCAGATCCGTACCTCGGGCTTCGACAAGCTCGTGCAACAGACGCCGAATATCCACTATATAGTCCTCCTTCTCTCCTTCGCATTCCACCATTCATTCATGCGTCTCTCTCGACTGTCAAAACAAGCCCAACCCCCTCGTGAGTCTCTCGACCAGGATTCCCTCATTCCGGTGCCACGGATATTTTCGGCTCGATTTTGGGGGACTCCTTTGAGGAAAACAGATGTCGGGTTGGGTGATGAATAGTGATACCCGGTTCCTGCCTCATTGTCCTGTTACCCGCAACACCTCTTCGATTGTCGTGATGCCGTCTTCGAACTTCCGCAACGCGCCCATCCGCAAAGTCAGCATGCCTTCCTTGACCGCCTGATCTTCGATTTCCTGGGTCGAAGCGTTCTCTAAGATAAGCACGCGCATTCTCGGAGAAATTGGCGTAACCTCATAAATACCTGTTCGTCCCTTGTAACCGCTGTTGCTACAATCAAGGCAACCCGTTCCGTGGTAGAACACCTTCCCTTTGACATCTTTGGGATCCAGGCCGGCCTCCCGCAGCGCCTCAGGATGAATGTCAGCCGGTTCGCGGCATTTCGGGCAGATCTTGCGCATCAAACGCTGCGCCATGATCAGGTTGACGGAACTGGACACGAGAAACCGTTCGACTCCCATGTCAATCAACCGGCTAATGGTTGCCGCCGCGGAATTCGTGTGCAGCGTCGACAGAACCAGGTGTCCGGTCAGCGCGGCACGGATTGCAATCGAGGCTGTTTCAAGGTCTCGGATCTCTCCGATCATGATAATATCCGGGTCCTGTCGCAGAAAAGATCTTAGAGCAGACGCGAATGTCAGTTTTACTTCCTCGCGTATCTGCACTTGATTCAAGCCCGGAAAACTGTACTCGACTGGGTCCTCGGCCGTGATCGTGTTGACATCTGGGGTGTTTATGTTGGTCAGTGCACTGTAGAGTGTGGTTGTTTTGCCCGAACCAGTCGGACCGGTGACCAGAATCATGCCATAGGGCATGCGAATAGCTGCGTTGAAATCCTTGAGAGCCTTCGGTTCGAATCCAAGCAAAGACAGGTCGAGCGTCAGATTCGTCTTGTCCAGAATACGCATCACGACCTTCTCGCCAAACATGGTAGGCAAGGTGGAGACGCGCAAGTCAATCGCATGATCCTCGATCTTCATCTTGATATGACCGTCCTGAGGGACTCGCCTTTCCGCGATGTCAAGATTCGCCATGATTTTGAGGCGGGAGCTGATGGCACTGCGCAAATGCAATGGCGGCGACATCACTTCGTAAAGGGTTCCATCAATGCGCGTCCGTATTCGCAGGGATTTCTCATACGGTTCAATATGAATGTCGGATGCACCTTTCTTGACGGCGTCGGCGATAATACCGTCCACGAGCTTCACGATCGGCGCACTCTCGATCGCTTCCCTGATCTGACTGACCTCGGCGTCTTCCGCCTCCTCGACGAGCTCGATACCGGTGCCTCCCATGTCCTTCAGAAACCTATCCAGCGTCCCATCCATGTGGTAGTGCTTCTCGATCGCGCGCAGATACTGCGTCTCCGTGATGATCACTGGCTCGACATCGAAGCCCGTGATGAACTTGATATCATCGAGGACAAAGTCAATCGTGGGATCAATCAGGCCAATCGTCAACATCTTGCCTCGACGCCTGATGGGAAAGACCTGATACTTCTGGATGAATTCGGGGGAAAGGAGATGGAGAACTTCCTCGCTGACTTCCATGTTCTCCAAATCCATGAGCGGCAGGTTGTAATAGTCGGCGACGAACTTGGCAATCTGATCCTCGGTGACAACGCCCAGCTTGACCAGTTCCGTCACGACGGAGTTCCCCGAGTCTTTCTGGCGCGATTTGAAAACCAGAAAATTATCCTGGGTTATCTGATTCGCATTGAGGAGTAGATTAGGAATACGCGATGTCATGGCACTCTGTTCTGACTCATTAAGCCGTGAGCGATTCGCGAACGAGGACGCGACTGTATGCCCCGGAACTCTGACCCGTTCGTATCTGTGAGCGCTGGCTCTCGCACCCTTGGAGCAAGCTGCAACAAATCAGCCCGTGAAATTGCAAAGTGCATGCCACCGCTTCTCAGTCGCGAGAATACAGCAGTTCGCACGATCTTGTATTCTGCAAACCTTATGCGTCGCTGTGAATGTAGTTGCAGAGCAAAAAAGCCGGTGCGGGAATCTGCACCGGCCTCTTCAAAGCAACAATCTATAAATTCAGTTGTGACGAATCAACACGATGTCGCCATCCGTCACCCTATAATCCTTCCCCTCCAAACGGAGCAGACCCTTTTCGCGGCACCCGGTATAACCGCCATGAGCCACGAAGTCGTCATACGAGACAATCTCAGCACGAATAAAACGTCGAGCCAAGTCGGTGTGAACCGTCGCTGCGGCGTCCAAAGCTGTCTCGCCGCTGCGCAATGTCCATGCATGGGTCTCGTTCTCGTTCGTCGTGAAGAAGCTTAAGAGCCCCAACAGGTCAAACGAGGCGTGCAGAACTCGACGCAGTGCTGTCTCCGTCATCCCCAAATCGGCCAAAAACGCCGCTTGCTCGTCCGGAGCCAGCTCGGCGATTTCCCGCTCGAGGTCGGCACAAAGAGCCAGGATTCTGGTGTTTCCCTCGGCGAGCTCCGCCTCAAAGTTTGGCAACTGGGACTGGACAATCGGCAGTTCAGTCTCGTCCGCGTTCACGAGAACAAGCAAGGGTTTCTCTGAAAGAAACTGGAAACCTCGCAACTGTTTCTTGTCCTCTGAACGAAGCTCCAAGAGCCGCAAAGGTCTGTTATCCTCGAGCAGCGCTCTGCCTTGCTCCAGAAGCTCCAGTTCGTGCTTATCTTCGGCGGAAAGCGGTTTGACCTTCGCCATTTTTTGCAGCCGCTTCTCCCTCCCATCCAAAACCACGAGATCCGCAAAAATCAGTTCATCCTCGACGCGCCGGATGTCGCGCAGAACATCGATTCCCTCCTCGAGCTCGCGTTTGCCATAAGCGCGCACAACTTGAACCAGCGCGTCGGCGAGTTTCAGATGGGCCGCGACTTGGGTCGTGAACCAGTCCGCTTTGGCGCTTCCGGTTTCCACCGGCGGCGTGTCACAGTATTCAACGGCGATGTGAACCGCTTTGGCCGAACCCGTGATGGCGGCAATTTTCTCCACGCGCTCATCCGGAATCGATGCCACCGCGCGCATCGCCTCGCGTCGGAACGCATGAGCCGGGTCAGGCTCAGTGCCTGTCAACAGATGGAAAGTGGTCGTCTTGCCGGACTTCGGCAGACCGACGAGCCCGATGTTCATCTATCCGTCTCTTTCCTCCACGATCGCTCCAATCACTCGCACCGTCCGATGTCAGCAGCAAAAAGGCCTCGGCGACAAAGCCCGAGGCCTCTAAAAACGAAACCGTTTCACTTCACTCCAAATACCTATCTCGACACTCCTGCCCCTTCTGTAGCATCACTCCGACAGATTGGCCAGGCGGATGAAATCCTCTTCAATGCGTTCGACCTGCTCCAGAACAGCACTGTCAGCGCCGCCGTGTACCATCTCGCGCAATCGCTTGGAATCACGGATCAATTCCTTCGCTGCGGTTTTGTAGTGCTTCTTCTGCATCCGATCGGCACAACAGGGATACGACTTACTCACTCGTTTGGCGGCTTTGTAAAGGAAGTTCGCCGATTCGCGGATGTAGGCCACTTCACGCGACTTGCGGGCTTCTCGAACCGGCAACAGGACCGCATGGAATTTCTTCAGTTCCCACGGTGCCTTGTCTGGATAGAAATCCGCCGATTGATAAGCGTATCCCCAATCCGGATGGTCACACTTTGCGCCACATTTGCCGATACACCCGCTCGCTGCGTGGCCGCATTTGCCGCCGCATTGACCTCCGGCATATCCCAGCGCAACCAGCGCCAAAAGGGTAAGAACGACTACTGAGGGAAGCCACTTCTTCATACTTGGTCTCCGTTCAGCTCACGATATTGATGAAGAATGATTTGACAATGGTCTGCTCTCTCTTAGCCTTGAATATAACACATTTCATGTGCAAATGCAAGCAGAAAAACGCGTATGTTCGGCGCGGACTCCCGAAGCGCAAGTGGGATAAGGATACTAAATACAGCAGATTATCTGCCCAGTGAAATCCCGAGCATCTCGGCCGCTTTGACGAGCTGGCCGTCAGGCGGAACCGTCTTCAGTTTGCTGACCGCTTCTTCAATCGGCACCGACGAAATCTCGTTGCCCTTCAGGCACACCATCCAACCGAATTTCTCTTCAGCGACCAGCTCGACGCCTGCGACGCCGAATTGCGTTCCCAGGATGCGGTCGATGGTCGTCGGCGATCCCCCGCGCTGTAAATGCCCCAAAACCGTGCAGCGTGTGTCAATATCCGTCCGTTTCTTTATCTCCTGCGCCACCCAGTTGCCGATGCCACCCAATCGATCGGCCCAGTAGCCATCCGACGCCTTCTCGATGACGACCTTTTCGCCACTCTCCAGTTTCGCGCCTTCGGCGACGACGATGATGCTGAAGCGGCTACCGGTCAAATCCCGCTGCTTGATCTTGCGCACGACCTTCTCCATGGAGAAAGGTACCTCCGGGATGAGGACGACATCGGCACCACCGGCAATCCCCGCTTCGAGGGCAATCCAGCCCGCGTCGCGTCCCATGACTTCGATCACCATAACGCGATGATGGCTTTCCGCGGTCGTGTGCAGTTTGTCCAAGGCCTCGGTGGCGGTCGTAATGGCCGTGTTGTAACCAAAAGTCCGGTCCGTGCCCGACAGGTCGTTGTCGATGGTCTTTGGAATACCGACCACTGGCACGCCCAGCTTGAAAAGGTCGCGCGCGATGGTCAGCGTGCCATCACCGCCGATGCAGACAATAGCATCCAGCCCGAGAGTCTGGATGTTTTCCAGAAGAACCGGCGTCATGTCCTCAACGACCGTCTCGCCATTCTTCTTGATGGTATGCTTGAAGGGATTGCCCCGGTTCGTTGTTCCGAGGATGGTTCCGCCGCGTGGGAGTATCCCCCGCACATCTTTGGATGTGAGTTCGCGCACTCGCTTAGCGTTGATGAGGCCGTCGAAGCCGTCTTCGATGCCGACGACTTCCCAGCGATAATAGTCGTGGGCGCTGCGCACAACCGCGCGTATCACCGCGTTCAAGCCCGGTGCGTCTCCGCCACCCGTCGAGATAGCGATTTTCCGAATCACGCTTGATCCTCCCAGCCTTTTGCGGCCGCAACATCGCCCATCGTGAGAAACTCAGACCTGCAGCGCGGGCTGTCTTCGCCAGAAGATCCACACAACCACCGGCAAGAGCGCTGCTGCCATCATCAGAATCCCCTGTGTCACATAGAAACCGGTTCCCTGGTGCAACCAAAGCAAAGCATCCGGAATCGTGCTCATCAGCCACACCGCTCCAAAAAGCGCCATCGGGCTCTCCTGCAGATAGTATCTCACCAGAAGCAGGATAAGCAGCAGCATTCCAAGGAGCCGGACATACTCCCCCAAAACCTCTCCAGACCCTTGGCACTCGCCGATTGCCGAAATCAAGGGCAGAAGCAGAATGACCAGCGTCCTCAGCGCTTTGTTCCGCACTCGTGGCAGAATCCAGAGCAGGACGAATCCGATGACAGCTGTCAGCAAAATCGCCATACCGAGAGCCGAACTCAAGAGGCTGGCGAACGGCCATCTGAACGCCGCGTAGGAAATCCAGTACATCGGCGGCGTCCGTGTTGGCAAACCCAGTGACAGGGTGAACCACCAGAGGACCTGAGAAAGAGCCGCAAGGCTTAGGACGGCAAGAATCGCTCCAGCAACGCTCTGCTGCCGCAGATCGGCATCCGGCGCAGGTGCCCAACCTGAGAAGCTGTACGGTCGCCCGGTTCTCTTCTCAAAGAGCCAGCGCATCAGCGGAACAACCATGAAGACAAGAAGGCTGGACATCACGACACCTGCGATCACAGCGGCGAGAGTGGAGGTCGTCCAACTCGCGAAAGGCTTTGATGTGTCATAGAGCGTCGCTACCATAATTGGCCAACTGCTCCAGAGGGAGATGAGCGCCAGCCCACCCCAGAGCAGACTCATCCCTATTCCACTGCGCCACTTCAACTCACCACTTCGGACTCCGCGAAGGAGTGCAAACAGAGCCAGCAAGGCCAGAGCCGCCCATAGTGCGATCATCAGGAAACGGGCCAAGGTGCCCAGAGCCGTCGCCTCTTCGTCCTGACGCTCCCATTCCTCGGGGACATGCAGATACAGCCCGCCACCGGATGCTTGGCTTCCAGCCACCGAGGCATCGACCCTCAGCCGGGCTGAACCGACCGAATCGCGGTCAGTTTGATAGGTAAAGGCGTGGTCTACGCGCGCATCTCGGGCATTCGTCCCGGCAGAGAGCACATAGAATCCACTGGTGTCAAAGCTCAAGGCCGAGGCGAGAAAAGCCTCACCCAGCGCGCGGGCACTGTCCTGAGTCAGCGAATCTCCCGGAGCTTTTTCGTCGAGCGTGTGGACAAACCCAACCACATCGCCTCCCGCGGCGACGATGACGCTTCGGGTCTCCTTCTGCAGTGGCTTGAAAAAGCGAACCTCGAATCTCGCCACCGGCAGTCGCTGGCTGCCCACGAATCGCTGGACTCCTTCGAGGCCCACCGTGTGCATGAGATACCGAACCGTAGGCCCGAACAGATCACCTTGCGGCGCATTCACAGCGCACCTCCAGCCCTCCACCGGGAGATTCTGCTGCGCCAGAAACGCGCGAGCTTTCAGCTCGGCCTGCGCCGGATCCACTTTCCAACGGATACCGTCTCCCAACTTCTTGAGCGGCACCACCGACAACACCAGGAGTGCCACGGCCATCAAACCAAGTGAAATCAGCCACTTCGCCTTCGACCAGCGGGGCGCCTGCCAGGTAACCTCGGGCGGAAGCGCCACCGCTTCGGGTACAGCAAGCACGCGGCGCTGGGCAATCTTTGCCTCGAGCTCGCGGTTCGTCAATGCTTCGTCTGACGCGAAGCTGCCACGGCGAATGACATAAGCCAGAGCAATCCCCAAAGGCACCAGAAGCACGGCACTTACGATAACGCCCGAGA